>CBIFVW010000008.1:0-32778 GCA_966186155.1 uncultured Sphingomonas sp.
CCGCGCTCGGCATTCCAGCGCGCCCAATCGGATTCCCCATCGAGCAGCGCGAAGGTGCGTCCGGCGAACGCACCGAAGTCGATCTCGTCGAGCGCCGGAGCGACATGCACCGCGAGCCCCCGACGCGCCGCGATGGGCTGCGCTGTCTCGAGCGCCCTGCGCCGCGGACTGCTGTGGATCGAGGCAATCGGAATGCGCTCCAGCCGTTCCGCCAGCATCTCCGCCTCCGAGCGGCCGCGCGCGTTCAGCGGGATCTCCGATCGTCCACTGAGCCGCCTGCCGATCTCGTCGTGCGTGGCGTGCCGCACCAGATAGAGCGGCGCCTCAGGCACGGGAACGAAGGATGAAATTGCAAGCATAGTTGAAGCCGAAACAAGTTTCCCCGCAGCTTTGTTCCCATTAACTCAAGTTATTATTCAAGGGATATGAATATATAACATACGTTATTACTGACATCCATCGGGAACAAGATGAAGAAGAAGGTGTTCGTTCTCCCATATGTCGCATCGCATCTCTAACGATGTTGTTTCGTCCAAGTATCGTATCAGAATTATATCAATATAGATTCGAAGGAGCGCAGGTGACTGAACACGTCCTCATTACCGGTGGCGCGGGGTTCATCGGCCGGCAAGTGGCCAGCGAGTTGCTGCGCCGTGGCAATCGCGTCCGCGTCCTCGATTGCCTGCTCGCCCAGGTCCATGGCGACGCTGGAAGACCTGAAGGGCTCGATCCGGAAGCCGAGCTCGTCGTCGCGGACATTCGCGACGGTTCGGCGGTGGCGGCGGCGCTCGAGGGCATAGACAGCGTGATTCACCTCGCTGCCGAGGTCGGCGTCGGCCAGTCGATGTACGAAGTGGAGCGCTATACGTCCGCGAACGATCTGGGCACCGCGGTGCTGTTCGAGCGGCTGATCGACCATCCCGTGCGACGAGTGGTTACCGCCTCGTCGATGAGCATCTATGGCGAGGGCCTGTATCGCGACATGTCCGGCAACCTGGTCGAGGATGCCGAGCGCGGTATCGTCCGCGACGGGCAGAAGATCTGGAACCCGGTCGATCTGGTGGGACATGCCCTCACGCCGCTGCCCACGCCCGAGTGGAAGCGGCCGAGCCTCGCCTCGATCTACGCGCTCAACAAATATGTGCAGGAGCGGACCACGCATATCATGGCCGCCCCCTATGGCATCGAAAGCGTGTGTCTCAGGCTGTTCAACGTCTATGGCCCCGGCCAGGCGCTCTCCAATCCCTATACCGGCGTGCTCGCGATCTTCGCGTCGCGGCTGCTCAACGGCGAGCGGCCGATGATCTTCGAGGACGGGCAGCAACGGCGCGACTTCGTCCATGTGCGCGACGTCGCACGCGCCTTTGCCGAGGCGCTGACATTGCCCCAGGCGGCGGGCGGCACCTTCAACATCGGTTCCGGCCAGGATCGCAGCGTGGTGGAGGTCGCCGAGGCGCTGGCCCGCGCGATGGGCAAGAACGCCGTCGAGCCGGAGATCCTCGGCAAGGCGCGGATCGGCGACATCCGCCATTGCTTCTGCGACACCATGCTCGCCGGCGAAAGGCTGGGCTTCCGCGCGACGCAGGACTTCGAGGGGGGACTGGCCGAGCTGGCCGAATGGGTGCAGCGCCAGACGGCAGAGGACCGCATGCACCAGGCGAGGACCGAGCTCGAGGCGCGGGGACTGGTCGCATGAGCCCCGATGGACACCCCGTGCTGATCACCGGCGGCGCCGGCTTCATCGGATCGAACCTCGCCGACCGGCTCGCCGCCGAGGGCCACCAGGTGCTGATCTACGACGCACTCGCCCGTGCCGGTGTCGAACGCAATCTCGATTGGCTGCGTGCGCGCCATGGACCGCGCATCCGCAGTGTGGTCGCGGATGTGCGCGACGCCGCGCTGCTCCGCGAGGCGGTGCGCGGCGTCAAGGCGGTGTTCCATTTCGCTGCGCAGGTCGCGGTGACCACCAGCCTCGAGGACCCGCGCAGCGACTTCGAAGTCAATGTCGCCGGGACCTTCAACCTCCTCGAAGCGATCCGCGCCTGCGAGACGCCGCCGCCGCTGGTCTTCGCTTCGACCAACAAGGTCTATGGCGACCTCGCCGACCTTGCGCTCACTCAGGGCGTCAACGGCCATGTCCCCGCGGACCCGGCGATCCGCGCTCACGGGATCGGCGAAGACCGGCCCCTCGACTTCCACACCCCCTATGGCTGCTCGAAGGGCGCCGCCGACCAATATGTGCTCGATCACGCCCGCAGCTACGGCCTGCCCGCGACCGTCCTCCGCATGAGCTGCATCTATGGACAGCGCCAGATGGGCACCGAGGATCAGGGCTGGGTCGCCCATTTCCTGATCCGCGCGCTCGAGCGCCGTCCGATCACGCTCTATGGCGACGGACACCAGGTGCGCGACATCCTCGACGTGCACAATGCAGTCGACGCCTATCTCGCGGCCTGGCGCCGGATCGACCGCGTCGCCGGCCGCGCCTTCAATCTCGGCGGCGGCCCGGGCAATGCCGTGAGCCTGCGCACTCTGCTCGACCACATAGCGACGCTCACCGGACATCCCCCGCAAGTCGCCTTCACGGACTGGCGACAGGGAGACCAGCGCTACTTCGTCGCAGATACCCGTGCGGCACGCGATGTGCTCGGACTCACGGCATTGGTGCCGTGGCGCTCGGGCGTCGCGCGCCTCGCGCATTGGCTCGCGAGCGAGCGCGGCATCCGGTTGCCCGATTCCGACGACCGGGTCGTGCGCCTTCCGGTGCGGGCGGCTGCGCTGTGAGCGGCGCGCGGATGCGGCTGCTGCTGACCGCCGACGCGGTGGGTGGGGTTTGGCAATACTCGCTCGACCTCGCGCGCGCGCTGGCCGACCGCGAAGTCGAAACGATCATCGCCGTGCTGGGGCCATCCCCCGACTCCGGGCAACGTGCCGAAGCACGGGCGATCGCCGGGACGACGCTGATCGAGACGGATCTTCCGCTCGACTGGCTGTGCGACGGGCCGGCGCCGGTGCTCGCCGCCGGCGCCGAGATCGCCGAAATGACGGGGGATCTCGGCGTCGATCTCGTCCAGCTCAACATGCCGATACTCGCCGCGTCAACGCCCCTGCCCGCACCGGTGATCGCCGTCACGCACGGCTGCGTCTCGACCTGGTGGCAGGCCGCATGGCCGCGAATAGCCCTCGATCCCGGGTTCCGCTGGCATCGGAGCCTGACGGGAGAGGGTCTGCGCGCCGCCGAACAGGTCGTCGCCCCCACCGCCAGCTACGCGCGTATCGTCGCGCGCCACTACGGCCTTCGTCACAAGCCGAGGGTGGTCCATAACGGCCGGCACCCGCTCGCCATGCCCGCGCCGCTGATGATGCACGACTGCGTCCTCACCGCCGGCCGGCTCTGGGATCCGGTGAAGGGCGCCGCGCTGCTCGACCGCGTCGCGGGGCGGCTCGCGGTCCCCTTCCACGCCGCCGGCGCGCTGACCGGTCCCCACGACGAGACCGTCACGCTCGAGAATCTGCATCCGCTCGGTCATCTCGACCAAGCCCGGCTGTCGCGGCGCCTGGCCGCTCGCCCGGTGTTCGTTTCCGCCGCCACCTTCGAACCGTTCGGCCTCGCCGTGCTCGAGGCCGCCATGGCCGGATGTGCGCTCGTGCTTTCGGACATGCCGGGCTTTCGCGAGCTCTGGGACGGCGCCGCGCTGTTCGTGCCGGCGCGTGACGAGGACGCCTATGTCGCCGCGATCGAAGGCCTGACCGGCGATTGCGACAGGCGGCTGCAGCTCGGCGCCGCCGCGAAGCAGCGCGCGGCGCGCTACACGCCTGCCGCCACCGCGGACGCGATGCTGCGCCTCTACGAAGCCATCCTCGAGACCCGGAGGGTCGCGGCATGAGGATCGTCTATTTCACGCATTCGCTCGCCTCGTGCTGGAACCATGGCAACGCGCATTTCCTGCGCGGCGTGCTGAGCGAGCTGATCGCGCGTGGGCACGAAGTGCGCGTGTGGGAGCCCGCGGAAAGCTGGAGCGCGTCGAATCTCCGCGCCGATCATGGCGAGCGAGGATTCGACGCCTTCCGCCGCGCCTATCCCGAGCTGCGCTCGGCCACCTATACGCCGCTCGCCCGCCCCGAGGCGTTGGTCGAGGGGGCCGACCTCGTCATCGTCCATGAATGGACCTGGCCCCGGCTCGTCGCGAGCCTCGGCCGCGTGCGCGCCGAGGGCGGGCGGTTCACGCTGCTCTTCCACGACACCCACCATCGCGCGGTGAGCGATCCGGACGCGATCCGCGCCTATGATCTTTCGGGCTATGACGGCGTGCTCGCCTTCGGCGAAGCGCTGTCGGAAGTGTATCGCGGCTGGGGCTGGGGCAGCCGGGTCTGGACCTGGCACGAGGCGGCCGACCTCAGGCGCTTCCGTCCGCCCGAACGGGAGGGCGCGCGCGAGGGGCTCGTCTGGATCGGCAATTGGGGCGATGGCGAGCGGACCGAGGAGCTCGGCCGCTTCCTGTTCCGCCCCGCGCGCGACGCGGACATGCGGCTCGACGTCCATGGCGTCCGCTATCCCGACGGGGCCAAGTCGATGCTCGCCCGCTACGGCGCGCGCTACCATGGCTGGGCACCGAATGCCGAGGCGCCCGCGATCTTCGCCAGGCACCTGGCCACCGTCCATGTGCCGCGGCGATATTATGCGACGATCCTGCCCGGCATCCCGACCATCCGGATGTTCGAGGCGCTCGCCTGCGGCATTCCGCTGGCTTCCGCGCCCTGGACGGACAGCGAAGGGCTGTTCCGGCCGGGTGGGGACTATCTGGTCGCCGAGGACGGCGAGGCGATGTTGCGCCATCTCCGGGCGCTGCGTCACGATCGCGATCTGCGCGAGACGCTGGCGCGCAACGGCCTCGAGACGGTTCGCGCCCGGCACAGCTGCGCGCATCGCGTCGATCAGCTCCTCGCCATCGTCGCGAGCCTGACCAAGCCCCACAATGCCAGAGACGCCGCATGAAGATCGCCTTCTACGGATCGAGCCTGTTGTCGGCCTATTGGAACGGGGCGGCGACCTATTATCGCGGCGTTCTCAAGGCGCTGGCGGATCTCGGCCACGAGATCACCTTCTACGAGCCCGACGCGTTCGAGCGGCAACGGCATCGCGACATCGATCCGCCCGCATGGGCACGTTCGGTGGTCTATCCGGCTACCGGACAGGGCCTGCGCTCGGTGCTCGCCGAAGCGGAGGCCGCCGATGTGGTGGTCAAGGCTAGCGGCGTCGGCGTGTTCGACCGCGAGCTGCTCGAGGGCGTGATCGCGCATGCCCGCCCCGGCGCGCTGCGCATCTTCTGGGACGTCGACGCCGCCGCGACGCTCGAGGAGATGCGCGGCGATCCCGGCCATCCGGTCCGGGCCGCGCTGCCCGAGCTCGACCTGGTGCTCACCTATGGCGGAGGTCCGCCGGTGGTCCGCGCCTATGAGGCGTTCGGCGCGGCTGGATGCGTGCCGGTCTACAATGCCCTCGACCCGGAGACGCATCACCCCGCCCCGCCCGATCCGCGCTTCGCGGCCGACCTTGCCCTGCTTGCCAATCGCCTGCCCGATCGCGAGGCGCGGATCGAGGCGTTCTTCCTCGAACCCGCCGCGAAGCTTCCGGGCAAGCGCTTCCTGCTCGGCGGCAATGGCTGGACGGACAAGCCGATGCCGGCGAACGTCCGCGCGATCGGCCATGTCGGAACGGCGGATCACAATGCCTTCAACTGCACGCCGCGGGCGGTGCTCAACGTGGCGCGCGATTCCATGGCCGAGATCGGCTTCTCCCCCGCGACGCGCGTGTTCGAGGCGGCCGGCGCGGGCGCGTGCCTGATCACCGACGCGTGGGAGGGCATCGCGCTTTTCCTCGCCCCCGATCGCGAAGTCCTCGTCGCGCGCGACGGCAAGGACGTCGCCGAGCTGCTCGCCACGCTGACTCCCGAGCGCGCGGCCGCGATCGGGAAAGCCGCCCGGCGCCGCGTGCTAGCCGAGCACAATTATGCGCTGCGCGGCGCGCAGGTCGACGCGCTGCTCCACACCCATGTCGCTCGAACCAGGGAGGCCGCATGAAGCTCGTCGTCCTTGGCCTCAGCCTCGGCTCTTCCTGGGGCAATGGCCACGCCACCACCTGGCGCGCGCTGCTCCGCGCCTTCGCCGCGCGCGGGCACGACCTCCTGTTCCTCGAGCGCGAGATGCCCTGGTACGCGGGCGCGCACCGCGATCTGCGCGAGCCCGACTTCTGCCGTCTCGAATATTATCGTGGCGTCGCCGAACTCGACCGGTGGCGCGAGGAGATCATCCGGGCGGACGCGACGATCGTCGGCTCCTATGTGCCGGACGGCGTAGACGTGGCCCGCTTCGTCCAGCGCCACGGCCGCGGCGTCGCTGCCTTCTACGACATCGACACGCCGGTCACGCTAGCCAGGCTCGCGCGTGACGATTGCGATTATCTCGCGCCCGAGCTGATCCCGGGCTTCGATCTCTATCTCTCCTTCACCGGCGGCCCGACGCTCGGGCGCATCGAGCGGGACTATGGCGCGCCGGCCGCGCGGGCGCTCTACTGTTCGGTCGACACCGAGGCCTACAAGCCCGTCGAGCTGCCCAAGCGATGGGACCTGTCGTACCTCGGGACCTACAGCCCCGATCGGCAGCCCGGGCTGGAGCGCCTGCTCCTCGATCCCGCGCGGCGCCGGCCGGAGTTGCGCTTCGTCGTCGCCGGACCGCAATACCCCGCGGAGATCGACTGGCCCGCCAATGTCGAGCGGATCGAGCATCTTCCGCCCGCGGACCATCCCGCCTTCTACAGCGCCTCACGCTTCACGCTGAACCTCACCCGGGCCGACATGATCGCCGCCGGCTGGTCGCCCTCGGTGCGCATCTTCGAAGCGAGCGCCTGCGCGACGCCGATCATCTCGGACCCGTGGGACGGGATCGAGTCGCTGCTGGAGCCGGGTCGCGAGATCCTGCTCGCGCACGGCGCCGGCGCAGTGATCGAGGCCATGGAGCGCGATGCCGCGCCGATCGGCGAGGCCGCGCGCCGGCGCGTGCTCGCCGCGCACAGCGCGCAATGCCGGGCGGAGGAGCTCGAAACCCATCTGATCGATGCGAGCGCGCGGCTCGCCAGTTCCGGGAGATCTGCCATGCTCAGCCAGCCCCTGACCCTCGTCGCCGGCGGTGCGGGCTTCATCGGCTCGCATCTGTGCGCCGAATTGCTCGCCAGCGGGCATCGCGTCCTGTGCCTGGACAATCTGCAGACCGCGCGCCTCTCCAACCTGCGCGAGCTCGAGGACCATCCCGGCTTCGAATTCATCGAAGCGGACGTGACCGAGCCGCTGCCGGACGCCGTCCTCGACCGCGCCGACCGGTTCACGCGCATCTACAACCTCGCCTGCGCCGCCTCGCCCCCGCAATATCAGGCTGATCCCGAGCACACGATGATGACCAATGTCGTCGGAACCGCGCATCTGCTGCGGCTCGCGGAGCTTTCCGGCGCGCGCTTCCTGCTGAGCTCGACCAGCGAGGTCTATGGCGATCCCGAGGTCCATCCGCAGCGCGAGGATTATCGGGGCGCGGTCAACTGCACCGGCCCTCGCGCCTGCTATGATGAGGGCAAGCGCGCCGCGGAGGCGATGGCGTTCGACTATGCGCGCATGGGCCGCGCGGAGGTGCGCGTCGCGCGGATCTTCAACACCTACGGCCCCCACATGCATTTCGACGACGGACGGGTGATCTCGAACCTGATCTGCCAGGCGCTCTCTGGCCGCGCGCTCACCGTCTATGGCGACGGCAGCCAGACGCGCAGCTTCTGCTACGTCTCCGACCTGGTCGGGGGACTGATGCGCCTGATGGAAAGCGACATCGACGGGCTCGAGCCCGTCAATCTCGGCAATCCCGTCGAGCTGACCGTCGCCGAGCTCGCCGAGCAGATCGTCGCATTGACCGGCACCAACCAGCCGATCGACTATCGCCCGCTGCCCGTCGACGATCCGCGCCGCCGCCGGCCGGACATCAGCCGCGCCCAGGCGTTGCTCGGCTGGTCGCCGCGGGTGCCGCTCGCCGAAGGGCTCGCCCGCACCTGCGCGTGGTTCGCCCGGGAGCTCGGCAGCTGCCGCCCCGTCGTAGAGGAGACGCTGACCGTCGCGGCCGAGTAGACCCTAGCCGAGAAGGCGCGACGAGCGGTAATCGACCAGCCGCGCCATCGCCTCGCGGTCGCGCAGCACGACATTGCCGCTGCGAAAGCTCAGCACCTCCTCGCGCCGCATCGTCTGGAGCGTCCGGTTGACATGGACGCTGGTGAGGCCGAGCAGGTCGGCGAGCAGCTCCTGGGTCAGCGGCATCGCGAACTGGCCGCTGCTCGCCAGTCCCGAGAGCGCCAGCCGGCCATCCAGCTCGAGCAGAAGGTCGGCGATCCGCTCATAGGCGTTGAGCCGCCCGAGCCGCGTGACCTGCGCGAGCAGATAATGCTCGTCGAGCGCGCGGCTAAGGTCGTAGGCGGACGTCAGTCCCGAATGTTCCGGAAGATCGCAGCGGGCCGGCAGGCGCGCGAGCGTGACATCGGTGAGCGCGACGACGCTCGCCGCCGCGACCGGATGCTCGACACGGCATATGCCGATCAGCTCGCCGGGCAAGATGAGGCTCAGCACTTGCCGGCGTCCATCGCTGAGCTGCCGCACCTGCGCGGCCCATCCCGAAAGCATGAGCATCGGCTGGGCGATCGGATCGCCCTCCCGCAGCAGCTCCGAACGGACGACGAGTCCGCGCGCACCGTTCATCGCGGCATCGAGAAGCTGCCTGTCCTCGCCCGTGAGCGCCGCCAGCGCCGACAGCCGCGTGAGCGCGGGCTCCCGATCGGTGCTTATCGCCATCACCTTCATGCCGCCGGCTCCGCCGCGGACAGCCGGGCGAGCTGCTGCACCACCAGAGGGATGCTGAACGGTTTGGGGGAGCGCGGCACCGCACCGAACCGCGTCGGGATCACCCATTCGTCATAACCGGTCGCGAGCAGGAAGGGCGTGCCCGAGCGCTCGAGCGCATCGGCGATCGGGAAGGACATCTCGCCGCCGAGATTGATGTCGAGGATCGCCGCGTCGAACCCGCCCTCGCCCACCAGAGCGAGCGCCGCCTCGACCGACGACACCGGTCCGGCCACTTCGGCCCCCGCACGCGCCAGCGCCCGGCGCAGATCGTCGGCGATGAAATATTCGTCCTCGACGACCAGAATGCGCTTGCCGTCGAGAGCGCGGATTTCGCGCATGACTATCGCTCCTCTTCCTCGGCGAGTGAAGGCGTCGTCTGCCCGCCAGCTTCTATGAACGGAAGGTTAATCGCGCAACGCAGACCGCCCGGCGCGAGTTCCAGCGCCGTGGTGGCGCCCAGCTGATAGGGCAGCCCCTGCTCGATCAGCTCGCTGCCGAACCCGCGCCGCGGCGGGTTGGCATTGACGATGCGCACGCCGGTCTCGCGCCAATCGAAATGGAGGCGGCGCTCGCTGTCCTGCTCGATCCGCCAGGATATCTCTATCTTGCCGCCGTCGCTGGCGAGCGCGCCATATTTGAGCGCGTTGGTGGCGAGTTCGTGGACGGCGAGACCCAGCGCTTCCGCCTCCTTGTGGCGCAACCGTGCCGGGGTCCCTGTTATGCTCACCTTGGCCCCGTCCATCGGGGCCCCCACGCTCAACAATTCGTCGCGGACCAGCTCTTCGAGATCAAGCCCGCCGTCGGGCGTCCGGGCCAATACGGTCTGCGTCCGGGCCAGCGCGTCGAGGCGCCCGCGGAAATGCTCGGCCATCTCCTCGACCTCGCCGCCCGCCTCGACGGTACGCGAGAAGATCGAGCGGACCACCGCCAGGATGTTCTTCACGCGATGCTGGAGCTCGGCCATCAGCATCTTCTGTCGCTCGGTCGCGAGCCTCAGCTCGTTGATGTCCGACGCCGATCCGAACCAGCGCAGCAGCTTGCCGTCGCCGTCGCGCACCGCCTCCGCCCGGACGAGCATCCAGCGATAGCCCTCGCGCACCGAACGCAGCCGGATCTCGATCTCGAAGGCGTTGCCCGCCTCGGCCGCGCGGCGCCACTCGGTCTTCATCCGGTCGACATCGTCGGGGTGCACCGCGGCCAGCCAGCCATGGCCGAGCCCCGTCCCCTCCGCCATGCCGGTGAGCTCGTAGAACCGTTCGTTGATATAGTCCTGGCGCAGGTCGGGAAAGGCAGTAAACAGCACGATCGGCACGGTCGTCGCCATCAGCCGGAACCGTTCCTCGGATTCGCGCAGCGCCTGTTCGGCCTTGGCGAGCTTGGTGACGTCGAGGAAGGTGAGCACGACGCCGCCGATGAAATTCTCGATCGACCGATAGGGCAGGATGCGG
Source organism: uncultured Sphingomonas sp. (assembly GCA_966186155.1). Taxonomy (GTDB): domain Bacteria; phylum Pseudomonadota; class Alphaproteobacteria; order Sphingomonadales; family Sphingomonadaceae; genus Sphingomonas. The sequence goes on from CBIFVW010000008.1 coordinate 10,376, forward strand.
ACCAGATAGCGCGTGCCCGATCGCGGATCGCCGATCTCCCGCTCGACCGTGGTGAGCGTGCGCAGCACCCGGCGAACGTCGTCCGCGAGATCGTCGTAGCTGATCTTGCCGGCGATGTGCGTGATCGGGCGGCCGAGATCGCTTTCGATCAGATGGAATATCTCGGTGAGCGCAGGCGTGAAATTGCGCACACGAAGGTCGTTGTCGAGGAAGACCGTCGCGATCTGAGTGCTTTCGAGGAGGTTCTTGAGGTCCGAATTGGCGCGGCCGAGTTCCTGCACTCGGTGGGCCAGCTCGCCATTGACGGTCTGGAGCTCCTCGTTGACCGACTGCAGCTCCTCCTTGCTGGTCTCGAGCTCCTCGTTCGCCGATTGCAGCTCCTCGTTGATCGACTGATATTCCTCGTTCGAGGATTTGAGCTCCTCGTTGGTGCTTTCCAGCTCCTCGATCGTCGCCTGCAGCCGCTCGCGCGTCAGCCTGAGCTCGCTTTCGAGCCGCTGGACATGCTCATCGCGGATCAGCGGTTCCGGCGGATGCTGGACATCGTCCTCGGCCACGGTCTCCCCGGCCTGGAAGAGCACCATGAAGTGCGGTGCCTCGCCGGGCCCACCGCCGATGGGCTCAACAGTGAGACGGACGATCTGCGCCTCGCCATTGGTTCCCATCCGCAGCGGCGGCACCTTGACGACGGCGTTCTCTGCCGCGGCCTTGTGGAGCGCCGCGCGCAGATCGAGCCGCAGGTCGCGATGGACGAGATTGACCAGGTTGAGCGTCGCGGTGCCGTTCGCCGGTTCCAGGAAACGGCCGGTCCGCCCGGAGAAATGTAGCGCCTCGTGATGCTCGTCGACCACGGCATAGGCGGGCGCGTAGCGCTCGGCGATGCGTTCGGTCCGGCGCGTCAGATTGCCTTCGCCGATGCGCGGACGCACGCCCAGCTCGCCGCGGGAACGATCGGAAGCCGCCGAAAGCGGGAAATCGGGCAGCACCCGCCCGCCGGTCTCCAGCTTGCGGAAGATGCGGTACCGCCGGTCGATCGGGGCGAAGAGCTTGGAATGCCGCGTGACGTTCTCGCTATTGCCGAGGAACAGGTACCCGCCGGGCAGCAGCGAAAAATGAAAGAGCGGAATGATCCGGTTCTGCAGGTCGTTGTTGAGGTAGATCAGCAGATTGCGGCAGGAAACGAGATCGAGCCGGGAAAAGGGCGCGTCCTTGATCAGGTTGTGCTGCGAGAAGATGCACATCTCGCGCAGTTCCTTGACGACATTGTAGGTGTCGCCTTCCCGGATGAACCAGCGCTGCAGCCGCTCGGGCCGGACATCGCGCGCGATGGTGTCGGCGAAGCGCCCGACCCGCGCGGCGGCGAGCGCGCGTCCGTCGATGTCGGTGGCGAAGATCTGGACGTGCGGCACGGCATCGAGGGTTGCCATGTGCTCGCGCAGCAGGATCCCGATGCTGTACGCCTCCTCGCCGGTCGCGCAGCCGAGCACCCAGACGCGCACCTGGTCCGCGGCGCTCTTGCCCTCGAACAGCTTGGGGATGACCTGCTTCTCGAGCAGCTCGAATTCACGCGCGTCGCGAAAGAACTGCGTGACGCCGATCAGCATGTCGTTGAACAGATTCTGCACTTCCTCGGCGTCCTCGCGGAGGAAATTGATGTAGCTGTCGACGTTCTCGCTGCGGTTCACCTGCATTCGCCGCTGGACGCGGCGCATGAAGGTATTCTGCTTGTAGCCGTGGAAATCATGCCCGGTCTTGTTGCGCAGGACCGTGGCGATCCGGCCGAGCTGGAGCGAGATCTGCTCGCGCTCCGCCTCGGCATCGCGCGCCTCCTGCCGATGGGCAAGGTGCGCGCGATAGTGGATGATGCATTCGGCGATCTTCTCGGCCGGCAGCACATAGTCCGCGATCGCGCTCGCCGTCCCGCCGGCGAGCGGCACGACCCGCGCGTTCGGATCGGGTTCCTGCGCCACGATGAGGCCGCCCTGCTCCTTCATCGCGGTGGCGCCGAGCGTGCCGTCCCCGCCGACGCCGGCGAGCACCACTCCCACCGCATGCGTTCCCTGTGCGCGCGCGAGGCTCACCATCAGCGAATCGATGCGGCCGCGCTCGCCGAGCGGCTCGGGCGACGGCCGCGTCGCGATGTGCCCGTCCTCGAGCGTGGCCACCTGCGCGGAAGGGACGAGATAGATCGTGCCCGTCTCGATCTGGACGCCGTCGCTCGCCAGCACGGCGCGCCGGCCCGTCTGCTTGGCCAGCGCCTTGAGCAGAGCCTTCTCGTCCGCCGCTTCCTGCTGCGACAGGCAGATGATCACGGCCGCTTCGTCGCCGTCGAGCCCGCTCAGGAACTTCGAAAGCGATTCGCGATCGGCGACCGAGGCGGCGACGCCGATCGCCAGTGGGAAGCGCGGTTCCCCTGGCTCCGGTTCGGATTCCTCCGGGGGGTCGAGGTCCATGGGTTCGGGTTCGATATCGTCAGTCACGGCATTCCCGCTCATTTGTCGGGGCAGCATAAGCATTTGCGGGCGCCGTGCGCCAGCGGGTGTTGCTAGGCATCGCCCTTCGGCTGCATCCGCAGCAGCACTGCCCGACGGATCGTCTCGGCATAGCCCCGATATTCCTCGGCGCGGTCGCGATAGAGGTCGGCCACCGCCAGTCTTCCGGTGCGGGCGGCGTCCAGCGCCATGCGGCTCACCAGCTCCGAGCGCTCGTCGATCACGCGCAGCGCGATGCGCAGCGCCTCGTCGACGGCGTTTTCCTGCTCGGCTTCCAGCTGCTTGGCCGTGAAGGCGTGTCCTACCTGGCAACGGAAGCGAAGCGGCTGCGCCTCCTTTATCTGTGAAAGGCTGCCTTGGCAGCTCGGGCAGGTCATCGGCACCAGATCCGCGATCTGCGCGATCTCCTCGGCATCGGACCTGCCCCCCGCTGCGATCTCCACTTCGAGCTGCAGGTCGCGCGGCGGCGGCACGGCGGGGCCCGGCTCCTTCGCGTGCAGCGTCACCAGCAGGTCCGCGATCTGCTCCGCCGCGGCAAGGTGGTCGACCGAGGTCGCGGCGATCGCATTGCGCGGCATCTCGTCGAATTCGGCGTCGGCGGGGTCCTGCACCACGGCGATGCCGCCACAGCGACGCACCGCCACCAGCCCCGCCGCGCCGTCGTCGAGCATGCCGGTCAGCACGACACCGATCACGCGCGGGCCATAGGCGAGCGCCGCGGACCGGAACAGCGGATCGATCGAGGGCCGCGACATGTTCTCGCGCGGTCCCCTGCCGAGCCGGACCCGTCCGTCGATCAGCAGCAGGTGCCAGTCGCCCGGAGCGAGCAGGATCTGGCCGGGGCGGATCGCCTCGCCGTCCTCCGCGGCGCGCACCGGCAGCGCGCACCTGTCGCGAAATATCTCGGGAAGCCGCGAGCGGACGCCGCTCGGCAGATGCGTCACGACGAACACCGCCGCATCGAAGCCCTCTGGCAGGCGCGGCAGGATCGCCTTGAGTGCTTCGAAGGAACCGGCGGAGCCGCCGATCACGATGATGTCATGGCCGGGCAAGGATTTTCGCCTGTTGTTTGCCCTGCAACGCTTCGCCGTGCGAAATGGGCCCGCTACTCGCGTCCGGTCGGCATCGCCGCCACCGCCGACCTGGCGCGCGCGGCATAGGCGTTGGCCAGCGTCTGGTGCGCGCACCGCGCCGGCCCGTTCGCGGCATTCTCCGCCCGGCCGCGCTCCTGTTCGGCGCGACGCAGCCAGTAGGCGCGTTCGCTGCTTTCCATCGACTTCCCCTGTTGTGGCGAGTCGGTCGCCATGGCGTTCACCATAGGGGCCGATGCGGGGGACTTCTCTAGCTTGTGTTAGCCAGGCCGGCGCCCTGCGCCGCTAGCTCCAATAGGGAGTCCACACGCTTCTCAGCCGCATCAAGGCTTCCATGTAGAAATAGTCCCCCCAGATGCACGCCTCGTCGACCCCCGCACCGTTCGGCATGTGATACACCGCATGAAGCAACACCGCATTCGACCCCTCGACGGGCGCCAGGTATCCGTCGCCAAGGGATTTCACGATGCGCCACGCCCAGGCCGCATAAGTGTCGCGTCGTGGGTCGGAGATCGGCAGGGCCTTCACCAGCTCGAGCAGCCCGCATGCTGCGATCGCAGCCGCGGAGCTATCGCGAGGCGTCGTGGTGTCGTCGGTGAAGATGAGGTCCCAGCAGCAGATTCCGTCTGCGGGAAGGCGGTTCAGGAAGTAACTGGCGAGCCGCGCCGCGAGCTCGACATAATGTTCGTCGCCGGTGTGCAGGCCCCCCAGGGCGAAGCCGTAGATGCCCCAGGCCTGGCCGCGGGCCCAGCAGCTGTCGTCCGAATAGCCCTGATGCGTGCTTCCGAAGCGCGGCTGGCCGGAGGCTGTGTCGATATAGAAGGTATGGAAGGTCGATGCATCGGGCCGCACCAGATAGCGCGCGGCCTGTCCCAGATGGCGCGTGGCCGCATCGCTGAAGCTCGCGTCGCCGGTCTCCCTCCCCGCCCAGAACAGCAGCGGCAGGTTGAGGTTGCAGTCGATGATCATTCGGCCGCGCTGCGCAGGATCGCGCATGTCGCCCCAGGCCTGGATGACGTTCGCGACACCATCATATCGCCCGAGCAGCAGCTTTGCCGCCTCCAGCCCCGCGGCGCGCCCGGCCTCGCTTCCCGTGAGCCGGTGGGCCGCGCAGGCCGAGGGAGTGTAGAGGAAGCCGAGGTCGTGATGATCGACGTTGATCCGCCGCTTCACGCGGTCGAGGAACGAGGACACATTCTCGTCCGCCGCCTCCCGATAGGCGGCGCAACCGGTCATCTCCCAGGCGAGCCAGAGCATCCCGGTCCAGAAGCCGTTCGTCCATTCGACATTGTCGATCGGCGCATAGGTTCCGCTCTCGCTGGAGGGCGCCGGAAAATGCTCCCTGAACTGCGGCATCGTCCTGTCGAGCCGAGCCAGCGCATCCATGATCAGCGCGTCCAGCTCGGTATGCTCGGGAGGAACCAGCTCGAGCGTCACGAGCGGCTCGTCTGCGATCTCGTTCATCGGCCAGCCGATCCCAACGGGCGCATGTCGCCGCCACCGGCCGGATCGAGCGGCGGGGCGATCGGAGGTTCGGTGGCGGGCGGCGCCAGACCGGTCTCCCGCGGCGTGGGCGAGAGGGCGAACCAGGATGCGATCCAGAAGGCCAGCGCCAGCGCCGCGATGAGGAAATAAGTGTTCTGGAACCCGAGCAGGTCATAGCCGACCCCCGCGAGCGGCGAGAGGATGGCGAGCCCGAGGGAGTGGCCGAAGCTCACGCCCACCATGTACACCGTCGACGCGTGCCGCGCCTCGAAATGATAGGCGATGTACCGGAAGAGCGAGACGGCGAGGATCGGCAACTCGATCGCGTGCATCATCTTGCACGCCGAGATGGTGAGCGGCCCCGTCGCCAGTCCCGAACCCGCGATGCGCAGGATCATGATCGCGGTGGCGAGCATCAGCCCACGCGTGGCGCCGATGCGCCGAACCAGGAAAGGCGCGAGGAACATGCCCCCCGCCTCGACGAAGATCTGCGCGGAATTGAGATAGCCGAACATCGCGTTCCCCGCCTCGGGCGTCGGGAACAGCGAGGAGAAGTAGAAGGGGAATTGCTGGTCGTAGACCAGATAGAGGTTGGTCACGCCCAGGATGAGCACCATGAAGCCCCAGAATTTCGGCTGCGCGAGCAGCGCCGCCGAATCCCGCGGCGTCAGCCGGTCCGCGATCGCCTGCTCGCCGGAATTCGCCTCCACGCGCGCGAACGCCAATATCGGGAGCAATATCAGACCCGCGGCGCTGGCCAGGAAGAAGTTGATGCCCGGATCGATATTGTAGAGCCGGCCCGAGAACAGGGCGGCGCTCGCAAAGCCGAGCGAACCCCATAGGCGCACCCGGCTGTACTCGAACCCGTATTTGCGGCCCACCCGGTCGACATAGCTTTCGAGCGCATAGCTCCCCGCGATGAAGGTGACGCCGAGATAGATCCCGCCGACCACCGCGCCGGCCACGATGTTCCAGCGCAGGAGCGGCGCGTAGACGAAGCTGAAGAACAGGCCCGAGAGCACGACCAGAAGGGCGATGCCTCCCGGCACCACCCGGCGAAAGCCCATCCGGTCCGAAAGATAGCCGTAGAGCGGCTGCGCGCACATCGCGCCGATGAAATTCGCCGAGAAGACCGTCCCCGCCTGGACGCCGTTCAGACCGAGGGCGCGGGTCAGCCAGATCGACAGCAGAGACATCGTCATCGCCTGCGCGAAGAAGAAGCAGAACAGGAACGCGCTCAGCGCCACATAATTGCGCCTCGTGTCATCCATTCCGCGACTCCTATTCTGTTATCGATATCATATATGGCGCGAGCCGCACGCCGGGGCAAGCGCGAAGCGATTGACCGCGCATCAATTTCTGTTATCGATATCAGAAGGTCGTGCTCTATTGCACTTCCGATACTTAGCAGAGGGCTCGGCACTTACCAATGGCGAAGAAGGACGAGCCGGAGGGCGGAAACGGCTCAAAGCGCGGTACCGTCACCATCCACGACGTCGCTCGCCATGCCGGCGTGTCCTCGATGACCGTCTCCCGCGTGATGAACGGCGGCAAATATGTCAGCAAGGAGATGCAGCGGAAGGTCAACGCCTCGATCGAGGCGCTGAGCTATTCGCCCAACCTCACCGCGCGCAGCCTGAAGAGCGACGTCCGCATCGGCGCCCTGTACACCAATCCGAGTTCGTCGAACCTCGGCGCCTTCCTGATGGGAGCCTTTCGCCAGAGCGGCTCCAGCGGATGCCAGTTCATGATCGAGCCGGGGGTCACCGAGGAGGAGGCGCTGGAAGGGCTGGAGCGGCTGATCGAGGCCGGCATCGGCGGGATCATCCTTCCACCGCCTCTGTGCGACTCGCCCAAGATGCTCGAACGGGTCGGCGCCGCCGGCGTTCTTCCGCTATCCTTCGCCACCGCGATCCCCCGCGAGAATATCTCGGCGATCGTCGTCGACGACTATAAGGGCGCGTTCGACATGACCCGCCATTTGATCGCGGCCGGGCACCGGGCGATCGGGTTCATCCAGGGCGACCCCCACCATTCGCCGTCGCAACGGCGGGAGCAGGGTTTCCGCGCCGCGCTCGCGGGTGCCGGGGTCCGCATCAAGCCCGAATGGATCGCGCCGGGCCTCTTCACCTACAAATCCGGCCTCGACGCCGCCCGGCAGTTGCTGAGCATCTCGCCTCGCCCGACCGCGATCTTCGCCAGCAACGACGACATGGCCGCAGCCGTATCCGCCGTCGCCCAGGGAATGGGCCTTTCGGTGCCGCGGGACCTCAGCATCGCGGGTTTCGACGACGCGCCCGTCGCCTCGACCGTCTGGCCCGAGCTGACGACGATCCGGCAGCCGATCGCCGACATGGCCGCTACCGCCGTCGCCATGCTCGCCGAGCAGGTCCGCCAAGTCCGCAGCGGCGGCGAAGCGAAGGCCAGCCATGTGCGGGAGATGCTGACCTTGGTGGAGCGCAACTCGACCGGCCCTGCCCCTGAACCCTACGGCTGAGCTCAGCAGCGGGACCGGCGATCACCGGCTGGCGCGCTCGAACAGGATCGCCTGGCCGCCGCTCGGAGCCAGCGCGAGCTCCAGTCTGTCCGACGCGCGGACGTCGCGACGAGAGATCGCGACCGGCGTCTCCCCCGGCCGCGCGGCCGGAGGTCCGTCCGAGAACATCGTCGCCCGCCAGTCCCCCGGTCCGAGGAAATCGAGCGGCACCTGAACGGTCCGTGCGGCTTCGTTGGTCATCGCGCCCAGGAACCAGCGCCCGCCATGGCGCCGCGCGACGACGACATGCTCGCCGATCGCGCCTCCGAGCGCGACGGTCTCGTGCCAGCTCGTGGGACATTCGTCGAACCAGCGCAGTTCGGGCCAGGCGGCGTCCGATGCATATTTGCCGGGCTCGTCATACCAATAGAGGAAGGTGAGCGGGTTGTAATAGACCGCCGCCATTGCGAGCTGGTGCGCGTTGGTCGTCTGGTTGCGTTCGTGCGCGTAGCAGATCGTGTAGTCGATCGGCCCCGCGAGCCCGCGCGTGAAGGGCAGCGTGACATTGTGCCGGGCGGTCGGGAACTGCTCGTTGCCGCGCACCCCCTCGAGCGCGATGTAATTGGGAAGCGTGCGTTCGAGCCCTGCCGGCCGCAGATTGTCGTGCAGGTTCACCATCAGCCGGTGCCGTCCGCAGCGCTCGACCAGGTCATAGATGAAATCCACATCCTCCTGCCGGCCTTCCCAGACGAACCCGAACTTGATTCCCGCGACTCCCCAGGCGCGATAGGTGCGGACGATCGCCTCGAGCTGCCGCATCGCGGGCACGCGGTCGACATAGAGGATCATCCCGATCCCCCGGGCGGCGGCGGCGGCGATGATCCGCAGCATGTCGAGACCGGCGATCGGCACCGTCGCGTCGCTCGGATCGGTGCCGTCGCCATACCAGTGCGCGTCGAACTCGACGAATTCGAGCCGGCGCTTCGCTGCGAAGTCGATACAGGCGAGCGCGCGCTCGGTGGTGTACGGCTTGCGAATGCGAAAGACGCGGCCCGGGCGCACCCAGGAAACGTCCCCGAGCCGGTTGGGGGTCGCGAGCGATTGGACCAGCCCCGCCCGCTCGAGCAGTTTCGCGGGGCTGCGCGACACCAGCAGCACGCGCCATGGCGTTTCGAAGGGGGCGTCCACGCCGAAGACCGGCGCGGCATGGGTGTCGCCGGGACCGGAATAGCCGGTCGCGCGTCCCGGGAAGCGCATGAGGTGCGTGACGATCGTGTCCGTCCCGGCTCCGCGGAACATGGTCCGCGGATAGTGGAGCCGGTCCGCTTCGCACACGCTGACGGCGATGCCGTCCGGCGTCGCGACATAGAGCGGCGGATCGGCCAAGGAGCCCTGGTCCGTGCTCGCCGTGAGATCGGGATGCGGCACCGGCGCGATCCCCCCCGGCGCCGAAGCCGCGTATTCGCCCTCGTCCCGGCTGCTCCACACCCGGGAACCGCTCGGGAAACGCAGATGCGTGGCCTCCCCACCCAGGCGAAGGCTCCGTGGCGCGAGGAGGACATAGCGTATAGCTACACCATGGTCGTGCGCGGCCAGGCGGATCGCGAACCGCACGCCCCTGCCCGGATCCTCGAACTCGACGTCCAATTCGTTCCGGGTACCGTCGTAGGTCTCGGCGATGCCATAGGGAGGCCGCCAGCGCTCCACATGCCTGCGAGTGCGGTGATGGAGATACCGCGCGCCCGGCCCGAGCGGTCTTCCGTCGTCGAGGATCAACGCCAATCGCGACGCTTCCAGGACCGGCGCCCCGTCGAGGCTGGCCGACCAGCAGGGGAAGGATTCGCGCGCATGCGGCAGGAAGAATGCGACACGGATTCGCCCATTCGGGGAGCGGATCTCCAGCGCCTCTCCCGGCTCGGCAGCCGCCGCGCCGCCCGTCCCGACCGCGACGGCGATGGCGCCCGAAATCAGCTCCCGCCGGTCGATCTGCATCCCCTCTCCTTTCCCGGCCGCCTTCCGACGATCCAGCCTATCGATTCCGGCTTGCGTTCGCACGCTCCGCGCGGCACTCTGGTATCGATAACAGAAACACACCACAAGCGCGAACGGTGAGAGGTTGGTGAAAATGGCGGCAGTTCGGTCCCGAAACTGGCAAACTCGGCGAAGGTGCGCTCCCCTATTCGCCGCGCTGCTTCTCGCGACGACGACCGCCGCGCGCGCCCAGTCCGCCGATGGGCGCTGGTTCCCCGATCGCGGCGACGGCGCCTATGCGAATCCCGTCCTGGCCGGCGACTATTCCGATCCCGACGTCGTGCGCGTCGGCGGCAATTTCTACCTGACCGCCTCTTCCTTCACCAATGCGCCCGGCCTGCCGATCCTCCATTCGCGCGACCTGGTGAACTGGACGCTGATCGGCCACGCCCTGCCGGCGGTCCCGCCGGTGGCGCATTTCCGCACGCCGCGGCGGGGCGGCGGGGTCTGGGCGCCGGCGATCCGTCATCGCGGCGGACGGTTCCTGATCTACTATCCCGACCCTGACTTCGGGATTTTCGTGGTGACCGCAACCGATCCCCGCGGTCCCTGGTCGGCTCCCGAGCTCGTCGACGCCACCAAGGGAGCGATCGATCCCGCCCCCTTCTGGGACGACGACGGATCCGGCTGGCTCGTCCACGCCTTTGCGGGCAGCCGCGCAGGCAAATCCAACCTGATCGTCCTGAAGCGCTTGAATGCCGACGGCACCAGGACGGTCGGAGAAGCGCGCACGATCATCGACGGCGCCGCGATGCCTCCCGTGAAGACGAGCCTCGGGCCCCGCCCCTGGCAGACCACCGAAGGCCCGAAGCTCTACAAGCGCGACGGCTGGTATTATGTGTTCGCGCCCAGCGGCAGCGTGAAGGGCGGATGGCAGGGCGTGTTCCGCAGCCGCCGCATCGAGGGCCCCTATGAAGGGCGCGACGTCCTCGACCAGGGATCGACCGAGATCAACGGCCCCCATCAGGGCGCATGGGTCACGACTCCGTCGGGGGAGGACTGGTTCCTGCATTTCCAGGACCGCGACAGCTATGGCCGCGTCGTACACCTCCAGCCGATGCGGTGGCGCAACGGGTGGCCGGTGATCGGCGCCGATCCCGATGGCGACGGGCGCGGCGAACCCGTGCTCTCGCATCGCAAGCCGAATGTGCCGTCGCAGCCGCGAAGCGCGCCCGTGGCCGACGACGCTTTCGACGCGCCGCTGTCGCTCGCCTGGCAATGGAACAGCAACCCGGACACGGACTGGATGACGCTGGCCGACGGCAATCTGCGCCTGAAGTCGATCAGCGGTTCGGCCAATCTCTACGAGGCCGGCAACCTGTTGTCCCAGAAGCTTCCGGGGCCGGCATTCACTGCGACGACGCTGCTCCGGTTCCACCCGCTGCGAGCCGGCGAACGGGCGGGTCTGGCCATGCTGGGGCAGCATTATGCGTGGATCGGCCTGGAGCGTCGCGGCGACGGAATCCAGCTCGTCCAGGGCTGGCGCAACGGCGTCGAGCCCGTGGCGGCGGAGCAGCGCAGCTACGGGCCGGTGGTCGCCCGCGAAGCCCCGATATGGCTGCGGCTTCAGGCGCGGCCCGTGACGGTGCGCGTCCCCCCGCCCGATTTCACGCCCTATTGGCCATCGATGCTGCGCGAGGCCCATGCGCGCGTGCAATTCAGCTACAGCGTCGACGGCGAGCATTTCGTGCCCCTCGGCTCCGAATTCGAGAGCCGCCCCGGCCGCTGGGTCGGCGCGCAGATCGGCCTTTTCGCGCAGGCGCAGGACGGCACGCCCGCCAGCGTCGCGACATCGGTCGGGTTCGCCGACTTCGACTGGTTCAGGATCACGCCATGACCCATGCCCGCATCCTCGCGGCGCTTCTCTGCATTCCGCTTTCACTGATCTCCATTTCCGCCGGAGCGCAGCAGTCCGATGCCGGGCTGCACATCCACGAACCGCCGGCGGGCAAGGCGTTCTGGTCGTACCTCAACGACGACTTCACGGTCCGCGTGCGCACCCCCGGTGGGGAATGGCGCGATCTCTACGAATATGACGTGAAGGTCGATCTGGACCGGCCCCAGGACGCGTCGATGGTGTTCTTCGACATCGCCGGCCCGGTGGAGGTCTCGGTCAAGAAGAACAACGGCGACGTGCGCCGCGTCGAGGTCCGCCCGGACTCCGCCGGCGTCCGCGCGAAGCTGGTGGGCAACACCGCCCATTTCCGGCTCGAGAAACCTGCGAACCTCTCGGTCGAGTTCGACGGCGACCGGCTGCACAATCTGCACCTCTTCGCCAATGCGCCCGAGCAGGAGCTACCCTCGCCCGGCCCCGGCATCGTCTATTTCGGCCCGGGCGTCCACCCGCTCCCCGCGGGGCAGAAGACCTTCCGCATCCCCTCCAACACCATTGTCGTGATCGCCGGCGGCGCGCTCGTGCAAGGCGGCATCGAGGTTCGCGACGCGGAGAATGTCCGCATCATCGGCCACGGCATCATCGATCGGCCGCAGGAAGGGATCACCATCGCCCATTCGCGCAACGTCACGGTAGACGGACCGATCGTCCTCGATCCGAACCATTATTCCGTCCTGTGCGGCCAGTCGTCGGGCGTCACCATCCGCAACCTCAAGTCGTTCAGTGCATCGAGCTGGAGCGACGGGCTGGATTTCATGAGCTGCTCCGACGTTCGCGTCGACGGCGTCTTCATGCGCAATTCGGACGATACGATCGCCATCTATGGCGGCCGATGGGACTATAAGGGCGACGCCCGCAATTACCGGATCACCAACTCGATCCTCTGGGCCGACATCGCCCATCCGATCAACATCGGCCTGCACGGCACTCCCAATGCCGCAGAGGTGCTCGAGGACATCGCGTTCCGCAACATCGACATCCTCGGCCATGACGAGGACGACCGCGACTATCAGGGCGCGATGGCGATCACGGACGGCGACAACAATCTGGTGCGCGACGTCCGCTTCGAGGACATCCGAGTCGACGACATCCAGGAAGGGATGCTGTTCAACTTCCGAGTCGTGTTCAACCAGAAGTACAGCCACGCTCCGGGCCGGGGGATCGAAGGCGTCACGCTCCGGAACATCCGCTTCAAGGGCGGCGACATCAACCGCCCGGTCATCGCCGGCCATTCGGAGGACCGCCGCATTCGCGGCATCACGATCGAGAACGTCACCGTCGGGGGCAAGCGCGTCAGGCGCTCCGACATCGATGTCGGGCGGTTCGTGGACGATCTCCTCATTCGGTAATGCTCCAAGAACCAGGTCCAAAAATTATGGCGGAAGAGCCGATCGCCCAAGAACCCTGTTGACATTGTCTGTTATCGATATCAGAAGTTCTGCTACCGATAACAGACCGGCAGCCCGAGGGTCAGCCAGGCAGGTGGGGAGAGCAGATTCCGCGGAGGTGACGAACCTCCTCTCCCGACGGATCGGCAACGGGGAGATTGGGAGAGGATCATGAGAACATTTTCTAAATTGGTCGCCGCGCTTCTGTGCACTTCGGCTGCCCTGCCCGCCTGGGCGCAGGACGTTTCGCAGCCCGCGGACACCGCGTCGGGCCAGGACGCCGGAGCGGAGACCGACGCGATCGTCGTCACCGGCATGCGCGAGAGCCTCCAGTCCTCGGCCCAGCGCAAGAAGAACACCAACGAGATCCTGGACACGATCAGCGCCGAGGACATCGGCAAGCTGCCCGACAACAACGTGGCGGCCACGCTCTCGCGCGTTCCGGGCGTGCAGGCCTATCGGTTCGGCGGCGAGTCGGCGTCACCGGTGGGCCAGGGAAGCGGCCTCACCATCCGCGGCCTGTCGGGACAGACCTCGTCGCAGGTCGACGGACGCGCCTTCATCACCGCGGGCGGCCGCGAATTCAACGTCGAAGGCGCCAGCCCCGGCCTTGTCGCCGGCATCGACGTCTACAAGAATCCCTCGGCAGAGCATATCGAAGGCGGCATCGGCGGCCTCATCAACATCCGGACGCGCCGCCCGCTCGATTTCGACGGGACCGTCGTCTCCGGATCGGTGGGCGGCCGGTACAATGATCTCGGCAGGAAGGTCCAGCCCGAGCTGTTCCTGCTCGGTTCGAGCAAGTGGCATGTCGGCGACGGCGAAATGGGCCTGCTCCTCGCCGGCTCCTATTCGCGCAGCTTCAATCGCGGCGACAACAATCCAGCGGGCGGCGGCACCTCGATCCGCCGTCCGATCCGCGGCGACAGCGCCGAATATGCCGCCAATGTCGGCACCGGGCTCAACCTCAACTCGGCCTATGTCGGCAGGTCCGACGTCGTCTATCTCGCCGACGTCGCCAACCCGCTCGCGCTGTCGGCGGCCGATCGCGCCAATCTCGTCTCGACGGTGACGGAGGGGCACAACGTCTTCCAGGAAGACTATCTGCGCACCCGCAAGGGGCTTGCCGGGTCCTTCCAGTACAAGCCGACGCCGGACCTCGAATTCTATCTCGACGGCAATTACACTTATTACCAGTACCACCAGAACTATCGGTTCCTGAACATCGCCAACTCGCGCTACGTCCAGGGCCTGTCCACCGTCCCGTTCACGATCGACGAGATGCTCGCCAACCGGAACAGCAATGGCGGCACCAACGAGCTCCTGTCGGGAACGCGGTTGGCCACGGGGACCTTCCTCGGCTCCACCGTCGCTTCGATTGGCGGCGACGAGTTCAGCAACTATATCTCCTATCTGCTCGCCGGCGGCGTGAAGTGGCAGGTGAACGACGAGTTCGACGTCCATTTCGACTATTCGTACGTGAAGGCGGACCGTTCGACCGACAATCGCTCGGTGACCGCCGCCGGACGCGCGGGCCTGGGCTGGGACGTCACGCGCGACCTGACGACCAAGCCAGCACAGCTCGCCATCTCGGGCCCGGACCTCGCCAATCCGGCCAATTGGGTCTTCAACAACTATGCCAACGGCACCAACCAGGCCTGGGACGACAATTCCGGCGCCGCCGCGCTCGACCTGCGCTATCGGCCGCGCGATTCCTTCATCAAGGCCCTGAAGCTCGGCGCGCGCTATTCGGTGCTCGAAAGCCGGTACCACAATTATTCGTTCAGCCGGAACCTGACCACCGACGGCGCGGCGCTCGCGGCGAACCAGTCGAACGCGATCCCGATCCTCGCCTATGCCGACCTGTTCGAGACCTCGCCCACCAACTTCATGAACGGTGAGATGGGCTATCGGGGCGGCTATCTGGTGTTCTCGCCCGACGCGCTGCTCGGCGACAATGTCCGCGCGCGCTTCCCCAATGCCGGTATCCTGCCCGAGGACAATCTGGCCGAGAACCTGCTGAATCGCCGCTACATCCGCGAGCGCACCTATGCCGTTTACGGCGCGGCCGACTTCGCGTTCCTCGACGATCGCATTCAGGGCAATGTCGGCGTTCGCGCCGTGCGGGCGGAAGGCTTCGCGCGCGCCATGGTCAATTCGCAGGCCTCGCCCACCGCCCCCGTCGTCATCATCCCCAACGAGACGAACACCTCGCGCTGGGACGTGCTGCCGAGCGCCAACCTCTCGTGGCGCATCACGCCGAACACGATCCTGCGCCTCGGCTATGGCAAGGGCATCACGCGCGCCAGCACCGACGCGCTGAACCCGGCGATAACGGTGAACACCGCCACGGGCACCGGCAGCAAGGGCAACCCCGATCTGGGGCCGCAGAAAGCCGACAATTACGACATCTCGATCGAGCACTATTTCTCGCCGGTCAACTATGTCGCGCTCGCCCTGTTCTACAAGGACGTGAAAGGCTTCTTCAGCGGCATATCGCAGTGCGAGACCGTGACGACCTACCCCGCCTATAGCGGCACCGCCGCCAACAACTGCTCCGGCGGCCAATATTACATCACCCAGACGGTGAACGCGCAGAACGGATGGGCAAAAGGTCTGGAGATCTCCGGACAGACCTTCTTCGACTATGACTTCGTTCCCAAATTCCTGCACAATTTCGGCGTTTCGGGGTCGTTCACTTATGTGGACACCAAGAATCCGCTGATCCTGAACGGGATGCTCGTCGATACGCCGCAGCCCTTCACCTCCAAGTACAACTGGACCGCCTCCGGCTTCTACGAGGACGATTTCCTCACCGCGCGCGTGGTCTACACCTATCGATCCGAGTCTATCCTGTTCGGCGCGTCGGCGAACCCCATCGACGGGCGCTACATCCGCCCGTTCGGGCTCCTCGACGCGTCGGTGAGCTTCAAGATCCTCCCGGAGCTGACGCTATCCCTGAACGCCGAGAACCTCACCAATGTCGCGGCCGACCGTTTCGTCGGGGAGCCCGGCATGGCGACGGGGATCGAGCGCCAGCACTTCTACAACGGCCGGAATCTCAGCGCGGCGCTGCGCTTCCGCTTCGGCAACTGATCCGATTGCCCAAGGCGCGGGGTCCCCTCTCCCGAGCCTCGGTCATGGAACGGGCTGCGATCGTCGGTCGCAGCCCGTTTCCGCCTTCTGCGTGGCCGCGATCCGGTAGGTCACCCAACTGGCTGGACATTGCCTTCGTCGGTCCTCCCAGCGAGGCGTAAGGTTGAAGTCAGCGTCGTGTCCCATGGTCTCTCGCGCCGTCCCGAACGACGGCATAGGGTCACGAGCCAAGGAAGAACCCAGCGACTCGCGCACCCTCTGGCAAGAGGAGAAAGCGCCATGTTTATCCGTTCGACCATGATGAGGAAGGGGGCCGCGTTTGCTTGCGCTTCGGCGGTGCCGGCCGCCCTGCTCGCCGCATCGCTCCCGCATGCGGCAATCGCTGCGACGGCACCTCAGTCCTATCCGCCGTGCACCGCCGCGCGCGCCGACGAATGCCGACAGCTTTCCGCCACGTCGGCGCTTCACCGGCATCACCGGGCCACGCGAACCCGCCAGGCCCAGGAGGCGGCACGATGAACGGGCGCGCGATCGCGGTGGCCGTGCTGCTGGCCACCACCGCAGGCTGCACCACCACCGGAACCGGTATCGGGGAATCCCGGGCGCCGGGCATGTCGGCCACCTTCAGCTGGAAGGCGCAAGGTGCCCAGACGGGCGAAATGACCGCATCGCTGGCCAACGGCTCCCAATATTCGGGCCGCTTCTTCCAGATCACCCAGGAAACCCGAGTCGATGACCTCGGGCCGCTCTGGGACGGCTGGACTCCCGCGGGACCGTTCCGGAGATGGCGAGGCGGCTGGCGCGGTGGCTGGGGTGGTTGGGGCTATTGGGGGCCCGACCAGAGCTTCGTCACGCATTATTCGGGCAAGGTGCTCGCCAATCTCAGGGGCCCCGACGGCAGCATGCGCTGCCGCTTCACCCTCGTCCGGCCTTCGAGCGGGATGGCCGGCGGCGGACAGGGTCAATGCCAGATGCCCGACGGCGCCAAGATCCACGCGGATTTTGCCCCGGCATGAGCGGCTTCGCTTCGATCGGGTGGCCGGGCGATCGGTCACCCGATCCCAGCCGGTCACCGACCGCCGCGTCGGGCGGCCCCCTATTGCCGCATTTCCCGCCGCCGATATCGGCGTAAGGTCGGTGTCAGCCCGGCACCGCAGGAGGGTGCGATGCGACTGTTGATCGTCGAGGACAATACCGAGCTTGCCGAGGCGATGGCGTCAGCCTTCCTTCGCCGCGACGTGCGGTGCGACATTGCGGTCAACGCGGGCGATGCGGAGCAGCTGATCGAGACGGTCGACTATTCCGCGGTGATCCTCGATCTCGGCCTTCCGGACGAGGACGGCCTGTCGCTGCTCTGCCGGCTGCGCCGCCGGCGGATCGTCTTGCCGGTGATCGTGCTGACCGCGCGGGGCGAAGGCGAGATGCGCGTGAAGGGACTGGAGAGCGGCGCCGACGACTATGTCGTGAAGCCCTTTCTGTTCGCCGAGCTGCACGCGCGGCTGGGCGCGGTGCTCCGGCGCCAGGGCGGCTATGTCGAGCATCTGCTGCGTGTCGCCAATCTGACGCTGGACACCCGGACGCGCGAGGTCGCGGTGGACGGCGCCCCGCTCGACCTGTCGGCGCGCGAGGTCGAGCTGCTCGAGCTCCTCATGCGCCGGCCCGGGCACGTCGTTCCCAAGCGCGTGCTCGAGGACCAGCTGTTCGGGGCCGGCGACACGCTCGGCTCCAACGCAGTCGAAGTCTATGTCCATCGCGTCCGGCGCAAGCTCGATGCCGGGGCGGCGGTCAAGCTGCAGACGGTGCGCGGCATCGGCTATATGCTGGCCCCCGCATGACGTTGCGACTGCCGCGATCGCTGTACGGGAAGCTGCTGCTGGCGCAGGTGGGCATCGTCCTGCTCGCGGCGATCGCCCTGCCCCTGTTCCTTTCGCGCATGCTCACCAGCACTGCCGACGGCCTCATCACCGCGCGACTCGAGCGAGAGGCGACGCTGTCGGCCCGTGCGCTGGAACGAGGCGAGCCGGTGCGGGCGCGCGAGGACCGACTGGTCGCGCTGTTCGATGCGGCGGGCCGGCCGATCCGCGCCTGGCCGCACGCGCTCCCCTTCGCATTCGATCCGCGACACCAGTCGCCGCAGGTCGCATTCGACCGTCACGGCCGCTACGATGTCCTCAGCCGTCCGGTCACCGTGCCCGGCACCGGGCGGGGCTGGATCGTGGTGGCGCTGGATCGCACCCGGCCCGAGGAGATCGTCGACGACATCGTCCACTCCTTCCTCGGAAAGTTCGTCTGGGTGATCGGCGCCGCGCTGCTGGCCTCGCTTGCACTGTCGCTCCTCGTCCTCCGCCGCGTCACCGGCACGTTCCGCCGCGCCGCCGCCGACGCCGACCGGATCGGCCTGCACCGGCTCGACGCCCGGATCGACCCGGCCCGCATGCCGAGCGAGGCCCTGCCGCTGGTCCGCGCGACCAATCGCGCGCTGGATCGGCTCGAAACCGGCTATCGCGCACAGGGCGAGTTCGTCGGCAACGTCGCACACGAACTGCGGACGCCGCTCGCGCTGATTTCGCTTCGCGTCGAGCAGCTCGATTCCAGTCCGCAGCGCGAACAGATCGAGCGCGGCGTCGAGCAGGCCAATCATGTCATCCGGCAGCTGATGGAGCTGGCCGCTATCGACCGCCTCCATCCCGAGCTGGCGATGGTCGATTCGCGCAGGATCGCCCGCGAGGCAGTCGAGGCGATGGTCCCGATCGTCTATTCGGCCGGCCACAGCATTGCCTTCGAGGAACCGGAGACCGCGCCGCCACGGGTCCATGCGGTCGAGGAATTGCTGAGCATCGCGCTCACCAACCTGATCGACAACGCGGTCCGTCACACGCCTGCCGGCTGCGCCATCACCGTCCTCGTGGATCCGGACGGCAGCGTGACGGTCGAAGACGATGGCCCCGGCCTCGCGGTCGATGCCGGCGATCCCAGGATCCGTCGCTTCCGGCGCGGGGATACCGCGCGCAGCGACAGCGCGGGATTGGGTCTGTCGATCGTCGAACGCATCATGTCGGTATGCGGCGGCAGCCTGGAGACCGGCCGTTCCGCGGCCGGCGGCGCGCTGCTGCGGCTCAAGCTCGACCTCGCGCCGGCCGAACCGAACCTGTAAGGATCATGAAAGCCGCGCAGCTGAAACCGCGTCGATCGGTAGACCGACAGGATTTGCTGCATGGCCCTCGAACACGACGAATCCGCCACTGCCGCCAGGCATGAGGCCCGCCAATATCCGTGGCGCACGATGCTCATCGTGATGCTCGTCCTGACGGGTATCGTGTTCGCGGCAAGCTGGTTGGCTGGACGAGGCGGCGTCCGCAGCCGTGGGCGCCCTGCCGCCGCGGTCAGCGTCGCGCGGGCGGCACGCGCGGACATGCCGGTGACGACCACTGCGCTCGGCACCGTGCAGCCGGTGATCACCGCGACGGTGCGGGCGCAGCTGTCGGGCGTCCTGTTCAAACTGTTCTTCCGCGACGGCCAGATGGTGAAGCAGGGCCAGCTGCTCGCTCAGATCGACCCCCGACCCTATCAGCTGGCGCTGGCGCAGGCGAAAGCGAACCTGGCGCGCGATCAGGCGCAGCTCGCCGCCGCCCAGGTCGATCTCGACCGCTACCAGACCTTGCTCAAGCAGGATTCGATCGCCAGCCAACAGGTCGACACCCAGCGCGCGACGGTCCGCCAGCTCACCGGCACCATCGCCGCCGACCGCGCGGCGATCGGCAGCGCCGAGCTCAATCTCGGCTATACCGCGATCCGTGCGCCAGCGACCGGTCGCATCGGCATCCGTGAGGTCGACATCGGCAACTATCTGACGCCGTCGGACACCAACGGAATCGCCGTCATCACCCAGCTCGATCCGATCGACATCAGCTTCTCGCTCCCCCAATCGCAGCTACCCGCGATCGCCCGGGCCGCAGGCGGCGGCGCCGGCCTACCGGTCGAGGCGCGCGACCAGAGCGACAATCGCACGATAGCGACGGGCCATTTCCTCACCTTCGACAATCAGGTCGACACGGCGACCGGCACCGTCAAAGCCAAGGCGCGCTTCGACAATGGCGGCAACGCGCTCTTCCCGAACGAGTTCGTCAACATCTCGATGCTGATCGACACGCTGAAGGGCGTCGTGACCGTGCCGGTCAGCGCGGTGCGGCACGGCGCGCCGGGCGACTTCGTCTTCGTCCTCCGGCCCGACCGTACGGTGAAGCTGGCCAAGGTCACGACCGGTGCAAGCGACGGGACGCGTATCGCGATCCTCTCCGGCCTGACCGCCGACGCGCCCGTCGTGACCGAAGGCGCCGACGGGCTCGAGGACGGCGCAGCGGTGCGCCTGCCGGGCGACAAGAGCGATGCAGCGGTCGGTGGAGGGCGCCATGGCGGCGGGCGTCACGGCGGGCATCATGGCCGGCGGCACGGCGCGGACGGCGGCCAGGGCGAATGACCGGCGCCGTCATGGCCGATCCGGCCCGCTCCTCCCGCGGCGGGCCGTCGCGAGTCTTCATCCTGCGGCCGGTCGCCACGACGCTGCTGATGGTGGCGATCCTGCTCGCGGGCCTCGTCGCCTATCGGATGCTGCCTCTCTCGGCCCTGCCCGAGGTCGATTATCCGACGATCCAGGTGACGACGCTCTATCCCGGAGCCAGCCCCGACGTGATGGCGCTCACCGTCACCTCGCCGCTCGAACGCCAGTTCGGCCAGATGCCGGGACTAGCGCGGATGACCTCGGCATCGTCGTCGGGCGCGTCGGTGATCACGCTCCAGTTCAAGCTCGACCTGTCGCTCGACGTCGCAGAGCAGGAGGTCCAGGCGGCGATCAACGCATCGGGCACGCTCCTCCCCACCGACCTGCCCGCGCCGCCGATCTATGCCAAGGTGAACCCGGCCGATGCGCCGATCCTGACGCTTGGCGTCACTTCGTCGACTCGGCCGCTGGGCGAGGTCCAGGGCATCGTCGAGCGCCAGTTCGCCAACAAGATCGCGCAAGTATCCGGCGTCGGCCTCGTCTCGATGTCGAACGGCGAGCGGCCGGCGGTGCGCATCCAGGCGAATATCGAAGCGCTCGCCGCGCGAGGCTTGTCGCTCGAGGCGGTCCGCACCGCGATCGGCAACGCGAACGCCAATGCCGCCAAGGGCAGTTTCGACGGGCCGACCAGGAGCTGGACGATCGACGCCAACGATCAGCTTGCCGACGTTCAGAGCTATCGCAATCTCGTCATAGCCTACGCCAATGGCGCGCCGGTGCGATTGTCCGACGTCGCGAACGTGGTGCAGGCGACCGAGAATGTCCGGCTCGGCAGCTGGATGAACGGCACGCCCGCCGTAGTGATCGACGTGCAACGCCAGCCCGGAGCCAATGTGATCGGCACGGTGGACACGATCAAGGCGGCGCTGCCTTCGCTCGAGGCGCAATTGCCCGCCGACGTGCACGTGACCCTGCTCACGGATCGCACCGCCGGCATCCGCGCATCGGTGGCCGACGTACGGTTCGAACTGATGCTCGCGGTGGGGCTGGTGACGTTGGTGATCTTCCTGTTCCTGGGCACGATGCGCGCGACGTTGATCGCGAGCATCGCGGTGCCGCTGTCGCTGGTCGGCGCCTTCGCCGCGATGTATTTCCTCGGCTTCTCGATCAACAACCTGTCGCTGATGGCGCTCACCATCGCCTCGGGCTTCGTGGTCGACGACGCGATCGTCGTGCTCGAGAACATCTCGCGCCACATCGAGGACGGACTCACGCCGTTCGCGGCGGCGCTCGAGGGCGCGAGCGAGATCGGCTTCACCATCATCTCGCTCACCGTCAGCCTGATTGCGGTGCTCATCCCGCTCCTCTTCATGGGCGATGTGGTCGGCCGGCTGTTCCGCGAGTTCGCAGTGACGCTGGCGGTGACGATCCTGCTCTCGGCGGTGGTCGCGCTGACGCTCGTCCCGATGCTGTCGGCCCGCTGGTTGCGGCCCGAGCAGGAAGAGCGCACGCATCGCTTGCCCGAGATGACGCGCGCCTGGTTCGCGCGCCTCACCAATGTCTACGCGAAGGCGCTGGACGCCGTATTGGCGCGCCGGACTCTGACCATCCTGGTGTTCATCGGCACATTGGCGGTGACCGCGCTGCTGTTCGCGGGGATCCCCAAGAATCTGTTCCCCGAACAGGATACGGGCCAGATCGCGGTCACCACTGCGGCCGCGCAGGACATCGGCTATCAGCGCATGGCCGAGCTCCAGCAACAGGCCGCGCGTGCCATTCTCGCCGATCCGGCGGTTGCCAGCCTCAGCTCGGCGATCGGCGTCGACGGTCAGAATGCGACGCTCTCGCAAGGGCGCATGCTGGTCAATCTCAAGCCCCAGGGCGAGCGCGGAAGCCTGTCCTCGGTGCTCGCCGGGCTCGAAGGGGCCGTCGCCGACGTGCCGGGCCTAAAG
>CBIFVW010000009.1:0-32577 GCA_966186155.1 uncultured Sphingomonas sp.
TGTTCTTCCTGCTCGTCGGGCTCGAGATCAAGGCCGAGTTCGTCGGCGGCCGGCTCGCGACCTGGGAGCAAAGGCGGCTGCCCGTGATCGCCGCGGCAGCGGGGATGGTGGTGCCGGCGCTGGTCTATGCCGTGGTCATCTGGAGCACGCCGGGCCTCGCGCGCGGCTGGGCGATCCCGGCGGCAACCGACATCGCCTTCGCGATGGGGCTGATGGGGCTGCTCGGCAAGCGTGCGCCGGCCTCGCTCAAGCTGCTGCTGACCACCATCGCCATCGTCGACGACATGGGTGCGGTGGCGATCATCGCGCTCGTCTACACCGCGCATCTCGACCTGGCCGCGCTGGGAATAGCGGGCGGGATCTGGGTGGCGATGCTCGCGCTCAACCGGGCCGGAGTGGTGCGGCTCTGGCCCTATCTGCTGCTCGCCACGCTGCTCTGGTTCTTCGTCTTCCGATCGGGCGTGCACGCGACGATCGCGGGAGTCGCCGCGGCGCTCGCGATCCCGATGCGGCCACTCCACCGGCTCGAACATGCGCTCAATCCCTGGGTGGCGTTCGGCGTGGTGCCGCTGTTCGGCTTCGCCAATGCCGGCGTGTCGCTGGCGGGGCTCAGCCCCGCGATCCTGCTCGCGCCGCTGCCCCTCGGCATCGCGGCGGGGCTGTTCCTCGGCAAGCAGGCGGGCGTGCTGGGCAGCATCTGGCTCGCCGTCCGCGCGGGCCTCGCGCCGCGGCCCGAGGCGCGCTGGCCGCAGATCTACGGCATGGCGCTGCTCGCGGGGATCGGCTTCACGATGAGCCTGTTCATCGGCGCGCTGGCATTCCCGGACCGGCCCGAGCTGGCGGACGAAGTGAAGATCGGCGTGCTCGCGGGGTCGCTGCTCTCGGCGCTGGCGGGGTTCGCGGTGCTGCGGCTCGCACATGGAAAAGGGGCGGCCGTTTCCGACCGCCCCTCCTGATTCGAGCGCGCCGCCTCAGAGCTTGTCGGTTAGCTCCGGCACGATCTTGAACAGGTCGCCGACCAGGCCGATGTCGGCCACCTGGAAGATGGGCGCGTCCTCGTCCTTGTTGATCGCGATGATCGTCTTCGAATCCTTCATGCCGGCAAGGTGCTGGATCGCGCCCGAGATGCCGATCGCGATATAGACTTCCGGCGCGACGATCTTGCCGGTCTGGCCGACCTGATAGTCGTTGGGGACATAGCCCGCGTCGACCGCCGCGCGCGACGCGCCCACCGCGGCGCCGAGCTTGTCGGCGAGCGGCTCGATCAGCGCGTGGAAATTCTCGCTGTTCTGGAGCGCGCGGCCGCCCGAGACGATCACCTTGGCGCTGGTGAGCTCGGGACGCTCGGACTTGGCGATCTCGGCGCCGGCGAAGGCGGAGAGGCCCGCGTCGCCCGCGCCCGCCACGGGCTCGACCGCGCCCGAGCCGCCGCTCGCCGCCGCCTTCTCGAAGGCCGTGCCGCGCACGGTGATCACCAGCTTCCTGTCGCTGGTCTGGACCGTGGCGATCGCGTTGCCGGCATAGATCGGCCGCGTGAAGGTGTCGGGCCCCTCGACCGAGAGGATGTCCGAGATCTGCATCACGTCGAGCGCCGCGGCGACGCGCGGGGCGATGTTCTTGCCGGTGGTGGTGGCGGGGAAGAGCACTGCGTCGTGCGTCTCCATCAGCTCGACTACCAAGGGTGCGACATTCTCGGCGAGCGCATGCTCATAGGCCGCGTCGTCGGCGACATGGACCTTGCCGACGCCGGCGATGCCCGCGGCCGCCTTCGCCACCCCGTCCACGCCCTTGCCCGCGACGAGGAGATGGACCTCGCCGAGCTTCGCCGCGGCAGTGACCGCCGAGAGCGTCGCGTCCTTGAGGCTCTGATTGTCGTGCTCGACCCAGACAAGCGTCTTCATTTCGCGACTCCCAGACCCTTGAGCTTCTCCACCAGCTCGTCGACCGAGCCGACCTTCACGCCCGCCGAACGCTTGGCCGGCTCGACCACCTTGAGCGTCCTGAGGCGCGGCGCGACGTCGACGCCGTAATCGGCGACGGTCTTCTTCGCGAGCGGCTTGGACTTGGCCTTCATGATGTTGGGCAGAGTCGCGTAGCGCGGCTCGTTGAGACGGAGGTCGGTGGTGACGATCGCCGGGAGCTTCAAGTCCACGGTCTCGAGCCCGCCATCGACTTCGCGCGTCACCTTCACGCGATCGCCCGCGACTTCGACCTTGGAGGCGAAGGTGCCCTGCGGCCAGCCGAGCAGCGCCGCGAGCATCTGGCCGGTCTGGTTCGAATCGTCGTCGATCGCCTGCTTGCCGAGGATCACCAGCCCGGGCTGCTCCTCGTCGACCACGGCCTTGAGCAGCTTGGCCACCGCCAGCGGCTCCACTTCATCGTCGGTCTGGATCAGGATCGCGCGGTCGGCGCCCATCGCGCGCGCCGTCAGCAGCACGTCCGATTCCGCCTTGGCGACGCCGATCGTCACCACCACCACTTCGCTCGCCGCGCCCTTCTCCTTGAGCCGCACCGCCTCCTCGATCGCGATCTCGTCGAAGGGATTCATGCTCATCTTGACGTTGGCGAGGTCGACCCCCGTCCCGTCCGCCTTCACGCGGGGCTTCACGTTGTAGTCAAGCACCCGCTTGACCGGCACCAAGACCTTCATCTGCTTCTCTCCCTTGGCTCTTCCCTGGTTCCGGGGAGGAAAGGTCGAGCCTGGCAATCGAACTTCACTGACTTACGTTTACGCGAACGTCAACTGCTCGCCGGTGCCCGTGCGGCGAACTCCGCCATCAGCGGGCCGAAGCTCTCGGGCGGGGGGAAGCCCTCGAAGCTGTGCGTCGCGCCGGTCCGCGCCCAGGGCAGCGCCTCGGCGGTGCAGGTCTCGAGGAACGGCGGATCGGTGGGCGGTTCGTCGAGCAGAGTCGTGCGGACATTGACGAAATCGTCGAAGCCTTCGGGCCGAGTGAACAGCCAGCTCATGCAATGGGCGCAGAAATAATGGCGCGTGGCGCCGTGGAGCCCGCCGATCACCGGCTCGCCCTCGACGAGCGCGAAGCGGTCCGCGGGCCAGGCGCCGCTCACCGAATAGGCGCTCGCGGTCATGCGCTGGCAGCCGCGGCAATGGCACGCGCTGGTGAAGATCGGCGGCCCGGACACGCGGAAGCGGACCCGCCCGCAGCGGCATCCGCCCGCGCGCGCGTCCGGTGCGCCGGTCACGCCGCCTGCTTCACTTCCGCCACGATCTTCCGCGCCGCGTCGCCGAGGTCGTTGGCGGGAACGATGGCGAGGCCCGAATTGGCGAGGATCTCCTTGCCCTGCTCGACATTGGTGCCCTCGAGCCGCACGACCAGGGGCACCGAGAGATTCACTTCCTTGGCGGCCGCGACGATACCCTCGGCGATGATGTCGCAGCGCATGATCCCGCCGAAGATGTTGACGAGGATGCCCTTCACCGCCGGATCGCTGAGGATGATCTTGAACGCCGCGGTCACCTTCTCCTTCGAGGCGCCGCCGCCGACGTCGAGGAAGTTGGCCGGAAACATGCCGTTCAATTTGATGATGTCCATCGTCGCCATGGCGAGGCCGGCGCCGTTGACCATGCAGCCGATGTCGCCGTCGAGCTTGATATAGGCGAGGTCGTACTTCGACGCCTCGAGCTCCATCGGATCCTCCTCGGTCTCGTCGCGCAGCTCCATCAGGTCCTTGTGGCGGAAGCTCGCGTTCGAATCGAAGCCGACCTTGGCGTCGAGCACCATCAGCTTCCCGTCGTCGGTGACCGCGAGCGGATTGATCTCGATCTGCGAGGCGTCGGTGCCGAGGAAGGCGTCATAGACCTTGCCGGCCAGGCTCTGCGCCTGCTTGGCGAGATCGCCGCTGAGGCCGAGCGCCTTGGCGACCGCGCGGCCGTGATGCGGCATGAAGCCGGTGGCGGGATCGACGTCGAAGCTGTGGATCTTCTCGGGCGTGTCGTGGGCGACGGTCTCGATGTCCATGCCGCCTTCGGTCGAGACGACGAAGGCGACGCGGCCGGTGGCCCGGTCGACGAGCAGGGCGAGATAGAATTCCTTGGCGATGTCGACGCCGTCGGTGACGTAGAGGCGATTGACCTGCTTGCCCTGCGGGCCGGTCTGCACCGTCACCAGCGTGTTGCCGAGCATCTCGCTCGCCGCGGTGCGAACCTCCTCCTCGGTGCGGGCGAGGCGGACGCCGCCCTTGGCCTCGGGCGGCAGCTCCTTGAACTTGCCCTTGCCGCGGCCGCCGGCATGGATCTGCGCCTTGACCACGAACAGCGGCCCGGGAAGCTTCTTCGAGGCGGCCACCGCCTCCTCGACGCTCATCGCGGCAAAGCCGGCGGGCACGGCCACGCCATATTTCGCGAGCAGTTCCTTGGCCTGATATTCGTGGATGTTCATGGGAGAGGCGCCCCTTGCTTTTCGAAGATCGGGAATTGGCCTCGCCTTAAGCACAGCCGGACAAGCGAATCCACCCCCGTGCGCGGGCGCGGCATTTTGGCTAGGAGACGGGCATGCACCCGCTCGCCGGACTCGCCCTGTTCCTCGTCACCGTCGCCGCGATGGAAGGCGTCGCCTGGGCGGCGCATCGCTGGGTGATGCACGGTCCCGGCTGGTTCCTCCATGCGAGCCACCACCGCCCGCGCGCCGGGCTGTTCGAGGCGAACGACCTTTACGCCGTGCTCTTCGCGATTCCCTCGATCGCGCTGCTCTGGGGCGGAGCGCAGGGGGGCTGGTGGCCGGGCGCGACCTGGATCGGCGCCGGGATCGCCGCCTATGGCGCGATCTATTTCGGCTTCCACGACGTGATCGTCCACCGCCGCATCGCGCATCGCCACGTGCCCCGCTCGCACTACCTGAAACGCATCGTCCAGGCGCACCGGCTCCACCATGCGGTCGAGACGCGGCGCGGCGCGGTCAGCTTCGGCTTCCTCTGGGCGCCGCCGGCGGACGAACTCAAGCGCCGGCTGAAGGCGAGCCCCGGTTCGCCCCGGATCGGCGCGAAGGCGGATTGACGCGGCCCTCCGCCGCGCACACATGCTGGGCGCATGGAGCATCTGAACCTCCCCGAGTCCGAGTGGCGCAAGCGCCTCACGCCGGAGCAGTTCCACGTGCTGCGCGAAGCCGGCACCGAGCGCGCCTTTTCGGGCCATTACAACGACAACAAGGCCGACGGCGTCTATCGCTGCGCGGCTTGCGGGCTCGAGCTGTTCGACAGCGTCGACAAATATGATTCGGGATCGGGCTGGCCGAGCTTCACGCGGCCGATCGCCGCCGACCACGTCACCGAGCATGCCGACACCAGCCACGGCATGCGCCGCGTCGAGGTGCGCTGCGCGCGGTGCGACGGCCATCTCGGCCATGTCTTTCCCGACGGTCCGCCGCCGACGGGTCTGCGCTACTGCATGAACTCGGTGAGCCTCGATTTCCGTTCACGTGGCGGCAACGCGAGCGCTGCTAGCGGGGAGCAGCCCGGCGCGTGACCTTGTGAGCCGGCGCAACAGGCCTTAATCGACCTCTCCTGATGCCGTCCAACCTTCCCGCCGTCATTCGCCGTCCCTGGTGGCGCACGCCCTCGACCTGGAAGCGAATCGGCTTCTGGACGCTGGTGAGCGGCGGCGGCGTCGCGCTCGTCGCCTTCATCGCGCTGATGATCGCGGTCTTCTCGACCAAATCGTCGCTGCCGGGCTTCGACGAGCTCAAATCCTCGCCCAACGGCCAGATGATCCGCGTCCACGCCGTCGACGGCACGGTGCTCGTCTCGCTGGGGCCGAGCTATGGCGAATGGATCCCGTACGACCGGATCCCGCAGGTGATGAAGGACGCGATCGTCGCGGTCGAGGACCGGCGCTTCGAATCGCATTGGGGCGTCGATCCGATCGGGCTGATGCGCGCGCTCAAGCTCGCGATCGCGCGCTCGGGCGAGGACCGGCGCCTCCAGGGCGCCTCGACGATCACCCAGCAGGTGGCGCGCACCATCTTCCTCTCGAACAAGTACGATCTCGGCCGCAAGGCGCGCGAGGCGGTGATCGCGCTCGCGATGGAGCAGAAATTCTCCAAGCAGCAGATCCTCGAGCTCTATTTGAACAAGGTCTATTTCGGCGGCGGCGCGTACGGCATCGACGCGGCGAGCCGGAAGTTCTTCGGCCATCCCGCGACCAACCTGACGCTGGCCGAGGCGGCGGTGATCGCCGGCCTGGTCAAGGCGCCTTCGCATTACTCGCCCACCGCCGACGCGGAGGCGGCGGTCCAGCGCGCGAGCGTGGTGCTCGACGTGATGGCCGAGACCGGCAAGATCAGCGCGGCGCAGGCGCGATCGACCGATCCGCGCACCGTCAAGCTCGCCCCCGAGCCCAGGCAGAACAGCGTCCGCTACTTCACCGACTGGGCGCTGCCTCAGCTCGAGGTGCTGATCGACGAGACCGAGGCGCCGCTCGAGGTGTGGACCACGCTCGACCTCAGCATGCAGCGCGCCGCCGACGACGCGATCCGCGCCAACACCCCGAAGAACGCCCAGGGCGCGCTGGTGGCGCTCGATCGCGACGGCGCGGTGCGCGCGATGGTCGGCGGCAAGGACTATGTCGCGTCGATCTACAACCGCGCGACCCAGGCGGTCCGCCAGCCCGGATCGGCGTTCAAGCTGTTCGTCTATCTCGCCGCGCTCGAAGCCGGGCACAAGCCCGACGACATGGTGGTCGACGAGCCGGTGACGATCAACGGCTGGTCGCCGCGCAACAATTCGGGGCGCAACTCGGGCGAAGTCACGCTGCGCACCGCCTTCGCCTATTCGCTCAACACGATCGCGGCGAAGCTCGGCCAGGAAGTGGGCTTCGGCACGGTGGCGAGCATGGCGCGCCGCTTCGGCATCACCACGCCGATCAACACCCAGCCGGCGATGGTGCTCGGCACGTCGAACGTGCGGTTGATCGACATGGCCCGCGCCTTCGCCTCGGTGGGGCAGAAGGGCGTCGCGGTCACGCCCTATGGCATCACCCGCGTGACGGCGAACGGCAACGTGATCTACCAGCACGAGGTCGATACCAGCCAGGTGCTGGTGGCGCCCTATGTCGCCGCGCAGATGACCGACCTGCTCCAGACCGCGGTAGCCGCAGGCAGCGGCCGCGCCGCGCAGATCGGCCGCCCGGCGGCGGGCAAGACGGGCACGACCACCTCGAACAAGGACGGCTGGTTCATCGGCTTCTCGAGCGGGCTCACCGCCGGCGTGTGGATGGGCCGCGACGACGCGAGGGTGGTCCCCGGCCTGCAGGGCGGCACCGCGCCGGCCCGCGCCTTCGCGGCGTTCATGCGCAAGGCGGTCGCCAATCGGCCGGTCGAGCAGTTCGACACGCAGGTGACCTTGCCCGAATATCAGCTCGAGCCGGAAGACAATGCCTATTATGCCGAGCCCGACAACGGCCTGTTCGTCGACCCGGACGGCAATCCGCTCCCGGAGGACCAGCAGCCGCGCAGCGACGGCAGCGAGCAGGCCGAGCCCGACCCGGGGCAGGGCGAGCAGCTCGACCAGGATTGGATCGACCGGATGACCGGCCGGCGCGCGCCTCCCCCGCCGCAGCGCGAGGACCGGCGTGAACTTCCACGCCAGCAGCAGATCCCCGCTCCGCGCGACGAGGCGCCGCAGGGCGAGGGGGAATAGGCTAGCGCCCGTACCAGTGCAGCGCCGCGCCGTTGCGGCGGAGCCAGGCGCGGGCGCGGTCGGGATCGCCTTCGTGGAGCTCGGCGACGAGCCGGTGGAAGGCGGGGCCGTGGTTCATGTGCACGCGATGCGCGACTTCGTGCGCGACGGTGGCGCGGCGGACCTGGCTCGGCGCGAGGAGCAGCCGCCAGCTGTAGCGGATCGCCCCCGACGCGGCGCAGCTCCCCCAGCGCCCGCGCGGATCGCCCACCGACACCTTGGTGACGTGCACGCCCGCCCGCTCGGCATGTTCCGCGGTCTCTTCGCTCAAGAGATCGAGCGCCGCCTGGCGGAGCCAGCGCTCGACGCGCCGCTCGAGCCCTTCGCGCGGGCCGCCGCAGAGCAGCCGGTCGCCGTCGAGCCGCGGGGCCCGCCCCGCGCCCGCCGCCGGCCAGACGATCTCGACCTCGGCGTCGCCGAGCGGAATGCGCGCGCCGGGAACGAAGGGCCGCGCTTCGGGCATCCGCGCCTGCTGCGCCGCGATCCAGCCCTGCTGCTCGCGCGCCCAGTCCATCCCCTTCTTGAGCGAGGCGCGCGGCGGAAGCGTGAGCTTCACGCGGCCGCTGCGCGGATCGACCGAGAGCCGCATCCGCCGCGCCCGGGCGTGGCGAACGACCTCGATCTCGGGCGCGGTCACAAGTCGCGGTCCACGAGATGGTGCTCGAAATCGCCGGCATCGTCCTCGCTGATCGTCCAGCCGCGCGTCGACTGGCCGGCCTGGTGGACCGATTCGGGATCGCCGCTCACCAGATAGTGCCAGTCGGGCAGGGGCTTGCCCTCGGCGCGCAGCCGATAGGCGCAGGTCGAGGGCAGCCACTCGATGCTGCGGACGTTGTTCGCGTTGAGCCGCACGCATTCGGCGACATAGGCGTGGCGATGCCGATAGTCCGAGCAGCGCCCCATCCGCCGGTCGAGCAGCCGGCAGGCGACGTTGGTCGGCAGCAGCTCGCCGGTCTCCTCGTCCTCGAGCTTGTGGACGCAGCATTTGCCGCAGCCGTCGCACAAGGCCTCCCATTGCGCGCGATCCAGCTTCTCGAGCGGCAGGTCTTCCCAGAACTTACCGGTCATCGCACCCAATGATCGAGCTGCTCCACGATCGCGGGAGCATCCTTCTCGAGCGGCAGCGACGTGATCGGCTTGCCGTCCTGGTCCATCAGATAGGCGATCTGGGTATGACCCACCAGATAGCCGCCGCCCGGGGCGGGCGGCTCCTTCTTCGCATAGACCGCATATTGCTTCTCCACCGCCGCGATCGCCGCCGGGCTGCCGGTGAGGCCGATGGCGCGCGGATGGAAGTTGGCGACGAACTCGCCGACCACCTTGGGTGTGTCGCGCTCGGGATCGACGGTGATGAAGATCGGCACGACCTTCGCCGCCTTGGCGGGCGCCTGCTTCTCGAGCAGCTTCACTGCCTGGCCGATCTTGAGCATGTCGGTCGGGCACACGTCCGGGCAATAAGTGTAGCCGAAATAGACGATCCGGTACTTGCCGGCGAAGTCGGTGTCGCGGACCTGCCTGCCGGCCTGGTCGGTGAGCGTGAACGGCCCGCCGATCCGCGCACCGGCGAGCGGCGGCGCCGCGGGGGCGCTATTGCAGGCGGAAAGGGCGAGAAGCGCCGGTGCGAGCGCCGGAAACATCCTGTTCATGGCATCCGCAGCCATGATCTGATAGGCGAAGGGTTGCAAGCTTTGCCGCTATGGGGTTTGGGCAAGTCATGAACGTACGCGTATTCGGCGCCGCCGCGGCCGCCGCCCTGATGCTCGCCGCCGCGCCCGCGTCGGCCCAGCAATTTTCCGACAGCTATAATTTCCTCAAGGCGGTCCGCGAGGCGGACGGCGCCAAGGTCAACAAGTTCCTGCAGGACAAGACGCTGCGGATCGTCAACGCGAAGGACCGCTCGACCGGCGAGGGCGCGATCCACATCGTCACGCGGCGCAGCGACGCGCTCTATCTGCGCGTGCTGCTCCAGCAGGACGACATCAACGCCAACCTCCAGGACGGCCGCGGCAACACCGCGCTGATCATCGCCGCCGAGCGCGGCTGGATCGACGGCCTCGGCATCCTGATCAAGTACAAGGCGAACGTGAACCTCGCCAATGCGGCCGGCGAGACGCCGCTGATCCGCGCGGTGCAGGTCCACAATGTCGAAGCGGTGCGCCAGCTGATCAACGCCGGCGCCGATCCCGACCGCACCGACAACGTCACCGGCAAGTCGGCGCGCGACTATGCCCGGGACGAGACCCGCTATCCGCAGATCGCAAAGCTGCTCGCCGATGCGCCCAAGGTGCAGCGCAGCGCCGGCTCGGCGGGGCCGAAGCTCTAGAAGCCGGCCTCGGCCTCCGGATCGAGGATCTGGATGACCCGGCGCGCGGCGCGGCGGGCGAAGGCGAGCGTGCATTTCTTCCGCGTCGGCGTGGCGAGCGGCACCGTCGCCGCCTCGCGCACCACCGCGGCGTCGTAGCGGTCGGCGACGATCAACCCGGCGCGCGCGGGCAGGAAGGCCTCCTGCTCGAAGGGCCGCAAGTCGAAGCCCGCCGGCACCGCCCAGAAGAAGCGGTCGCAATGCGCGAGATAGTCGTTCCACTTGGCGTCGCCGAGCAGGTCGGCGCGCGACACCTTGATCTCGACGATGACGATGTTGCCGCGCGCGTCGATCGCCATCAGATCGGCGCGGCGCCCGCCGTCGAGCGGCACTTCGGCGAGCGCGACGCAATCGTGGCGGAGCAGCAGCCGCGTCACGCCGCGCGCGACATCGGCGGCGACGAGCGGGGCCTCGGAAGACGAAACAGCCGGGGAGATCATCCTCGGCTGTCTAGAACATTCCACGAACGCGGAAAAGTCCCGCGATCCGGTTATCTGTAGAAGACGTGGTTGCCCACGGTGCCGACGCGCGCGCGCTTCCAGCTCGGCTTGACGTAGCGGGCATGGAAATAGAGCGCCTGGGGCACGGGCGAATCCCACAGGTCCTTCTGCGCGACCTGCGCCACGGCGAGCGCCTTGCGCCACTGCGCATTGGCCGGCGGAGTCGGCAGCTTGCCGCCGCGCACGAACGAGAACTGGCCCGGCTGCTTGATCACCGAGCAGACCGAGCGCGGGAAGCGACCCGAGGTCGTGCGATTGAGGATCACCTCGGCCACCGCGAGCTGGCCGGCGAGCGGCTCGCTCTTCGATTCGTAATAGATGCCCACCGCGAGGCAGTTGAGTTCGCTGTCGAGCGACGCGGGCGCATCCTGCGCCGCGACCACCGCCGAGAGCGAGTTGAATTCGGCATCGTCCGGATCCGCGTTCGGGATCGGCTGGACGATCTCACCCTTGCTGCCGCCGGCCTGGTGGAGCGGCGCCGCAACGTGCGGCGTGGGAACAACCTCATGTTCCAGGGTGTTCGAGGCATGAACCGGCACGTCCTGCGGGTTCAGCGTCACATCGAGCGTGGCGGCATTCGCAAGTGCGCCAGCGCAAAAGGTCACAGCCGCGAAACTCGCGGCGCGTGGCAGGAACTTCATTATGCTTCGTTGCTGTGCGGTTGGCGCGCGGCCGGCCCCTTTTTAGCTTCTACGGGCCGCCGGGCTTCCCCCCGACTGCGTAACCGACCGACTTCACACCCCGGGCAGCACAACGCGATTGATAGTAAGGGGCGCCTTTCGCTTCACCGCGCCGACATGTCAACTTGCCGTCATCGTTTCAGCGGCGAACCGTTGCGCCTCTGCGATATCCAGTTCGACCACCCAGAGGTCCGAATCGCGTTCGCGGCGACGCTGCCAATAGGCCGTCGCGGCCCCTTCGTCGGCGAGCTCGGCAGGGCCCGAGGCGATCAGCCCGGGAAGCCCGTCCGGTCCCAATCCGCGCTCGAAGAAGCGCGGATTTCCACCCTTCTCCATGGTTAACAACAGGATAGCGCCCGCCGTTGCGTCGCCTCTGGCGAGCACCATCGCCGATCCGCCGGCCTGGCCGGCGCGGCGCACCAGCGCGCTCACCAGCATCGCGCTGGTCAGCCGCGCCATCAGCCGTGCCGATAGCCGGGAAGCGAGGCGAGCGGGATGCGCGACCGCATGAAGGTGCCCGTCCCCCGCGCCGCCTCCTCGCCGCTCGCATCCACCAGCCGCGCCTCGGCGACGAACACGCGACGCTGGCCGCTCACCCAGCGCCCCTCGGCCACCACCGGGCCTTCGGTCAGCGGCTTGGTGAAGAGCAGGTTGAACTGAGTGGTCAGCAGGAAGCGATCGGTGACGAGGCTGTTCGCCGCATAGAAGGCGGCGTCGTCGAGCATCTTGAAATAGCTCGTCCCGTGCGCCGCTCCGGCCGCGTGGAAGTAGCGGGCGTCGATCGTGAAGCGGATGCGGGCATGACCGGGCTCGGGGATCTCGAGCACCGAATCGAACAACCGGTTGATCGGCGCCGCGGCATAGAGCGATTCGAGCGCGCGGAAATGCGCTTCCGCCCCGGTCGGCTCCGGCTGCGGCTCCGCTTCAGGCCGCGTCACGCGCCTCGACGCCGGCGAGCAGCGCGTAGAGCGCGTCCTGCGATCCCGCGCCGCGCAGCTTGGCCGCGAAGCCCCTGTCGCGCAGCCGCCGCGAGACGCAGGCCAGCGCCTTGAGATGCTCCGCGCCCGCGCCCACGGGCGAGAGCAGCATGAAGACGAGGTCCACCGGCAGCTCGTCGACGGCGCCGAAATCGACCGGCTTGTCGAGCCGGGCGAAGACGCCGCACACCCGGCGGATCGAATCGAGCTTGCCATGCGGGATGGCGATGCCGCCGCCGAAGCCGGTCGAACCCAGCTTCTCGCGTTCGGTCAGCTTCTCCGCGACTTCGCGCGCGTCGAGGCCATAGGCGTCGGCCGCGGCGGTACCCAGAGCGGCGAACAGCGCCTTCTTGCTTGCGACACCCGCGCCGGAGAGCACTGCCTCCGGCACGAGCAGATCACTGATGTCGGTCACATGAAATTCCAGTTGAGGAGCCAACCCCTGCCTTAAGCACTACTCAGGCCGCGCGGTTGGGTTCCACCCAACCGATCGTCCCGTCGCCGCGCCGATAGACCATGTTATGGGCTCCCGTCGCGCTGTTTCGGAACAACAACGCATTGGTGTTCCGGAGATCGAGCATCATCACCGCATCGGAGACGCTCGCCTCGGGCACGTCGACTCGAGTCTCGGCGATGATCACCGGCGCGTCGGCCGGCTCGTCCTCGGTCGCCTCCTGGAACAAAGTGTAGCCGGCATTGTCATAGCCATTGTCATAGGCGCCGTTCTCCGCGAGCGCGTTGACCGTGCCGGCCTGCCGGTCCTTCAATCGGCGCGTGTAGCGGCGGAGCTGCTTGTCGATCCGGTCGGCGGCGCCGTCGAACGCGCCATGCGCCTCCATCCCCTTGTTGGTCGCCTTGAGGACCAAGCCCTGCATCACGTGCATCACGATATCGCAGGTGAAGCCATTGTCGTGCGGCCCCTTGCCGAAGGTCGCCTGGGCCGAGAGCGCGCGCGAGAAATATTTGTCGGCGATGCCCTGGAGTCGTTCGTTGACCTGCGACTTGAGCGCGTTGCCGGTCTCGACCTGGTGCCCAGAAACCCGGATGTCCATCTGTAACCTCCGCCATTACGAGGAACTCTAGCTGGGCACGCGGCCCGGTCCGGTCAAGCGGACGTGGCCATGCCCCAGAGCGGCTCCTCCATCTTAGAGAGAAAGGCTGCGTGCCGTTCGAGTTCCGCCGCCGATGGCGCGAAATGCCGCGCCGGGCGCACATGGACGCGCGCGGGGGCTTCGGCCGGCGTCTCGCGCACCACCGGCGCATCGACGGCGAGGCCGAGCGTGATCTGCCGTCCGCCGGTCAGCTCGACATAGACCTGGGCGAGCAGCTGCGCGTCGAGCAGCGCGCCGTGCAAGGTGCGCTGGCTCAAGTCGATTCCGTACCGCACGCACAGCGCGTCGAGCGTGTGCTTGGCGCCCGGATGCCGCGTCCGCGCGAGCGTCAGCGTGTCGACCATCCGCGCGAGATCGACCACCGGCCGGCCGCACTTGCCGAGCTCGCCGTTGAGGAAGCCGAAGTCGAACCCGGCATTGTGCGCGACGAGCGGGCTCTCGCCGATGAAGTCGAGCAGGTCCTCGACGACTTCGTGGAAGCGCGGCTTGTCCGAAAGGAAGACCTCGGACAGGCCATGGACGTTGAACGCCTCGACCGGCATCGGCCGCTCGGGATTGATATAGGCGTGGAAGGTCCGGCCGGTCATCACGCGGTTGACCAGCTCGACGCAGCCGATCTCGACCAGCCGGTCGCCCCCGGAGAAGCTCAGTCCGGTGGTCTCGGTGTCGAACACGATTTCACGCATGAATCGCTTATCCTACCGCCGGGCCCGCGAGGCAAGCGATCACGTCGCGCACCGCGGCGCGCGTCGCATCGAGCGAACCGCCCGTCGGAATCACGAAGTCGGCGCGGGCGCGCTTCTCGGCGTCGGGCAATTGGCGCGCGAGGATCGCCTCGAATCGCTCGGGCGTCATCCCCGGCCGTGCCAGCACGCGCGCGCGCTGCACGTCGGGCGGCGCCGAGACCACGGCGATCCGGTCGACCTGGCGCCAGCCGCCCGCCTCGAACAGCAGCGGCACGTCGAGCACCACCAGGGGCGCGCCGCCCTGCGCCGCGAGGAACGCCTCGCGCTCCCTCGCCACCGCCGGATGGACGATCGCCTCGAGCCGGGCCATCGCGGCGTCGTTACCGAGCACCGCTTCGCGCAGCAGCGTCCGATCGACGCCGAGCGCGTTGGTGGTGCCGGGAAATTCGGCCTCGATCGCCGCGACCAGCGCGCCGCCAGGGCCCTGGAGCCGATGGACGACGGCATCGGCGTCGAACACCGGCACGCCTTCGTCCGCGAACATCGCCGCCACCGTCGACTTGCCCATGCCGATCGATCCGGTGAGGCCCAAGGTGATCATGGACGCCCGATCATGCGGTGAGCAATGCCCTGAGCGCCTCGTCGCGCTCGCGCGGCGGCGCGGCGCGGAAGAACAGCTCGAAGGCGAGCGCGGCCTGGCCGATCAGCATGTCGAGCCCGTCGACGGTGTCGAGATCGCGCTCCCGCGCCGCAGCGAGCAGCGCGGTCTCGAGCGGGGCATAGACGATGTCGTAGACCAGGGCGTGCTCGGGCAGCGGCGCGAGGTCGAGATCGAGCGGCGGTTGGCCCTTCATGCCGAGCGCGCTGGCGTTGACGACGAGGTCGGCCGGCGGCAGCGGCGCGCCGAGCGGCACCGCATCGCCCTCGAGACCGAAGCTCGACAGCAAGGCGGCGGCCTTGAGCACGTTGCGGTTCTGGATCGTGACTCGGCCGATTCCGATCTTCGCCAGCGCGAACAGGACCGCGCGCGCGGCGCCGCCAGCGCCGATCACCACGGCATGGCCGCCCTCGAGATCGAGCCCCGCGATCGGCGCGTAGAAGCCGCCGGCATCGGTGTTGGTGCCGATCAGCGCCCCGTCCTCCGAGCGCACCACCGTGTTGATCGCGCCGATCGATTCGCGCACCCCGCCGCGATCCTCGACCCAGTCGAGCGCCGCCTGCTTGTGCGGAATCGTGATGTTGCAGCCCTGCCAAGCCGGATCGGCGCGGCGCGCCTCGAAATAGCCGGCGAGCCCTTCGGGCGTGACGTGCGCCGCGCGATATTCGGCGTCGATGCCGAGCGCGTCCAGCCAGAAGCCGTGGATCAGCGGCGACTTGGAATGTGCGATCGGATCGCCGATCACCTCGGCATAAGGCTTCATGACGTCAGCACCCCGCGCACGCGCAGATAATCGAGGATCGGCAGCAGCGGCATGCCGAGGATAGTGAACTGGCTGCCCTCGGTCCGGCTGAACAGCTGAACGCCCGGCCCCTCGATCCGGAAGCAGCCGACGCAGCCGGCGATCGCCGGCCATTCGCCGTCGAGATATTCGGCGATGAACGCCTCGGACAGCGGCCGCACGTGCAGCCGGGCGCGGTCGACGTGCCGCCATACCGGGCGCCCGCCCTCTGCGATCACCGCGGCGCTGTAGATGTCATGGGTGCGCCCCGACATGCGGCGGAGATGCTCCGCGGCCTGTTCGCGGCTCGCCGGCTTGTCGAGCAGGCTGCCGTCGTCGAGCGCGACCAGCGAATCGCCGCCGAGCACCAATGCGCCGGGCACCAGCTTCGAGACCTTGAGCGCCTTGAGCTCGGCGAGCGCGTCGGCGAGGTCGCGCGGGGAGATGCCGCCGGCGACCAGCGATTCCTTGGCGGTCGCCTCGTCGACCTGCGCCGCCACCGCCTCGTGCGGCACGCCGGCGGCGTCGAGCATCGCGCGGCGTGACGCGCTCTGCGAAGCGAGGACCAGCTTCATGCGCTCCCTTCCCCTGCACTCTTCTCCAATGTCCGCTCGTTGCAGAGCTGGATGATCGCCGCAGCGGTCTCCTCGATCGATCGGCGCGTCACGTCGATCACCGGCCAGCCATTGTCGGCGAACATCCGCCGCGCATAGGCGACTTCGCGCGCCACCGAATCCTGGTCGACATAGGCGGTCTCGGGCATCTGGTTCAAAGACAGGAGCCGGTTGCGGCGGATCTGGATCAGCCGGTCGGCGCTGGTGGTGAGGCCGACGATCAGCGGATGCCTGAGCGCGAACAGCTCGGCCGGCGGCGGCGCCTCGACCACGATCGGGATGTTCGCGGTCTTGTAGCCGCGATTGGCGAGATAGATCGAAGTCGGCGTCTTGGACGAGCGCGACACGCCGGCAAGGACGATGTCCGCCTCCTCCCAATCCTCGGCGCCGATCCCGTCGTCGTGCGCGATGGTGAACTGGATCGCGTCGACTCGCGCGAAATAGGCGGCGTCGAGCATGTGCTGACGCCCCGGCCGCGCCTTGGCTTCCTGGCCGAGCAGGTTGGAGAGCGCGTGGTTGACCGGATCGAGCGGCGCGATCGCCGGCAGCCCCATCGCGCGGCAGCGGCTCTCGAGCGTGCGGCGGACCTCGGAGTTCACCAGCGTGAACAGCACCAGCCCAGGATTCTGCGCGATCTCCTGGAGGATCCGCTCGAGATGGGCCTCGCTGCGGACCATCGGCCAGAAATGGCGGAGCGTCTCGACATCGTCGAACTGGGCGAGCGCGGCCTTGGCGATATTCTCCAGCGTCTCGCCGGTCGAATCGGAGAGAAGGTGGAGGTGCAGCCGCATCAGCGCGTGGAGGAGTCTGTGGAGAACATGCCGCATAGCCGCTAGCGCAACCGGCGGCGGAACCCAAGCGGCGCGGAATCGGGAGTCTCGCTCGCGATTCGTCCACATCCGCATCCCCAGCCCGTCCATTCGATCCACAATCTGTGGAAATCGGGGACGGCCCGATCGAATCCGCGGGCTTGCGCGGGCCTTGCGGAGTCAAGCTGTTGGCAAGGTGCGCACGAGCGCATAAGCCCCGGCATCCACGCCCCAACAGACTCCAACAATCCTTAGATTCTCTTCTTTATAGTTTTAGGAATCCCGCTCTGACCCCGTCCGCCCCCAAGCCTCTGCTCGCGACCCTGAAGGGCGAGCGCCAGCCCATTCCGCCGGTGTGGCTGATGCGCCAGGCGGGACGCTATCTCCCCGAATATCGCGCGCTGCGGGAGGCCAAGGGCGGGTTCCTCGAGCTCGCGCTGGATCCCGAGGCCGCGGCGGAGATCACGCTCCAGCCGATCCGCCGCTTCGGCATGGACGGCGCGATTCTCTTCTCCGACATCCTGATGGTGCCGATGGCGCTCGGCCAGAAGCTGTGGTTCGAAGCCGGCGAAGGGCCGCGGCTCGCGCCGAAAATAACTCTCGACGGGTTTCCTGACCTTTTTCCCAATGCAGAGGTTCTAGAACCCGTTTACGAAACCGTACGGCTAGTTGCTGGCCAACTTCCGGCAAGCACAACGTTCTTGGGTTTTGCAGGCAGCCCTTGGACAGTGGCAACCTATATGATCGCTGGACAGGGTAGTCGCGAGCAGAGCGAAGCACGGCGGCTTGCTTACGCGGACCCGCACATGATGCAAGCTCTCATAAATTCGATCGTCGATTGCACGGTCGAGTACCTAATAGAGCAAATAGGCAATGGTGTTGAGGCAGTTCAGTTGTTCGACAGCTGGGCAGGGAGCTTGTCGCCAGCGCAATTCGAGCGTTGGGTGATTGCTCCCACTGAGACCATCGTGTCCCGCCTGCATGATTACGATGCAGACGTGCCGGTGATCGGCTTCCCCAAGGGTGCGGGCGGCAAGCTTCCCGCCTATGCGCGCGAGACCGGCGTCGATGCGGTCGGGCTCGACGAGACGGTCGATCCCGCCTGGGCCGACGCGGCGCTGCCCGAAGGGCTGCCGGTGCAGGGCAATCTCGACCCGCTCGCGCTGATCGCGGGGGGCGGGACGCTCGACGCGGCGGTGGACCGCATCCTCGCGGCCTTTACGAACCGTCCGCACATCTTCAATCTCGGCCACGGGATCCAGCAGGACACGCCCGTCGACCATGTCGAGCGGCTGCTGGGGCGGATCAGGAGGACGGCATGATCGGCTGGCTCGGCGGCGCCTGGCTCTGGGTCAAGGCGGCCCATATCATCTTCGTGATCTTCTGGATGGCCGGGCTGTTCCTGCTGCCGCGCTACCTCGTCCATCACCAGGAAGCGCTGGGCACGCCCGAGGCGGAGAAATGGACCGAGCGCGAGGCGAAGCTGCGGCGGATCATCCTCGAGCCCGCGATCGGGATCGTGTGGCTCCTCGGCCTGGCGCTCGCCGCCAATCTCGGCCTGTTCGAAGGCGCCGCGGGGCTCGGCTGGCTGCACGCCAAGTTGATACTCGTGTTCATGCTCAGCGGCTATCACGGCTGGGCGATCGGCTATTCGAAGCGGCTCGCGCGCGGCGAGGTCCGGCTTCCCACGCGGACGCTGCGCATGCTCAACGAAGTCCCGGCGATCGCCGTGATCCTGATCGTCGTCCTGGCGGTGGTGCGGCCCTTCTGACGGCGCGTCGACGCAAAAGCGCGGCGATGCAGGTTGACTTGGCCCGGAGGCGCACCTAATTCGGCGATGTGCTCCGGGCCTCCGGCGCATCCTCCCTCCAGCATCGA
This sequence comes from uncultured Sphingomonas sp., assembly GCA_966186155.1. Taxonomy (GTDB): domain Bacteria; phylum Pseudomonadota; class Alphaproteobacteria; order Sphingomonadales; family Sphingomonadaceae; genus Sphingomonas. Next base: position 18,750 of record CBIFVW010000009.1, read on the forward strand.
TATTCGCGCGCTTCCGCCGACCGACGCTCCTCCCAGATCAAGCACCCGGACTCCCAATGCACCTCAAGGACCTCAAGAAGAAATCCCCCGCCGAACTGGTCTCGATGGCCGAGGACCTCGGTGTCGAGGGTGCTTCGACACTCAGGAAGCAGGACCTGCTCTTCGCGATCCTCAAGGCGCAGGCCGAGAATGGCGACCAGATCATGGGCGAGGGCACGATCGAAGTGCTGCCCGACGGCTTCGGCTTCCTGCGCAGCCCCGAGGCGAACTATCTCGCCGGACCCGACGACATCTATGTCTCGCCCAACCAGGTCCGCAAGTTCGGTCTCAGGACCGGCGACACAGTGGAGGGCGAGATCCGCGCGCCCAAGGACGGCGAGCGCTATTTCGCGCTGACTCGGCTGGTCTCGGTCAATTTCGACGACCCCGAAGCGGTGCGCCACCGCGTCAACTTCGACAATCTCACGCCGCTCTATCCCGACGAGAAGCTGACGCTCGACACGCTCGACCCGACGGTCAAGGACAAGTCGGCGCGCGTCATCGACATCGTCTCGCCCCAGGGCAAGGGCCAGCGCGCGCTGATCGTCGCCCCGCCGCGGGTCGGCAAGACCGTGCTCCTGCAGAACATCGCCAAGGCGATCACCGACAACCATCCCGAGGTCTTCCTGATCGTGCTGCTCATCGACGAGCGGCCCGAGGAAGTCACCGACATGCAGCGCTCGGTGAAGGGCGAGGTCATCTCCTCGACCTTCGACGAGCCGGCCTCGCGCCACGTCCAGGTCTCCGAGATGGTGATCGAGAAGGCCAAGCGCCTCGTCGAGCACAAGAAGGACGTGGTGATCCTGCTCGATTCGATCACGCGCCTCGGCCGCGCCTACAACACGGTGGTGCCGAGCTCGGGCAAGGTGCTCACCGGCGGCGTCGACGCCAATGCGCTGCAGCGGCCGAAGCGCTTCTTCGGCGCCGCGCGCAATATCGAGGAAGGCGGATCGCTCTCGATCATCGCCACGGCGCTGATCGACACCGGCAGCCGCATGGACGAAGTCATCTTCGAAGAGTTCAAGGGCACCGGCAATTCCGAGATCGTGCTCGACCGCAAGGTGGCCGACAAGCGCATCTTCCCGGCGCTCGACGTCGGCAAGTCGGGCACCCGCAAGGAAGAGCTGCTCGTCGACAAGAACAAGCTCTCCAAGATGTGGGTGCTGCGCCGCATCCTCATGCAGATGGGCACGGTCGACGCGATGGAGTTCCTGCTCGACAAGATGAAGGACTCGAAGACCAACGAGGACTTCTTCGACTCGATGAACCAGTGACGTGCGGCGCGCCGTGACGCGAAGGAATGGAGGCCGGGGCTCGTTGCGCCGGCCTTTTCCTTTGCGGCTCGCCCTGGCCGCCTGCCTCCTCTCCCTCGGCGGAGCCCAGGCCGCACGCGCGGCGACCTACTATGTCGCGCCGAACGGCAGCGACGCTCCGGGGTCCCGTTCGGCGCCCTGGAGGACCTTCGCCAAGGCCCAGGCCGCCGCACAGGCGGGCGACACCGTCTATTTCCGGGGCGGAACCTACGCCTATGCCAAGGGCGTCAACGCCTGCAGGAGTCGCACCGACACGGTCGACGCGATCCTGGTGAACAGAAGCGGCAGCGCGGACAAGCCGATCCGCTATTGGAGCTATCCCGGCGAGAAGCCGGTCTTCGATTTCTCGGCGATGAAGGACGATTGCCGCGTCAAGGGATTCGACGTCAGCGCCAGCCATGTCCATCTGAAGGGACTGGAGATCAGGGGCGTCCCGCAGAACAACAATCTGAACCATGAATCCTGGGGCGTGTGGATCAACGGCAGCCACAATGTCTTCGAGCTGCTCGACATCCACCACATCATGGGAGCGGGGCTGTTCCTGGCGAATGGCGGCCACAATCTGGTGCTGAACAGCGATTCGCACCACAATTACGATCCGCTGACCTCCAACGGCGCGGGCGAGAGCGGCGACGGGTTCGGCGGTCATCCCAAGGCCGGCAATCCCGGCAACGTCTTCCGCGGCTGCCGCGCCTGGATGAACAGCGACGACGGCTTCGACTTGATCCGCGCCTATTCCCCCGTGCTGATCGAGTATAGCTGGGCATGGCAGAATGGCTATCTTCCCGGAACCACCACGCCGATCGGCAACGGCAATGGTTTCAAGATGGGCGGCTATGGCCGCAGCTACGATCCGCGCGGCGTGAAGCACACGCTCCGCTTCTCGGTTGCCTTCCACAACCGGGCGGCGGGCGTCTATGCGAACCACCACACGCTCGCCAACGACTATTTCAACAACACCAGCTTCGAGAACGGCTCCAATTTCAACATGCTGGGCCTCGGCAGCGACGGCGAGCCGGTGAACCTGGGGAAGCTGCGCAACAATCTCTCCTATGGCGGCACGCTCTTCACCAACATGAGCGGGGATGCGGCCTTCAACAGCTGGAGCCTGGCGGTGAACGTCTCCGCGGCGGACTTCGAGAGCGTGGCGACCGCCGGCTGGGATGCGCCGCGCCGGGCCGATGGCAGCCTGCCGAAGCTCCGGTCGATGCACCTCAAGGCCGGCAGCGACCTTGTCGACGCAGGCACCCGGCTCGGCTTTCCCTATCGGCACCGCGCGCCCGATCTCGGAGCGTTCGAGCGCTGAGCCTTCCGTCCCGGGCATTGCCGGTATCGCCTGCGAACCCTAAGGCTAGCACATGCTCGACCTGATGCTCAGCGCCGCCGCCTCCGGAATCGGTTCTCCCGCGGACATCTGGGCGAACATCCTCAAGGATTTCTCGAACCTCGGCGATCCTTCGGCGCTGGCGGCGTTCGGTTCGGTGCTGATGATCGACCTGATGCTCGCGGGCGACAATGCGATCGTCGTCGGCGCGCTCGCGGCGGGCCTGCCCGCCGACCAGCGCCGCAAGGTCATCCTGATCGGCATCGGCGCGGCGCTCGTCCTGCGCATCGCCTTCGCGCTCCTCGTCAGCTGGCTGATGGGGATCGTCGGGCTGATCTTCGCGGGCGGGCTGCTGCTGCTCTGGGTGAGCTGGAAGTTCTGGCGCGAGATCCGCGAGGGCCACGATGTCGACAACCAGGTCGAGTCGGGGCTGCGGCCCGCCAAGAGCTTCGCCGGCGCCGCCTGGGCGGTGGCCGTGGCCGACGTGTCGATGAGCCTCGACAACGTCCTTGCCGTCGCCGGCGCCGCGCGCGCGCATCCCGGCATCCTGGTGGTCGGCCTGCTGCTCTCGGTGGCCCTGATGGGCCTGGCGGCGAACCTCATCGCCAGGCTGATCGACCGGTATCGCTGGATCGCCTATATCGGGCTGGCGGTGATCGTCTTCGTCGCGCTGCGCATGATCTACGAAGGCTGGGTCGGCACCCACGAGACGCCGGGGATCATCAGCTTCTTCTGAGACGAAGCTTATATTTTCGTCATCGCGAAGGCGGGGGGCCCAGGAACCGGGAGCGACGTCCTGCTTGGCTCTGGATCCCCGCCTTCGCGGGGATGACGGAATCCGGAGGCTATCGTAGATTCTCCGCGAAGAACGCCTCGGTCCGGCTGTCCGCCAGCTGCGCCGCGGCTTCCGAGCGGCGCTTGCCCATCTCGGCCGCGAAGCCATGATCCTCACCCGGATAGTCGAACAGCGTGACCTTGGGATGATCGTCGAGCCCTGCATGCATCCGCGCCTGGATGTCCGGCGTCACGAAATGATCGGCACCCGCGATGTGGAGCAGCACCGGATTGGCGATCGCGTGCTTCTCGCCGAGCAGATCGTCGATGCCGACGCCGTAATAGCCGACCGTCGCATCGCTGTCGGTACGCGTCGCGGTCATGAAGGCGAGGCGGCCGCCGAGGCAATAGCCGACCACGCCGACCTTGCCGCCGCCCAGCCTGGCGCGCGCCGCCCGGATCGTCGCCTCGATGTCGCGGATGCCGATGTCCTGGTCGAACTTGCCCATCCAGTCGAGCGCCTGCCTGAACTGCTCGGGCACGTCGGGATCGAGCTCGATACCGGGCTCGAGCCGCCAGAACAGGTCCGGGGCGAGAGCGAGATAGCCCTTCTCGGCCCAATGGTCGCATTTGCGGCGGATCCCCGGATTCACGCCGAAAATCTCCTGGATCACTACGATCGCGCCGCGCGGCGTGCCCTGGGGCTCGGCGGCATAGGCATGGAAGCTGCCGCTGCCGTCGATGGTCTCGATCTCGATCGTGCCGCTCATAGCAAAGTCCCTCCGGCGAAGCGCCGCTCATGGTCGAGCAGCCAGGATTTGGTCTTGGGCCCGTCGCCGCCCGAATAATGGCCGAGCCGGCCGCCGCTCGCGAGCACGCGGTGGCAGGGAACGACGATCGGGAAGGGATTGCGCGCGCAGAGCTGGCCGACCGCGCGCGGGCTCGAGCCGAGGATTCGCGCGAGCGCGCCATAGCTCAGCGTGTCGCCATAGCCGATGTCGATCAGCCCTTGGCGCATCTCGGCGCCACGCGGGCTTCCCGCGGGCGCGAGTGGCACGTCGAAGGCGCGCAGCGTCCCGGCGAACCATTGCTCGAGCTGCTCGGCTCCGGCGCGCACCGCGGCGGCGCTTCCGCGCGCAGGCGATTCGCTTCCGCCGATCCGGACCGCGACGAGCTGCGTCTCGTCGCCTTCGATCCGGATCGAACCGATGGGCGTTGCGATGACGGCATGGTCGCGCGCATACATGCCGATCAGGTAGCAGCCGCACGGCGGCACGCGCAACGGAGTCACGGCGCTCATGAAGATCCATGTCGAAGTCGATTGCACCCCCGAGGAGGCGCGCCGGGCGATGGGGCTCCCCGATCTCTCGCCGGTGCACGAGCGCTATGTCGCGATGATGGTCGAGGCGATCGACAAGCAGGCCAATCCCGAAGCGTTCCAGGCGCTGCTGCAGAGCTGGTCGCCGATGGGCGAGGCGGGGATGAACTTCTGGCGCGGGCTGTTCGACACAGGCACCAAAAGCGACAAATAATGGACACGATCTTCGCGGTCTCGAGCGGCGCGCCGCCCGCAGCGATCGCCGTTCTTCGCATAAGTGGGCCACAAGCTTTTCAAATAGCTAAGGAATTTTCAGGAGACCTGCCGCCGCCACGCCGCGCCGCGATACGCGCGCTGCGCGATCCCGCGACGGGCGATCCGCTCGATCGCGCGCTGATCCTCTGCTTTGCCGGCCCGCGCAGCGCGACCGGGGAGGACCTGGCCGAATTCCACCTCCATGGCGGCCGCGCGGTGGTGCGCGCGGTCGAGGCGGCATTGGCGGCGCGGCCGGGCCTCCGCGCCGCGGAACCCGGCGAGTTCACGCGCCGCGCGCTCTTCCATGGCCGGATCGACCTCAGCGAAGCCGAGGGGCTGGGCGACCTGCTGATGGCCGAGACCGAGGCGCAGCGGCGCGCGGCGTTGCGCACGGCGGAAGGCGCAGTGCGCCGCGCGGTCGAAGGATGGACCGACCGGGTACTCGCGCTGGCCGCCCGGATCGAGGCCGAGCTCGACCATAGCGACGAGGACGATGTCGGCGAGGCCGGGATCGGCACCGAGGTGGGGCTTCTCGCGGACGAGATCGCCAGGGTGGTCAATCGGCCGCCGGTCGAGCGGCTGCGCGACGGCGTGCGGGTGGTGCTGGCGGGACCACCCAATGCGGGAAAGTCCTCCCTGCTCAATGTGATGGCGGGGCGGGACGCCGCGATCGTCTCCCCGATCTCGGGGACGACGCGCGACCGGATCGAGGCGCCGGTGATGCGCGGCGGAGTCGCCTGGTTGCTGGTCGACACCGCCGGGCTTGCGGAGACTCCCGGTGACGCGATCGAGGCGATCGGCATCGCCCGCGCCCGCGCTGCGCAGGCGGAGGCCGACATCCTGCTCTGGCTGGGAGACGATCCACCGCCGGCGCGGGAGCGGGCGCTCTGGCTCCATGCGCGCGCGGATCTGCCCGGGCGCCAGCCCGCCGACGCGTCGCAGCTGGCCTTATCCGCGGTGACGGGGGAGGGCCTGGACAGGCTGTGGGAACGCATGACCGCCCTGGCGGCCGACCTGCTCCCGCCGGCCGACCTGCTCGCATTGAACGCGCGCCAGCGGGCGCTGGCGGCCCGGGCGGCGGAGGCGCTGCGCGACGCGGCGCGCGAGGCCGATGCGATCCTCGTCGCCGAGCATCTGCGCAGTGCGATGCGCGCCTTCGATGCGATCACCGGCCGGGCGGGAGTCGAGGCGATGCTCGATGCGCTGTTCGCCCGTTTCTGCATCGGCAAGTGATGTTCCACGTGGAACGCTTTTGACGGCGCGGCGCGCAGCCTGTAGCGGGCGCGCGATGGAATTCGATGTCATCGTCATCGGCGGCGGCCATGCCGGCACCGAAGCGGCCGCCGCTTCGGCGCGGCGCGGCGCGCGCACGGCGCTGCTCAGCTTCGACTTGGCCAAGCTGGGCGCGATGTCGTGCAATCCGGCGATCGGCGGGCTCGGCAAGGGGCATCTGGTCCGCGAGGTCGATGCGTTCGACGGGCTGATCGCCCGCGCCGCCGATGCCGCCGGTATCCATTATCGCATGCTCAACCGGTCGAAGGGCACCGCGGTGCAAGGGCCGCGCGTCCAGGCCGACCGCGTGCGCTATGCCGCGGCGATCCAGCGCATGCTGCGCGAGCAGCCCGGGCTTCACTGCGTCCGGGGCGAGGCGGCGGCGCTGGAAGTGGCCCAGGGCGCGGTTCGGGGCGTCCGGCTCGCGGACGGCAGCCTGCTCGGCTGCCGCGCGGTGGTGCTCGCCACCGGCACCTTCCTCGGTGGCCGCATCTATCGCGGGGAGGAACGCGAGACCGGCGGCCGGGTCGGCGAGGATTCGGCGGTGCGGCTGGCGGCGCAGCTGCGCGAGCTCGCCTTGCCCATGGCCCGGCTCAAAACGGGCACTCCGCCGCGGCTCGACGGCCGCACGATCGACTGGGCGCGGATCGAGGAGCAGCCGTCGGACGCCGAGCCCTGGACCATGTCGCCGCTGACCGAGCGGCGCCTGTTGCCCCAGCTCCATTGCGCGGTCACGCGCACCAATGCGGCGACGCACGACGCGATCCGCGCGGGGCTCGACCGCTCGCCGCTCTTCACTGGCGCGATCGATGCGCAAGGGCCGCGCTATTGCCCGTCGATCGAGGACAAGATCCATCGCTTCGGCGATCGCGACGGACATCAGATCTTCCTAGAGCCCGAAGGCCTCGACACGTATCTGATCTACCCCAACGGCATGTCGACTTCGTTGCCGGTCGACGTCCAGGCGGCGATGGTGGCTTCGATCCCGGGCCTCGAGCGCGCCGCGATCGTCACCCCGGGCTATGCCGTCGAATATGACCATATCGACCCCCGCGCGCTTGCGGCGACGCTCGCGCTGCCGGCGATCGCCGGCGTCCATTGCGCCGGCCAGATCAACGGCACGACCGGATACGAGGAAGCGGCGGGGCAGGGGCTCGTCGCCGGGATCAATGCCGCCGCCCATGCCTGCGACCTGGCGCCGCTGATCCTCGATCGCGCCACTTCCTATCTCGGCGTGATGGTCGACGACCTCGTCCTGCAGGGCGTGACCGAGCCCTATCGCATGCTCACCGCGCGCTCCGAGTTCCGCCTCCGCCTGCGCGCGGACAATGCCGAGACTCGGCTGGGCGGGATTGCGGCCGGGCTCGGATGCCTGCGCCCCGAGCGCCTCGCCCGGCTCGAAGCGCGGCGGGAGGGCCGGGCGATGCTGGAGCGACGCTTCTCCGTCGAACGTACCGCCAGTGCGCTCCACGCGCGGGGGGCGCCCGTCGCGCTCGACGGCGCGCGGCGCCCGGCGCGCGAATGGCTCCGCTTTCCCGGCGTCGAGCTCGGCCATCTCGAGATCGACGCCAATGGCGATGCCGGACTCCTCGCCGAGTTCGTCGAGGACGCACGCTATGCCCCCTATCTTGAGCGGCAGGAGGCCGAGGTCGCCGAGCTTCGCGCCAACGATGCCGTGCGCCTTCCCGCCGCGCTGGATTTCGCGGCCGTGCCCGGCCTCTCAAAGGAGATGGTCGAGCGGCTCGCCGCGGTGCGGCCCGAGACGATCGGCGCCGCGGCGCGCATCCGCGGTATCACTCCCGCGGCGCTCTCGGCGATCCTCCTCCACGCCCGGCGCCGCGCGGCATGACCGAGGAAGAGGCACGAGCCTGGATAGGCGCGCATTTCGGTGTTCCACGTGAAACGCGGCTCGCGCGCTTCGGTGCAATCCTCCGCGCCGAATCCGAGCGGCAGAACCTGATCTCCGCCGCTTCGTTCGACCAGCTCTGGTCGCGGCACTTCGTCGATTCCGCGCAGCTCGTCCCGCTCGCGGCAGGAGCCGGGGAGGGCGCGTGGCTCGATGTCGGCACCGGCGCCGGGATGCCGGGGCTGGTCGTGGCGCTGCTGATCGAGCGCCCGGTCGTGATGGTCGAGCCCCGCGCGAAGCGGGCCGAGTTCCTCGCGCGCGCCGCGGCCGAGCTCGGGGTGGCGGCGGAGGTCAGAGCCAGCAGGATCGAGAGCTACAAGCCGGCGCGGCCGGTCGCGGTCGTTTCTGCCCGGGCCGTGGCCGCACTCCCCGATCTGCTGCGATCCACAGCACATTGCACAGATTCCTCCACAATCTGGTTGCTCCCCAAGGGCCGCAGCGCGCAATCGGAGGTGGAAGACGCACGAGCGAAATGGCAGGGTATGTTCCACGTGGAACCCAGCATCACGCAGCCCGACTCGGGGATCGTGATCGCGCGAAAGGTGCGGCCCAGATGATCTGCATCGCGATAGCCAATCAGAAGGGCGGCGTCGGCAAGACGACGACTGCGATCAATGTCGGCACGGCGCTGGCGGCGACCGGTCAGCGCGTGCTGCTGATCGACCTCGATCCGCAGGGCAATGCCTCGACCGGCCTCGGCATCACGCGCGCCGAGCGCGAGCATTCGACCTATGACCTGCTCGTCAGCGACGTGAATCTCGAGGACGTCGCGGTGCCGACCAAGGTGCCCGGGCTCGACATCATTCCGGCGACCCAGGATCTTTCGGGCGCCGAGATCGAGCTCATCGAGTTCGAGGCGCGCACGCACCGGCTCGACGCCGCGATCGCGCGCCACCATGCCAGCCGCTGGGACGTGGTGCTGGTCGATTGCCCGCCGTCGCTCGGCCTGCTGACGATCAATGCGATGGTTGCCGCGCACGCGCTGCTCGTCCCGCTCCAATGCGAGTTTTTCGCACTCGAGGGCCTCAGCCAGCTGCTCAACACGGTCGAGCGGATCCGCAGCCGCTTCAATCCCGGCCTTTCGATCCTCGGGGTGGTCCTGACGATGTACGATCGCCGCAACCGGCTCACCGACCAAGTCTCCGACGATGTTCGCGCCGTGCTCGGCCGTGTCGTGTTCGACACGGTGATCCCGCGCAACGTCCGCCTCTCCGAGGCGCCGAGCCATGGCCTGCCCGCGCTGATCTACGATCATCGCTGCCCCGGCTCCGAAGCCTATATCGCGCTCGCCCGCGAAGTGATCGACCGCCTGCCCAAGCTCAAGAAGGCCGCATGACCGACGCCAATCGCAAGCCGCGCCCCGGCCTCGGCCGCGGTCTTTCCGCCCTGCTCGGCGACAATGTCCCGGAAGCGCCGATCACCGGGCCCGCCGAGGGACCGGGCGCGGGGGGCGTGCGCATGCTGCCGGTCAGCTCGCTCGTCCCGCATCCGGACCAGCCACGCCGTCATTTCGACGAGGACGCGCTCGAGGAGCTCGCCCAGTCGCTACGCACGCGCGGGCTGATCCAGCCGATCGTCGTCCGGCCGACCGGACACAATTACCAGATCGTCGCCGGCGAGCGCCGCTGGCGCGCGGCGCAGCGCGCACGGCTGCACGAGGTCCCGGTCATCGTCCGTGAGCTCGACGATGCCGAGACGATGGAAATAGCGCTGGTCGAGAATATCCAGCGCGAGGACCTCAATGCGATCGAAGAGGCCGAAGCCTATGCGCGGCTGATCCGCGAGTTCGGCCATACCCAGGAAGCGCTCGGCAAGCTCGTCCACAAGTCGCGCAGTCATGTCGCCAACTTGTTGAGATTGCTGGATCTTCCGGCGCAGGTGCGCCAGATGGTGGTCGAAGGCGCGATCGAGATGGGCCATGCCCGCGCGCTGATCGGCGCGCCCGAGGCGGAGCGGCTGGCGCGCGAGGTCGCCGCCAAGGGACTGTCGGTCCGCGAGACCGAGAAGCTCGCGCGCAGCGCCAAGCCGGCTGCCGCCAAGCGCAAGGGCGGATCGACGGATCGCGACCCCGACATCCTCGCGCTCGAGCACCAGCTCGGCGACGTGCTCGGGCTCAACGTCCGCATCGTCCATGGTGCCAAGGGCGGCACGCTGACGCTCGCCTATTCGACGCTTGACCAGCTCGACATGGTCTGCCAGCGATTGAGCGGCGAGCGGATCTAGCCGCGCCCGCGCGCCGCCGCCCGCGTCACGGCGACCGCCTCGGCCTCGGCCAGCACCTCGCCCGCGCTCCCCGAATGCATCATCGCGCGCTCGGCCTCGCGCACCCGATCGATGGCGCGGGCGAGCTGCGCGGCGTTCCAGCGGCGGAGCGCGCGGCCGGTGGCGGCCTTTTCGCGGAAGAAAATACGATGCTTTTCAAGTACTTCATCGACCTCGCCGCCACGATCGAGATCAATCCGCATTTCCGCCATCGCCTGAAGCCGCCGCGCGAGCTGGCGCATCAGCGGCACACCGATGCCTTCGCCGAGCCGAGCGAGCTCGGCCCCGATATCGGCGACGCGGCCGTCGACCACCGCGCCGATCGCATCGCCCAGGTCCGAATCGCCGAGATCCGCGCCCACGGCGTCGAGCGCCGCGCCGTCGGCGTCCCGCGGCCGTTCGGGCGCGGCGTCGAGGTACAGAGCGAGCTTCTCGATCTCGCGCGCCAGGATCGCGCGGTCGCCTCCGGTCGCGGCGGCGAGGCGCTGCGGCAGGTCGCCGGTGAGCCTGAGACCGTGTTCGCGCGCGACATTGGTCGCCAGCCGCGTCGCGTCCACGCCTTCGGGGACGTAGCAGGCATGGGCCATCGCCGCCGGCGCGGCGATCACCATCTTGACCAGCTTGCCGCTCGCCTTGAGCCCTGGGCCGATCGCGACCACCGGATTGCCCGCGCGCTCGGCGCCCAGCAGCAGCGCGATCGCTTCGGCCGCGCCTTCCTCGACGCCCGAGACGCGGATGAAGCGCACGCCCCCGAACAGCGACATCGACGCCGCCTCGTCGGCGAGCCGGCCGGGCTGCTCGCGCAATGCCTTCATGTCGAGATCGACGCGCTCGGCCTCGGGGCCCAGCGACCGTGCCAGCCGCTCGGCGAGCTCGGCGGCGCCGGCCTCGTCGGGGCCGTGGAAGAGATAGAGCCGCGTGTCGGAACCGGGCTTCTCGATCGCGGCGCGGATCTGCGTCGCGTTGGCCTTCACTGGCCGCCCGCTCCCGGCGCGGTCTGGGCATAGCGGGCGACGCGCGCGACGATCTGGTCGGCGACGATGCCCGAGAGCCGCTCGAGCGCGCTCTTCTCGGCCGCGATCGTCGCATATTCGCTACCGACCACGTCGATACCGGCATCCGATCCGGCGGTCGCGTCGAGCACGACATTACCGTTCGAAAGATCGACCAGCTGGTAGCGCGCGCGCAGCGTACGGCGCTCGCGCGCGACCGAATCGTCGCGGCGCACGCCGAGGCCCGCGATCTGGTCGTCGAGCTGCACTTCGAGCCGATAACGCGCCGCCGTGCCTTCATTGTCGAGCCGGTCGTTGAGCGCGTTGGAGACCAGCCAGCCCGATTGGCCCTGGATCGGCGCCACCTGGACCGCCGAGAGCATCGTGCGCACCTGGCCGTCGGGACCACCGCCATAGAGCGGCCTGAGGCCGCAGCCCGACAGCGCGAGCGCCGCAGCGAAGAGCGCGACAGGAAGCGCGGCCAGTCTCATGCGACCAGGTTCACCAGACGGTCGGGCACCACGATCACCTTCCTCGGTTGCTTGCCTTCGAGCAGCCGAACGATCTTGTCGGACGCGAGTGCCGCGGCCTCGACGACATCCTTCGGCGCGCCCTTCGGCATTAGCAGCGTATCGCGCAGCTTGCCATTGACCTGCACGGCGATCGTCACTTCGGCGTCGACGAGCAGCGCGGGATCCACGTCGGGCCAGGCCGCGTCGGCGATCAGCCCCTCATTGCCCATCGCCGCCCAGGCTTCCTCGGCGAGATGCGGCACCATCGGCGCGGCGATTCGGGCGATCGCGCGGATCGCACGGGTGCGCGACGCGGATGCCGGCGCCTTCTCGATCGCGTTGACCAGCTCGTAGAGCTTGGCGACGCCCTTGTTGAAGGCGAGGCCCTCGATATCCTCGGCGACGCCGGCGATGGTGCGGTGGAGCTTGCGATCGAGCTCCCGATCCTCGCCCTGGGCGTCCGCGAGCCCGTCGAACAGCCGCCACAGGCGATGGACGAAGCGCCAGGCCCCCTCGATGCCGTTCTCGGTCCATTCGAGGTCGCGCTCGGGCGGCGAGTCCGACAGCATGAACCAGCGCACCGCGTCCGCGCCGTACTGGTCGACGATCGGCTCGGGATCGACCGTGTTCTTCTTGGACTTGGACATCTTCTCGATGCGGCCGACCTCCGCCGGCTCGCCCGAGGCGGTCTCGATCACGCCCGCGCCGTCCTTGCGGATCTCCTCGGGGGAGAGCCAGCGGCCGTCGAGCGACTTGTAGGTTTCGTGCGTCACCATGCCTTGGGTGAACAGTCCGGCGAAGGGCTCCGCCATGTCGAGCTTGCCGATGTGACGGAGCGCGCGCGTGAAGAAGCGGGCATAGAGCAGGTGCAGGATCGCATGCTCGACTCCGCCGATATATTGGCCGACCGGCAGCCATTGCTCGGCCACTGCCTTGTCGAACGGCCTGTCGCCGGGCTGGCTGGCGAAGCGGATGAAATACCAGGACGAATCGACGAAGGTGTCGAGCGTGTCGGTCTCGCGCCGCGCCGTTGCGCCGCAGCTCGGACAATCGACATGCTTCCATGTCGGATGCCGGTCGAGCGGGTTGCCGGGGACGTCGAACGACACGTCCTCGGGCAGCACCACCGGCAGTTGGTCGCGCGGCACCGGCACCGGGCCGCATGCCTCGCAATGGATGATCGGGATCGGCGTGCCCCAATAGCGCTGGCGGGAGACGCCCCAGTCGCGCAGCCGCCACACGGTCTGGCCCTTGCCCCAGCCGCCTTCCTCCGCGCGGCGGATGACTTCGCGCTTGGCGTCGGCCACATCCATCCCGTCGAGGAAATGCGAGTTCACCAGCGTGCCGGGGCCGGTATAGGCCTCGGCCTCGTCGAATCCGGGCGCGGTCTTGTCGCCGTTCGAGACGACGCGGCGGATCTGCAGGCCGTATTTCGTCGCGAACTCATAATCGCGCTGGTCGTGCGCGGGGACGCCGAACACTGCGCCGGTGCCATAGTCCATCAGCACGAAGTTCGCGATGTACACCGGAAGTTTCCATTCCGGATCAAAGGGATGCGTCGCGGTGATGCCGGTGTTCCAGCCCAGCTTCTCCTGCGTCTCGATCTCGGCCGCGCTGGTGCCGCCCGCCTTGCACTGCTCGATAAAGGCGGCGACCTCGGGATCTGCCGCGAGCCGCTGGGCGACCGGATGGTCCGCGGCGATCGCGACGAAGCTCGATCCGAAGATCGTGTCGGGCCGCGTGGTGAACACCTCGACCTCGCCGACGCCAGAGTCATTCGCGGACAGCGCGAAGCGGAATTGCAGCCCCTCGGACTTGCCGATCCAGTTCTCCTGCATCAGCTTGACCTTGTCGGGCCAAT
>CBIFVW010000010.1:0-32490 GCA_966186155.1 uncultured Sphingomonas sp.
GGGGACCGGCCCATCATGCGTATCGCGTTCGCCTTTCTCGCGGCGGCAGCCGTGCTCCTCGCCGCACCGGCTTCGGCGCAGGACAAGGCGTCGACGCACCGCGCCGACTGGCCCGGCATGGTGTCGGGGCAGGAGGGCATCGACGGGCTCGATCCCGGCCCCGAACTGCAGCGCGGCCGCTCGGCCAAGGCGATGCTCGCCGACAGCCGCAAGCTCAACGCCGCGCTCGCCGGGCTCGCGCCGCAGCGCAGGGCGCAGGTCGACGCCTATGTCGTCTCGATTGCGCTCGACAGCGACCCGGTGTTCGGCCGCGAGGCGCGCGAGGCGGGCAAGGTGCTGTCGCGCCGCTTCGACGCGGCGGGCCGCACGCTCGTCCTCGCCGGCAGCACCGGCACCGCGCCGAGCGAGCTGCCCAATGGCAGCCTCACCAGCCTGACCCTCGCGCTCGCCCGCATCGCCGAGGTGATGGACAAGAGCCAGGACGTGCTCGTCCTCTACACCACCAGCCATGGCGCCAAGGTGGGCATCGCCTATCATGACGGCGACCAGGGCTATGGCCTGCTCTCGCCCCGCCGCCTCGCCGACATCCTCGACGAGCTCGGCATCAAGAACCGCGTGCTGATCCTCTCGGCCTGCTATTCGGGCATCTTCGTCGGGCCGCTGTCGAGCCCCGACACCGCGCTGTTCACCGCGGCCTCCTCCGATCGCCCGTCCTTCGGTTGCATGGCCGAGAACGACTGGACCTTCTTCGGCGACGCGATGATCAACCATGCGCTGCGCAAGCCCCAGCCGCTCGAAGCGGCGTCGGACGCGGCGCGCGTGATGATCGGCCAGTGGGAGGCGAGCGCCAGGCTCAACCCGTCCAACCCGCAGGTGAGCATCGGCGACCATGTCCAGACCTGGCTCGCCCCGCTCGAGGCGCGCATGCCCAAGGCGGAGACCCCGCCGGTCGGCCGTCCCGCCACCGACGCGCTCAAGGGCGGCGGATAGGTGGCCGAGCGGGAGACCCTGCTGGAACGGCTGATCCCGGGCGATCTGGAGCATCAGATCCCCGCGGCGGTCCAGAAGGCGCTCCCCGGGGGCTTGCGCAACCGTGTCGTCCAGGCCGGACTCGGCCTGCTCATCACCTTCGGCTTCGCCTTCCTCGTCCGACGCTGGCTCGAGAAGCGCGAGGCGCGGCGCCCGGCGTTGAAGCCGATGCCGCCGCCGCGCGCGCTGCCGCAGGCGGAACCCGAAGTCCGCGCGGCGGTTGCAGCGGCCATGGCCGAACCCGTCGAGACCTCCGCGCCCGAGCCGGCGTCCGGACCTTCGCCCGAGAACCACGCGGCGCGCTATCCGCTGCTCGCCCGCCCCCACATCGTGCTGTCCGGCACCGTCGACCAGGCGATGTATGCGAGCTTCCGCGAGCAGCTCGCCGCCGCCCCGCAGCAGGGCAGCCTGGTGGTCTCGATCTCCACGCTCGGCGGCGATCCCGAGGTGGCGCGGCTGATGGGCGACGATATCCGCCTGTTGCGCGACTATAGCGGCCGCGAGACGCTCTTCCTCGGCAAGGTCGCGGTCTATTCGGCGGGCGCGACCTTCATGGCCGCCTTCCCCGCCGACAAGCGCTTCCTGACGCGAGGCACGCGGATCATGATCCACGAGCGGATCATCGACCGGTCGATCGCGCTTTCGGGCCCGCTCCGGAGCTGCGTCGCGAGCCTCAAGGCGGCGCTGCACGAGATCGAGGAATCGGTGCGGATCGAGGAGGAAGGCTTTCGCGACCTCGTCGCCGGCACGCGGATCGGCCTCGACCAGGTCCGCGAGCGCGCGCCCGCGAACTGGTACATCGAAGCGGAAGAAGCGCGCGGTCTGGGGCTGGTGCTCGACGTGATCTGAGCGCTACACCTGGGCAACACACCCCGGGGGAGTTGCCATGCTCGCATTGCTCGCCGCGCTTCTGTTCACGGCCGATCCCGGCCATCCGGTGAAGATCATCCCGGGTGCCGTGCCAATGTCCGAGCGCCAGCCCGACGGAAACACCGTGATCTTCGAGGAGGATGACGGACTGGTCGTCGTCGATACCGGCCGCCATTTCGAGCATCAGGGCGCGATCATCGCCTATGCGCAGGAGCGCGGGAAGCCGGTCGTGGCGATCGTCAACACGCACTGGCATCTCGATCACAGCGGCGGCAACCAGGAGCTGCGCCTCGTCTTCCCCGGGGCGAAGCTCTACACGAGCAAGGCGATCCTCGGCGCGCTCGATGGCTTTCTCGCCAACGGCCTGGCCCGCAACCGGGCGTTCGTGACCGATCCGAAGGTTCCCGAGATCGCCAAGGCGGATTATCGGCTCGGCATCGCCGCGGTCGAGGACCGCAAGGACCTGGTCCCCGATATAGCGGTCACCGGCGACACGAAGCTCGGCCGGCTCGAGCTCCACCTCGCCCCCCATGCCGCGACGGAGGGCGATACCTGGCTCTACGATCCGGAGAGCGGCACGTTGGTCGCGGGCGATCTCGTCGTCGCGCCGGTTCCCTTCTTCGACACTGGCTGCGCCCGGGGTTGGCGCGCCGCGCTCGACCGGATCGCCGCGCAGCGCTTCGAGCGGCTGGTGCCGGGCCATGGGCCCGTCATGACCCGCGCCGATTTCGACCTCTATCGCACGGCCTTCGGCCGGCTGCTCGATTGCGCGGCGGGCAAGGCCGCGAAGGCGGCCTGCGCCGAGGGCTGGCAGAAGGACGCGGCGCGCTTCATCGCGAGCGGCGCAGAGCGTGCCTATGCCGCCGACGCGATCGGCTATTATCTCGACAACATCCTGCGCGTCCCCGCGAAACAGGTCGAATTGTGCGGCGCGACGAAGGGTTGAGCGGGCCCGGCTGATTGGCTATCGCGCGGCCAGCATAAGGAACCTCTCGATGGCCGATTTCCGCCTGCCCAAGAACAGCCGCGTCTCCAGCAAGGGCAGGGAGCACAAGGCGGACCCGCAGGCGAAGCGCGTCAAGAAGTTCAAGATCTACCGCTACGATCCCGACAGCGGCGAGAATCCGCGCTACGACAGCTTCGAGATCGACCTCGACGATTGCGGGCCGATGGTCCTCGACGCGCTGATCAAGATCAAGTCGGAGCAGGACGCGTCGCTCACCTTCCGCCGCTCGTGCCGCGAGGGCATCTGCGGCTCGTGCTCGATGAACATGGACGGCAGGAACGGCCTCGCCTGCACCACCGCGATCGAGGACATCAAGGGCGACATCCGCATCACGCCGCTGCCGCACATGGACGTGATCAAGGACCTGGTTCCGGACTTCACCCACTTCTACGCGCAATATGCCTCGATCAAGCCGTGGCTGCAGACCGTGTCGACCACGCCCTCGGGCAAGGAGCGGCTCCAGAGCCCCGAGGACCGCGAGAAGCTCGACGGCCTCTACGAGTGCATCCTGTGCGCCTGCTGCTCGACTTCGTGCCCGAGCTATTGGTGGAACAGCGACCGGTTCCTCGGCCCGGCGATCCTGCTCCAGGCCTATCGCTGGCTCGCCGACAGCCGCGACGAGATGACCGGCGAGCGGCTCGACCAGCTCGAGGACCCCTTCCGCCTCTATCGCTGCCACACGATCATGAACTGCGCGAACGTCTGCCCCAAGGGCCTCAACCCCGCCAAGGCGATCGCCGAGATCAAGAAGATGGAAGCCGAGCGCACGCTTTGAGCGACGCGGCTGCGGCCTTTCTCTACGAGGACGATCCGGCGCTTCCCGGCTGGAAGCGCTGGGTGATGAACGACTCCACTCGGTTCAACGCGCTGCTCGGCCCGCTCTGGGTGCGCGTGGAGCAGGATCGGGCGCGCGTCCGCATGGTCCCCGAGCGGCGCCATTCGAACCTGGGCGACAATATCCATGGCGGGGCGCTGCTCGGCTTCATGGACGTCGCGCTGTTCGCCGCCGCGCGCGGCTTCGGCGTGCTCGGTGCCGGGCGAGCAGTGACACTGGATCTCTCGGCCCAGTTCATCGGCGCCGGGCGGATCGACGCGCCGCTCGATGCCGAGATCGAGCTGCTGCGCGAGACCGGCAGGCTGCTGTTCCTGCGCGGCCTGGTCGTGCAGGGCGAGGCGCGCATAGCTAGCTTCTCCGGCACCGTGCGCAAGCTGTCCCCGCAATGACCAGGGTCGCCGACCGGTACCGGGCGCTCGTCGCCGCCGGCGAGCTGCGCGCCGACCCCGAGCAGGAAGCCGCCGCCGAACGGCTCGACCGGCTGGCGTCCGAGCTCGAGGCGGTGCCGAGAAAGGGCAGCATCCTGTGGCGCGCGCTCGGCCGCATGCCCGAGGCGCCGCGCGGCGTCTATCTCTGGGGCGGAGTCGGCCGCGGCAAGTCGATGCTGATGGACCTGTTCTTCGACACCGTCGACATCCGCAGGAAACGGCGCGTCCATTTCCACGAGTTCATGCTCGAGGTGCACGAGCGTCTCGATGTCGAGCGGCGAAAGGACATTCCGGACCCGGTGGTGAAGGTCGCCGACGCGATGGCCGAGGACATCCGCCTGCTCGCCTTCGACGAGATGGTGGTCAACAACCCCGCCGACGCGATGATCCTGTCGCGGCTGTTCACCGAGATGATGGGCCATGGCCTCACCATGGTCGCCACGTCGAACCGTCCCCCGCGGGACCTCTACAAGGACGGGCTCAACCGCGAGCTGTTCCTGCCCTTCATCGACCTGATCGGGGCGCGGATGGACGTGCTGGCGCTCAACGGCCCGGTCGACTATCGGCTCGACCGGCTCGGGCGGATGGATACCTGGCTCGTCCCCAACGGCCCCGAGGCGACCGCCCAGCTTTCGGCCGCCTTCTTCCGCCTCACCGACTATCCCCCCGAGGACCGCGACCATGTCCCCGCCTGCGAATTGCCCGTCCAGGGTGGGCGCGAGCTGCACGTTCCCAAATGCCTCAAGGGGGTCGCGGTATTCTCGTTCAAGCGGCTGTGCGGCGAGGCGCGCGGCGCGGCCGACTATCTCGCGATCGCGCGGCGCTTCCACACCGTCATCCTCGTCGGCATCCCCAAGCTCGGCCCCGAGAACCGCAATGAGGCGGCGCGCTTCGTCACACTGATCGACACACTCTACGAGCACCGCGTCAAGCTGCTCGCCGCCGCCGACGCCGAGCCGCAGCATCTCTACGAGACCGGCGACGGCCGCTTCGAGTTCGACCGTACCGTCAGCCGGCTGATGGAGATGCGGTCGGACGAATATCTCGCCGAAGGCCATGGCGAGCGCTGATCAGCGCAGCGCCGCCAGCGCCTCGACCAGTCGATCGACGTCGCGCGCGTCCTGATAGAGGCCGAAGCCGATGCGGAGCACGTCGCCGCGCACGTCGGTGATGACGTCCTCCACCTCGAGTTCGGCCTTCCAGCGCTGCGCATGCGGCGTGCGCAGCGCGACGAAGCGCGCGGGCGATCCGGGATTGAGCAGCTCCGCCTCGATCGGCATCTCGGCGAGCAGCTTCGCGCGGAGGCCATCAACATGCGCGGCGATCGCGGCGGTGGTCAGCCCTTCGCCCGCGAGCATGTCGCGCACCGCGACGAAGCGATAGATGCCCGAGGGATCGAAGGTCGCCCCGAGGAAGCGGCGCGCGTCGGGGGCATAGCCGACGCTGCCCGGCGGCAGCGCGAGATCGTCGAACTCGGCATACCAGCCGGTGATTTCCGGCCGCGGGCCGAAGCCCGGCGGCGCGTGGAGGAAGGCGCAGCCCTCGCCCGCCATCGCATATTTGTAGCCGCCGGCGAGATAGAAGACCCGGTCGGCGACCGCCGAGAGATCGGTCTCGAGCGCCATGAAGCCGTGATAGCCGTCGATCACCACCCAGGGCCCGTCGGGCCGGGCGAGCGCCGCCAGCTCGGCAATGCCGTCGAAGACATGCCCGGTGCCGAACTGGACCTGGCTGACGAAGATCAGGTCATGCTCGCCCGATCGCGCATGCTCGACGGTCCGATCGAGCGGAACACGCTCCACCCTTGCGGTCCCCGCCTCCTCCCAGCGCGCCGACTGGCGGCGGAAGCTGTGGAACTCGCCATCGCTGGCAAGGATGCGCAGGGGCCGCTTGGGCATCGCCGAGGCGATGCGGACCAGCAACGCGTGCGTGTTGGGCGCGAACACGATCGTGCCGGGATCGGGCAGCCTGAGCTCGGCCGCTACATGCGCCTGTGCCGCGGGCCAGATCTCGCCCATCACACGCTCCCATTTCCGATCGGCGAGGCGCGCCGCATCGTCCCAGGCGGCGAGCTGCCCCACATAGGAGGCGTCGGGCCAGAGATGGTGGCTGTGCGCGGCGAAATGGAGCCGATCTGGCGCCGCGGCGATCGCGCGCTGGAACAGGCGCTTGTAGCTCGTCACCTGCGCGGCTCCGCTCGCGCCGAGGTGGCGCCGGCCCGAAAACGCATCATCACAGACTCGTCCGGAGCGACCAGAGCTCGGGGAAAGCGCGCTTGGACAAGGTCGATTCGAGATAGGGCACGCCCGGCGTGCCGCCGGTCCCAGGCTTCATCCCGATCACTCGGCTCACGGTGATGACGTGCTTGTGCCGCCAGGTGGCGAGCGCGTCGTCGATGTCGACCAGCTTCTCGGCGAGCTGATAGAGTTCCCAATGGCGCGCGGTGTCGCGATAGACTTCGGCCCAGGCGTCCTCGACCGCCTTGCTCGGCACATAGGGCCTGCGCCAGTCGCGCTCGAGCGCTTCGGGCGGCAGTGCGAAGCCGGCGCGGGCGAGCGCGGCATTGGCTTCGTCCCACAGGCTCGGAGCCTGCGCGGCTTCGGTGGTGAGCGGGCCCGGCACCCCGCCGCCGCGCACGCCGAGCATCGTCTCGACCGCCCGGAACTGGTCCGACTGAAACCCCGAGCTGGTGCCGAGCACGGCGCGGAAGCGCGTATAGTCGCTGGGTGTCATCGTCGCGAGCACGTCCCAGCTCAGCGTCATCACCGCCTGGATGCGACTGACCCGCGCGAGCGACTTGTACGCCTCGACCGGCTTGTCGGCCCGGACCAGCGCGATCGCCTGGCGGAGCTCGGCGAGCATCTGCTTGAGCCAGAGCTCCTTGGTCTGGTGGATGATGATGAACAGCAGCTCGTCGTGCCGATCGGACAACGGATGCTGCGCGGTGAGGAGCTGATCGAGCGCGAGATAGCGCCCATAGGTCATCTGTTCTGCCATGCCGCCCCTCTACGCCATTCCGCTCCCCTCCGTCATCCCGACGAGAGGCGATCAGTCCCGCAGCAGCTCGTTGATTCCGGTCTTGCTGCGCGTCTGGGCGTCCACCGTCTTGACGATCACGGCGCAATAGAGCGACGGCCCGCCCTTGGGATCGGGAAGCGTGCCGGGGACGACCACGGCATAGGGCGGAACCTCGCCGCGATAGACCTGGCCGGTCGCGCGGTCGACGATCTTGGTCGAGGCGCCGAGATACACGCCCATCGAGAGCACCGCGCCCTCGCCGACGCGCACGCCTTCGGCCACTTCGGCGCGCGCGCCGATGAACGCGCCGTCGCCGATGATCACCGGATCGGCCTGGAGCGGCTCGAGCACGCCACCGATGCCGACGCCGCCCGAGAGATGGACGTTCCTGCCGATCTGGGCGCAGCTGCCGACGGTCGCCCAGGTGTCGACCATCGTGCCCTCGCCGACATGGGCGCCGATATTGACGAAGCTCGGCATCAGCACCGCGCCCTTGCCGATAAAGGCCCCGTGGCGGACCACGCTGCCGGGCACCGCGCGAAAGCCTGCCTCGCGGAACGCGGCATCGCCCCAGCCGGCGAACTTGGACGGCACCTTGTCGAACCAAGCGGCGCCGCCCGGCCCCGGAACGACGACATTGTCGTTGAGGCGGAAGCTCAGCAGCACGGCCTTTTTGAGCCATTGATTGACTCGCCAGCCACCCCCTTCGAGCGGCTCGGCGACGCGCGCCGCGCCGCGATCGAGCAGGTTGAGCGCCTCGGCCACCGCCTCGCGCACGGCGCCTTCGGTCGTGAAGCCGAGATTGATCCGGTCTTCCCAGGCGGCATCGATGGTGGAAGCGAGGTCGGTCACGGGCGGTTCTCCAATATCTCGTGGAGCCAGGCCCCGAGATCGTTGACGGTGTAGTCGATGAAGCTGCGGTCGATATCGGGCCCCTGCTCCGATCCGTTGTCGACCCAGACGGTGGTCATGCCGATCGCCTTGGCGGGCTTGAGGTTGCGGGCCATGTCGTCGACGAACAGGCTCTCGGCCGGTTCCAGGCCATAGGCGTCGCACAGCCCCTGATAGGCGAGGGGATCGGGCTTGGGACGATAATCGGTGGCGTGGATGTCGTGGATCGCCTCGAAGCTGGCGCCGAGGCCGAGCCGGTCGAGCACCTTGCCCGCATAGGGCGCATCGCCATTGGTGAAGACGAGCTTGCGCCCCGGCAGCCGCGCGAGCGCCTCGACCAGCGCCTCGTTCACTTCGAGCACGCTCATGTCGACGTCGTGGACGAAGCCGAGATAGTGATGCGGATCGGCGCCATGCTCCGCCATCAGCCCCGACAATGTCGTGCCGTGCGCGTGGAAATAGCCCTTCTGGACGCGATGCGCCTCTTCGGGCGAGAGGCCGAGCAGCGTCTGGACATATTCGCCGATCCGCGCGTCAATCATCGCGAACAGGTTCGCGCTCACCGGATACAAAGTGTTGTCCAGGTCGAAGATCCAGTTGCGGATGTGCGCAAGCTCGGGAAGCATGGCGCGGCTCTAGGGAGCGCACGGCGCCGCCGCAAGGCGATCGCCGGGGAATCACCTTAAGTGACGGTAAAGCTTAGAGAAGTTATCTGACGGCAAGTAATGGGCTAAAGAGGGGCGATCCTATGCGGTCGGCAAGGCGGAACTGGCTGACTCAAACGGCGGCGATCTCGGCACTGCTCGCCCTGGCCGCGTGCAGCGGGGGCGGCGGAGGCGGCGGGATCAATCCGGCGCCCGCGCCCGCCCCTTCGCCCAGCCCGAGCCCTTCCCCGACTCCAGTTCCGACGCCCACTCCCGTCCCGACACCAACGCCGACGCCCAGCGTCAACTACGACACGGCCGAATATCGCGCGACCGTGGGGGCGGTGTCGATGAATGCGCTCACTGCGTATCAGCACGGCGGAACCGGCGCGGGAATCCGGGTCGGCATCATCGACAGCGGCATCGACCTGCAGAGCCAGGAATTCGGCGACTGTTCGGGCGGGACCGGAACCGGCACCTGCCGAATCACCAGCGCCTCGCGCGACGTCGCCGGCAACACGACGATCGACGACGAGGGCGGGCACGGCACCGCGGTCGCCTTCACCATCGCCGGCCGTCGCAACGGCACGGGCACCCATGGTGCCGCTTTCGACGCCGAGCTCATCGTGACGCGCGCCGACAAGCCCGGCAGCTGCGCGACCGAGGTGGCCGGCGACGACGATACGGGGTGCCGCTTCGACGACGACGCGATCGCGGCCGGGCTCGACGCGGCACGCCTCGGCGGCGCGCGCGTCGTCAACATCTCGCTCGGCGGCTCGGCGCCGAGCAGCACGTTGATCCAGGCGCTCAGCCGCGCGACCCAGGCGGGGATCGTGATCGTCGTCTCGGCCGGCAATGATGGGCCGAACGCGCCCAATCCCGACGATTTCACGCTGCCCGCGACCAATGCGGCCGTATCGCGCGGACTGATCATCATCGCCGGTTCGGTGGGCGCGAACGACGTGATCTCCGACTTCTCGAACCGCGCCGGCACCAGCGCGCAGGTCTATCTGGCGGCGGTGGGCGAAAGCGTACGCGCCCCCGACCAGACCAACACGCCCTTCCTCTGGTCGGGAACCTCCTTCTCGGCGCCGCAGATCTCCGCGGCGGTGGCGCTGCTCGCCCAGGCTTTCCCGAACCTCAGCGGCGCCGACATCGTCCAGCTGCTCTACGCGACCGCGCGCGACGTCGGCGCAGCCGGGGTCGATCCGATCTATGGCCATGGCGTGCTCGACCTGACGCGCGCCTTCCAGCCGGTCGGCTCGATGTCGCTCGCGGGATCGCGCGCACCCGCCTCCTATTCGGTCAATGCGACGCTTTCGGCGCCGATGGGAGACGCGACGCAGGGGCCGCTCAGCGCGGTGGTGCTCGACGCCTTCAACCGCGCCTATCAGATGGACCTCGCCCGCACGATCGATCATGAAGGGATCGGGCGCCAGCTTCCGGGGCTGATGGCGTCGCGCCAGCGCGGCTTCTCGATGGGCGCGCAGGGCTTCCGGGCCGCGGTGACGCTGGTGCCGACCTATGATTCGGTGCGGATCGAGCGGCTGGGGATCAGCTCGCACGACGCGCGCATGGCCAAGTTCCTCGCCGCGACGGTGACCGGACGGCTCACCGCCAGGACGAGCTTTGCGATGGGCGCCTCGGAGAGCGGCAACGCGCTGACCGCGCGGCTCGCCGGGCGCGACGATCCGGAATTCCTGGTCGCGCGCGACCCGTCGCGCAGCTCGGGCTTCGACGTCGATGTCGGCGCCTCGGTGGCGATGCGCCAGGCGTTCGGCGCCTGGGGCGTGACGCTCGCGCGCGAGCAGGGCGAGGTGCTCACGCGCCGCGACACCCAGTTCGCCGCATTGCGCTGGAGGCCCGAGCGCCACGGCTATTCGCGCACCACGATCGGCCTCGACCGCCGGTTCGACGCGCTCAACGCCGGACTGTCGCTCACGCGGCTCCGCGAGGAGGACACGGTGCTCGGCGCGCGCTTCACCGGCGCGCTCGGCGCGACCCGGGCCGACAGCTGGTTCGTCGATCTCGGCCTGCGCACCGATCTGGGCGGCGGCTGGAGCCTCGGCGGGTCGATGCGCCAGGGCTGGACCAACGCGGTGCTGCGCGGCGGCGTGGCGGGATCGGGGCTGATCCGCACCAGCGCCTTCGCCGCCGATATCGGCCGGACCGGATGGGCAGTGCCCGGCGATCGGCTCGGCTTCCGGATCGCCCAGCCCCTGCGCGTCGATCGCGGCGGGATCGACATCGCGCTGCCGATGGACTGGGACTATGCGACCGAGAGCGTCAACAGCTGGAACGTGTCGCGCATCAACCTCGCGCCGCGCGGCCGCGAGATCGACTATGAGCTCGCCTATAGCTGGCCGCTGCTCGGCGGCGATCTCAGCAGCAACCTGTTCCTGCGCCGCAACCCGGGCAATTTCGCGACGATCCCGGACGACATGGGCGGCGCGGTGCGGCTGACCTTGGGGTTCTAGCGGAGTCGCAGACGGCACCCCATCTGCCGGGGCATGACTGCATATTCGCTGCTCGACCTCGTTCCCGTCGTCCAGGGCGGGACCGTGTCCCAGGCGCTCGCCAACGCCGCCGATCTCGCCGCGCATGCCGAGCGCCTCGGCTGTACGCGCTACTGGGTGGCCGAGCATCACGGGATGGACGGCATCGCCTCGGCCGCGACCGCCGTGGTGATCGCGCATGTCGGCCATGCGACCTCGACGATCCGCGTCGGCGCGGGCGGGATCATGCTGCCCAACCATTCGCCGCTGCAGGTCGCCGAGGCGTTCGGCACGCTCGACGCGCTGTTCCCGGGCCGAGTCGATCTCGGTCTCGGCCGCGCGCCGGGATCGGACCAGCGCGTCGCGGCCGCGATCCGGCGCGGGCTGGACAGCGATGCCGGCGCCTTTCCGCAGGACGTGCTGGAGCTGCAGGCCTATTTCGCGGACGACACCAAGACCGGCGTCCGCGCAACCCCCGGCGCCGGCGCGAGGCCGCAGCTGTGGATTCTCGGATCGAGCCTGTTCGGCGCGCAACTCGCCGCGGCGCTGGGGCTGCCCTATGCCTTCGCCTCGCACTTCGCCCCCGGGCTGCTCGACGAGGCGATCCAGGTCTATCGCCGCAACTTCCACCCCTCGGAGGCGCTCGACAAGCCGCATTTGATGCTCGGCTTCAACGTCTTCGCGGCGGACAGCGACGCGGAAGCCGAGTATCTCGCCAGCTCGCAGCAGCAGGCGTTCGTCGCGATCCGTACCACCGGCAAGGGCATCCAGCTCCCGCCGCCGGTGCGCGGCTATCGCGAGGGCCTGGGCGCGCACGGCAACACCGTGCTCGACCAGGTGCTCTCGGCCTCGGCGATCGGCGGGCCCGAGCGCGTGCGCGCGCAGATCGGCGCCTTCCTCGCGCGCACCGGTGCCGACGAACTGATGCTGACCAGCGCGATGTTCGACCATGCGGCACGCAAGCGCAGCCTCGAGATCGCGGCCGAGGCTATGAAGCAGCCGGCAACCGCAGCCTGACCAGCAGTCCGCCCAGGTCCTCGCTCTCCTCGAGGCTCACCGTGCCGTCATAGATCTCGGCGACGTCGCGCACGATCGCGAGGCCCAGGCCGGTGCCGGGCTTGCCGGTGTCGAGGCGAACGCCGCGATCGAAGATGCGGATCCGGTCGGCCTCGGGAATGCCGCGGCCGTCGTCCTCGACCAGGATCTCGACGAACCCCGCCTCGGCGCGCGCAGTGACAAACACGCTGCCGCCACCATATTTGGCGGCGTTCTCGACCAAGTTGCCGAGGAGGTCGTCGAGATCCTGCCGCTCGATATGCGCGATCAGGTCCTTCTGCCCGTCGATGTCGATGCGGACATTGGGATAGAGCCGCGCGACGGCGCGCTCCACCGCCTCGATCGAGGGCCAGACCTGCGCGCGACTGTGCGCGCTGCCGCGCCGGCCCACCGCACGGGCGCGGGCAAGGTGATGATCGATCTGGCGCCGCATCGTCCGCGCCTCGCGGATCACCGCGGCGGGGAGATCGGCCTGCCCCGCGGCGGCGGCGTTCATGATCACGCTGAGCGGAGTCTTGAGCGCATGGGCAAGATTGCCGGCGTGGAGACGGGCCTCCTCGGCCTGGCGATCATTGTGCTCGACGAGCGCATTCAATTCCTCGACCATCGGCGCGACCTCCGCGGGCATCGACCCCTCGACGCGCGTCGACTTGCCGGCACGCAGCCGCGCGATCTCCGATCGGACCTTGCGGAGCGGCAACAGGCCGTACCAGGTCTGCAGCGCCACCATCACGATCAGCCCGAGCCCGAGCAGCACGAAGCTTCGGACCAGCGTGCGTCGGAGCGTGGCGATCTGATTGTCGAGCGTCTCGCGGCTCTGCGCGACCTGGAAGCGCCAGCGCACGGGCGACCCCGGCAGCTTGGCGTCGCGCTCGGCGATGCGGAGCAGTTGGCCGGGGATCTGGCGGCTGTCATAGACATGGACGTCATTGTCGCGATGCGGATCGTCCGCGCGCAGGTAGCGATTGAACAGCGATCGCGAGATATAGGGCTCGTGGCCCTTGCCGCTGACCTGCCAATAGGCGCCCGAATTATATTCGAGGAAGCGCTGGTCGGCGAGCTCGCGGTTGTTCATCACCTCGCCGTTGGAATCGATTTCGGCGGTGAAGATCATCGCCTTCAACAGATAGTCGAGCTGATCGTCGAAGTTGCGCGTGACGGTGGTGACCAGAACCCGGTCGAGCGCGATGCCGCCGCCGACGAGCAGCAGCATGATCCAGGCGGTCGCGACCAGCAGCATGCGGCGGCTGACCGATCCGGTGGTACGGACATAGTGACGCGGCGGCGGCTCGGACGGCGTGTCGGCCGCAGCTTCCTCGGTCGCCAGCGCTTCCTCGCGTGAATCCCGCCACGCGAACAGGCGCCGCCGAAGCCCGCCGAGCCTCTGGGCGAGCGCGGTCATCGGATCAAGCGGTCTCGGCTGGTTCCTCGAGGCTGTAGCCCAGCCCGCGGATGGTGGTGATCACATCGGCGCCGAGCTTCTTGCGAATACGCGTGACGAAGACCTCGATCGTGTTCGAATCGCGATCGAAATCCTGGTCGTAGATATGCTCGATCAGCTCGGTGCGGCTGACCACCTTGCCCTTGTGATGGAGCAGATAGGAGAGGAGCTTGTACTCCTGCGCGGTGAGCTTCACCGGCTCGCCGTCCTTGGTGACCTTGCCCGAACGCGTGTCGAGGCGGATGTCACCCGCGGTGAGCTCGGCCGAGGCGTTGCCCGAGGCGCGGCGGATCAGCGCGCGGAGACGGGCGATCAGCTCCTCGGTCTGGAACGGCTTGGCGACATAGTCGTCGGCGCCGGCATCGAGCCCCGCCACCTTGTCCGACCAGCTGTCGCGCGCGGTGAGCACCAGTACGGGGGTGGTCTTGCCTTCCTTGCGCCAGCGATCGAGCACGGTCAGTCCGTCGATCTCGGGCAGGCCGAGATCAAGGATGATCGCGTCATATTGCTCGTTGGAGCCGAGATAATGGCCCTCCTCGCCATCGGTGGCGAGATCGACGGCGTAGCCGGCACCCTCCAGCGCGTTGCGGAGCTGCTGCCCCAGATTCGGCTCATCCTCGACGATCAGAAGTCGCATGTCTTTCCCCGTAGGTGCTCAATCACCCGTGCGGCGGAGGGGCCGGCCGGTGGGGCCGTCCACGTCCACCCAGATCACCGATCCATTGCGCAGGAATTTGAGCGTGTAAACTTTCGTCCCGGGATCATAGTCGAAACCGAGATATTGCGCGCCAGGCATCCGCGGGATCACCCTACGCTCGATCTCGCGGACGGGCAGCGAGTCCGCCCCTCCCCCCTGACGCTTTGCCGAACGCCCGTTGCCGTCCTGGCGGCCATGGTCCGGCGGCTGCGCGCTCGCCCCACCGGCGAGCAGCAGCGCTCCCAGACACGCATGCAGAACGGGTTTGATCAGCATCTTCATCGGTTTTGCATAGCCATCGGGCATTGAATAGCCCCTGAACACGGCTGTCAGCAGCCCGTAACTTGCCGGGTGCGGAGCAGGTCCCTAGGTGGCGCGCATGGCTGCACCTGTTCTCGCATATGAAGATCTGGGACTCGTCCAGGGCTCGGGCTGGCTGTTCCGAGGCCTGAACCTCTATATCGGCGCGCGCGACCGGCTGGCGCTGATCGGCCGCAACGGCGCGGGCAAGACGACCCTGCTCAAGCTGATCGCCGGCCGCATCGAGGCCGATGAGGGACGCCGCACGATCGTGCCGGGCACCAATGTCGTGCTGCTCGAGCAGGAGCCCAGGCTCGACGGCTGCGCGACGCTGATGGACTTCGTGCTCGGGGGCGACGACGCGCCGCCACGCCATGAGGCCGAGGCGATCGCCGGCCAGCTCGGCATCGACCTCAATCGCGATGCGAGGACCGCGAGCGGGGGCGAGCGCCGTCGCGCCGCGATCGCGCGCGCGCTGGCGCAGGACCCCGACGTCCTGCTGCTCGACGAGCCGACCAACCATCTCGACCTCGCCGCGATCGAATGGCTCGAGGACTGGCTGGCCCGCTTCACCGGCGCCTTCATCGCCATCAGCCACGACCGCACCTTCCTCACGCGCCTGACGCGATCGACGCTGTGGCTCGACCGCGGGACGATTCGCCGTGCCGAGATCGGCTTCGGCGGGTTCGAGGCCTGGACCGACCAGGTCTATGCCGAGGAGGAGCGCAACGCCCAGCGACTGGACGCCAAGCTCAAGATCGAGGAGCATTGGCTCCAGCGCGGCGTCACCGGCCGGCGCCGGCGCAACCAGGGGCGGCTCGAGAAGCTCAAGGAGATGCGCGCGGCGCGTGCCGCGATGATGGGCCCGCAGGGCGCCGCCAAGCTCGTCACCGCCGCCGACGACAGCCAGACCAAGGTGGTGATCGACGCCAAGCACGTCACCAAGGCCTATGACGGCCGCACGATCATCAAGGACCTGACCTTCCGCGTGACGCGCGGCGACCGGATCGGCATCGTCGGCGCAAACGGCGCGGGCAAGTCGACGCTGCTCAAGCTGCTCACCGGCGAGATCCAGCCCGACCAGGGCGAGGTCCGGCTCGCCAAGACGCTCGACGGCGTGATCATCGACCAGCAGCGCAGCCTGATGGATCCCGCCAAGTCGGTGCGCGACGTGCTCGCCGACGGCGGCGACTGGATCGAAGTGCTCGGCGTCAAGAAGCACGTCCACGGCTATCTCAAGGAGTTCCTCTTCGACCCGAGCATCGCCGAGGCGAAGATCGCGACGCTTTCCGGCGGCGAGCGTTCGCGGCTGCTGCTCGCGCGCGAATTCGCGCGGCATTCGAACCTGCTGGTGCTCGACGAGCCGACCAACGACCTCGATCTCGAGACGCTCGACCTGCTCCAGGAAGTGATCGCCGACTATGAGGGCACGGTGCTGATCGTCAGCCACGATCGCGACTTTCTCGATCGCACGGTGACGGTGACGCTGGGGCTCGACGGCTCGGGCCATGTCGACGTCGTGGTCGGCGGCTATGCCGACTGGGAAGCCAAGCGCCGCCCGCGGATCGAGAAGAAGGCGGTACCCAAGGCGGCGCCCGCCGCCGAGGTGCCGAAGCAGAAGGCGACCAAGCTCAGCTACAAGGACCAGCGCGACTACGACCTGCTGCCCAAGCGGATCGAGGAGATCGAAGCGCAGATCGCACGGGACGAGACGGCGCTGGGCGATCCCGACCTCTATGCCCGGGATCCGCAGAAATTCGCGGCGCTGACCGAAGGCATCGCGAAGCTGCGCGCGGAGAAGGATGCCGCCGAGTTGCGCTGGCTCGAAGTGGCGGAGCTGGTCGAGGCGCTGTCGCCCTAGAGCCGCCGGCCCGACCTGCCTGCGAGGTCGACGACATATTGCCAGGCGACGCGCCCCGAGCGGCTGCCGCGCCGCGTCGCCCAGCCGATCGCGTCGGCGGGGTCGAAGGCTAGGCCGTGCGCGTCGGCATAGGCGCGGACGATTTCCACATAGGTATCCTGGTCGACGACATGGAAGCCGAGGCTGAGTCCGAACCGGTCCGCCAGCGCCAGCCCGTCATCGACCGAATCGCGCGGATTGATCGCGCTCGCCTGCTCGGCGATGTCGCGCGGCACGAGGTGGCGGCGGTTCGACGTGACGATCAGCCGGGCATTGGCCGGACGCGCCTCGGCCCCGCCCTCGAGCAGCGATCGCAGCGCGCGCGCATCGCCGGCGGCGTCGAAGCCGAGATCGTCGAGGAACACCGCGAAGGGCCGGTCGGCGCCGGCCAGGACGGCGAACAGCTCGGGCAGCGTGTCGAGATGGGTGGTCACCGCCTCGACCAGCGCGAGCCTGCCGCCCCGCCCCTGGACTTCGGCGACCGCGCTCTTGACCAGCGCCGACTTGCCCGTGCCGCGCGCGCCCCAGAGCAGCACGTCCTGCGCGGCATGGCCGGCCGAGAGCCTTCCGAGATTGGCGACGAGCGCGTCGCGCTGGGCGTCGACTCCGCGCAGCATCGCGATCGGCAGCGGCGCGAAGGCGCGCGCGGGGGCGAGCGCATGGCCGCGCCAGACATAGGCGGGATGCGCGGCGAGATCCGCGGGCGGAGCCGGCGGCGGTGCCAGCCGTTCGAGCGCGTCGGCGATACGGGCGATGGGATCGGTCATCGGCAGGCCTATAGCGCGCGCGGCGTACCGTCTCACCCCATCTTCGCTATCAGCGCCTGTGCCGCCGCCTTGTCCGCGAAGCTCGGATCGGCGAGAGCGGCCTGGGCATGGTATTTCGCCTCGGCCCTGCGGTTCAGCGCGGCATAGACCTGGGCGAGGTGCCAGCGCAGCCCCGCATGCCTGGGCGCCAGCACCACTGCCTTCTGGAGCAGCTCGAGCGCGCCGGCCGCGTCGCCGCCGCGGAACAGCGCCCAGCCATAGGCGTCCGCCACCGCGGGGTTGGCCGGCGACAGGCCATAGGCCGCTTCGCCGAACTCGACCGCCGTCCCGGTCTCTCCCGCGCCGGCATAGGCCGAGGCGAGCTCGGCGTTGAGCACCGCGTCGCCGTCGCCGATCCGCGCGCGGACCTCCTCGAGGCTGTCGATCGCCGCGTCATAGTCGCCCGCGGCGAGCTGCCAATGCGCCGAGAGGCGAAGCGCCGGGATGCTCACCGGGTTCTGCGACAGGAACAGGGCGAGCGCATTGGCGGCGTCCTCCCGGCGGCCGGCGCGATCGAGCGCCTCGACCAGGCGGAGCATGGTCGGCTCGTCGAAGCGCAGGTCGGCGGCGCGCTGATACGCCGCGGCGGCATCGCCCGTACGGTCCATCAGCATCAGCACGTCACCGAGCACCACCTGCGCGGCGGGCGCGCCGGGATTCTTCGCGGCGATGTCCTGGGCGCGGGCGAGTGCCGCGCTCTTGTCGCCGCCGTCGATCAGCGCGCGGATCAGCGGCACGGTCGCGCCGGGATCGTTCGGACGCTGGGCCGCATCGGCGGCGAGCACCGGAGTGCTGTCGTCGGCACTGAACGCCGACGCCTGGCCCACCGCCGGCAGCGCGGCGCGGTCGAGGTAGCGCGCGGCGGCCGCGCGGTCGCCGATCCGCTCGAAGCCGCGGCCGACCAGCGTCAGCGCATAGCTGTCGGCATCGGCGCGGGCGACGACCGGGCGGAGCGCATCGATCGCGTTGCGCGCGCTGTCGGTGCGGAGCAGCGCGATCGCGAGCAGCTTGCGCGCGGTGATGTTCATCGGCTGCCGGCCGACCAGCTCGCGCAGCTTGGCCACGGCCTGCTCATAGTCGCCTTCTTCGATGTCGAGCGTGCCGCCGAGCAGCAGCATGCCGGGCAAGTCGTCGATCGCGCCGCCGGTCTTTTCGAGGAGCGAGCGCGCGAGGTCGAAATCGCCCGCGCGCGCGGCGATCACTGCCTGGAGGTAGAAGGCCTGCGGGCTCCCGGGACGCGCCTCGAGCGCGCGGCGCGTGGCGGCGAGCGCGTCGACGGCGCGGCCGGCGTCGCCCAGGGTCGCGGCATATTCGATCAGCGCCCTATGGTCTTGAGGATCGCGCTTCAATGCCTGCTCGAACCAGGGCAGCGCCGCGACGAGGCCATATTGGTTGCGCACCACCTCGCCGCGCAGCACCAGCGCGTCGACATTGCCCGGCGCGAGCTTGACCGCGCGGTCCGAAGCCTCGGCGGCGCCGAGCAGATCGCCGGCGACGAAGCGGAACCGGCCGAGATCGGTCCACGTCCCGGCATCGTTCGGGGCGAGGCGCAGCGCCTCGTCGAGCGCGTCGCGCGCGCCGGCGAGGTTGCCGAGCGCAGTCATCGCGCGGGCGCGGACGCGCAGGGCATAGGGGCGGAACTGCGGCGCGGCCTTCGCCGCCTCGGCGATCGCCTTCTCCTCCTCGCCCTGCAGCAGCAGGGCATGCGCGCGAAGCTGGGGCACGAGCTTCGGATCATAGCCGGCGTCGACCGCGCGCTGGATCTCGGCCTCGGCGCCGACTCCGTCGTCGAGCGCGAGCATCGCCCGGGCGAGAAGGATATGCGCTGCCTCGCTGTCGGGATCGCCGCGCACCGCGTCGAGCGCGGCCGCGCGCGCGCCGGTGGCGTTGTCGGCCTTGAGCAGCGCCTCGGCGCGCGCGGCGGCCTCGCGCCCCTGGGCGGGGCTGAGCCCGCCGGGAGCGACCAGGAACCAGCCCAGGATCGCTGCGGCGAACGCGGCGAGGCCGCCGCCGATCACCAGCAGGCGCCGGAGCCCGAAGCTTCGCGATTTGGCGCGCGAACGCCTATGGCTGGAGGTCATAGGCCTTCATCAGGTCATAGAGGGTGGGCCGACTGATCCCGAGGAGGCGCGCGGTGCCGGAGATATTGCCGTGCGTGCGAGCGAGCGCGCGACGAATCGCCTTGCGATCGGCGATCGCCCGCGCGGCCTTCAAGTTGATCGGCTCGACGTCGGTCTGCGCGTCGAGGTCGAGATCGCCGGCGCTGACCTGCTTGCCCTCGGCCATGATCACCGCGCGCTTCACGCGGTTCTCGAGTTCGCGGACGTTGCCCGGCCATCCCCAGGCGTCGATCGCCGCGAGTGCGTCGGGGGCGAAGCTCTTGGCGCCGGCGTTCATCGAGGCGGCGTATTTCTGGAGGAAGTGCCGCGCGAGCAGCCCCGCGTCGCCCGGCCGCTCGGCGAGGCTCGGGATGCGCACGACGATCTCGGCGAGGCGATAATAGAGATCCTCGCGGAAGCGCCCCTCGGCGACCATCGCGTCGATGTCCTGATGCGTTGCGCAGACGATGCGGGTGTCGACCGCGATCGCCTGGCGCCCGCCGATCCGCTCGATCACGCGTTCCTGCAGGAAGCGCAGCAGCTTGACCTGGAGCGGCAGCGGTACGTCGCCGATCTCGTCGAGGAACAAGGTGCCGCCATGGGCGAGCTCGATCTTGCCCTCGGTGGTCTTCACTGCGCCGGTGAACGCGCCCTTCTCATGGCCGAACAGCTCGGATTCGAGCAGGGTCTCGGGGATCGCCGCGCAGTTGATCGCGACGAAGCGGCCCTTGCGCCCGCTCTTCTCGTGCAGCCCTCGGGCGAGCAGCTCCTTGCCGGTGCCGCTCGCGCCCAGGAGCATCACCGAGACGTCGGCGCCGGCAACCCGCTCGATCGTGCGGGTGACCTTGAGCATCTCGGGCGCGCCGGTGAGCATCCCGCCGAGCACCGCGCCGGCCTCGACTCGTTCGGCGAGGCGGCGGTTCTCGGCCTCGAGCGCATGGACATGGAAGGCGCGCGCCACGATCAGGCCGAGCGCGTCGATGTCGATCGGCTTCTGATAGAAGTCCCAGGCCCCGAGCGCGATCGCGCGCAGCATCGATTCGCGCGCGCCATGGCCCGACGCGACGATCACCTTGGTATCGGGCCGGAGCTGGAGGATCGTCTCGAGCGCCGCGAAGCCCTCGCTGGTCCCGTCGGGATCGGGCGGCAGGCCGAGGTCGAGCGTCACCACCGGCGGCTCCTCGGCCCGGATCAGCGCGACTGCGTCCTCGCGGTTCGCCGCGGTGAAGATCTCATAGCCGTCATAGGCCCAGCGGAGCTGGCGCTGGAGGCCGGGATCGTCCTCGACGACGAGCAGCTTCGGCAATGCGCGGGTGTCGCTCATGCGGCCCTCCCCCATGACCCCTTGGCTTGCAGATCGGCGGGATGCGCGGCCCTGAGGACGACGCGGAAGCGTGTGCCCTTGCCCTCTCGCGAAGCGACTTCGATGCGGCCATCCATCGCGTGCGCGAGCTGACGCGCCTCGAACGCACCGATGCCGAAACCGCCTTCCTTGGAGGAGACGAAAGGCTTGAACAGCTTGTCGCGGATGAAGGCCGGCGACATGCCGATCCCCAGGTCGATCACGTCGATCGTCACCTCCTCGCCGTCGGCCGAGACCGCGAGCGTCACCGGCTCGTGCGCCGGGCTCGCCTCGATCGCGTTCTGGACGAGGTGACCGAGCAGCTGCTCGAGGCTCGCCGGATCGGCATGGGCGACCGCGGTGCGCACGCCCGAAGTGGTCACCGGATGCTGGCCGCCGCGCTGCCTGGCGACCCGCTCGACCAGCGCCACCACCTCGATCGCGTGCGGCGCCTCGGCGCGGCCGCGATGGTGCTGCGAGAGGCGCGCGAGCAGCGCGTTCATCCGCTCGGCGGAGTCCTTGAGCGTCGCGACCATGTCGGCGCGGAACTCGGGCTTGTCGGCATGACGCTCGGCGTTGCGGGCGGTGAGGGTAAGCTGGCTCACGAGGTTCTTGATGTCGTGGAGGATGAAGGCGAAGCGGCGGTTGAACTCGTCGAACCGCTGCGCCTCGGCGAGCGCGTCCTGCGCGCGCGCCTCGGCGAGATAGGAGGCGACCTGGCGCCCGGCGACCTTCAGGAGGTCGAAATCCTCCCAGTCGAGCGCGCGGTCGAGCGGCGGGCGGGCGAGCAGGATCGCCCCGGCGAGCTCGCCGAGGTGCGGCAGCGGCACGATCACCCAGGCCTCGCCCAGGTCGAGCATCCATTGCGGGACCGCGGCGGCGTCCTCGCCCGTCTCCTTCCGCCGAATGCGATCGAGCTCGACGATCCGCCCGGTGTCGTGGAGATGGCGGGCCAGCGCGGCGTCGCTCGCAGCCGGAAGCGTCGCGCGATCCCAGTTCCAGCTCGCGCCCACACCGAGACCGCCCGGATCGGGGACGAGCAGCACCCCGGCGGGGCTGTCGGTCAGGTCGGCGATCGCCTTGACGATACGTTCGTCCAGCGCGGCACCGCCTTGCGGCGCGCCCAGCGTCTCGGTGAAGCGCATCCATTCGGTGCGATAGTCATAGCGATGGCGGAAAAGATGCTTGGCGAGCTTCACCTTGAGCCAGGCGCGCAACCACGAGTTCGCCACCAAGGTGAGGATCGCGGCGGTGGAGCCGAAGACGAACGCGGTCTGGAGGATCCGGGCGTTGGTGCCGCCCACCGTCGCGATGGCGGAGGTCGCGAGCGCGAGCAGCGCGAAATAGGCGCCGATCGCGACGAGGGAGAGCGACTGATAGGTGACCGCCCGCGAGACCTGGACGTTCCAGTCGCCCTTGCGCTGGAGCGCGGTGCCGATCGCCAGCGCCGCCGCGAGCCAGGCGAGGCCGCGCAGGACCAGCGGTTCGGGGCGCCACTCGGCGGCGAGATAGGCGGTGGTGTAGACGGCGAATTCGGCGAACCAGATGCCGGCGAGCGCGAGCACGATCCAGCCCAGCGACCCTCCCGCGGCGGGCGTGAGCGCCGACCATAGCGCCTGGACGAGCACCAGCGCCGCCACCGCCACGAGCATGCGGAGCAGCACCGCCGCCGTGCCGACGCGCAGCGCCGCGTCGGGCGGGCCGGTGAGCGCGACGAAGTCGAGCGCCAGCGCGCCCGCGGCGACCAGCGCGACCACGCCATAGACCGTGCCGAGAGCGATCGGCGGACGCGACTGGCCGTCGCGGCGATGGAGCACGATCATGAAGCCGAGCCAGGCGAAGTTGCGCAGCGTCTCCGCGAAGCGCGTCGTCATGTCGGCGGTGCCGATGCCGGAAACGGCGAGCGCCCAGAGCGCGGTGGTCGCGAGCGCGAAGGCGAGCGGACGGCGCGGCACGCCGATGTCCGCCGAACGCCACGCCCAGAGCGCGAGCGCCGCGAAGAGCAACGCGGCGAGCGCGTGCAGCCAGAGGACCAGCGCCGCCATCAGCGCGCGCCCTCGGGGAACAGCACGACGCGGATTGTCTGGAGCAGGATCAGGACGTCGAGGAAGGGGGAATAGTTTTTAGCGTAATAGAGGTCGTATTCGAGCTTCTGGCGCGCGTCCTCGATCGAGGCGCCATAGGGATAGTTGATCTGCGCCCAGCCGGTGAGGCCGGGCTTCACCATGTGCCGCTCGGCATAATAAGGCAGCTTCGATTCGAGATCCTCGACGAAGGTCGGCCGTTCGGGACGCGGCCCCACGAAGCTCATCTCGCCCTTGAGCACGTTCCAGCATTGCGGCAGCTCGTCGATCCGCACCTTGCGGATGAAGCGGCCGATCCGCGTGATCCGCGGATCGTCCTTCTCCGCCCAGACCGCCTTGCCCGCCGCCTCGGCGTCCTGGCGCATCGAGCGCAGCTTGATCACGTCGAACCCGGTCCCGTAGAGCCCGACGCGGCGCTGGCGGTAGAAGGCCGGCCCCTTGCTCTCGAGCTTGACCGCGATCGCGGTGACCAGGATCACGGGCAGCGTGAGCAGGAGCAGGACCAGGCTCGCGCCGATGTCGAACAGCCGCTTGAACATGCTCGACAGCATCCGCCCCGAGGAGAAGCCGTCGGAGAAGATCAGCCAGCTCGGATTGACGCTGTCGAGGTCGACGCGGCCGGTCTCGCGTTCGAGGAAGGTCGAGATCTCGTTGACATGGACGCCGGTGGTCTTGATCCGGAGCAGGTCCTTGAGCGGCAGCGCGTTGCGGCGCTCCTCGAGCGCGAGCACCACCTCGCTGGCGTTGAGCAGCACGACATGGTCGGCGAGATTGTAGATCGCGTCGCGCGCGATCGCTTCGGGGATGACGCGATTGGCCTCGCTCATCGCGACATAGCCGACCACCGCGAATCCCGCGCCGGGCGCCTTGGAGAGCGTCTTCAGCCGCGCCGCGCGCTGGCCCGCGCCGAGCACGACGATGCGCCGCTTGAACGCCTGGCTGCCCAGCGCCTTGCCGAGCAGGATGCGCAGGAAGACGAGCGCGACGATCGAGCAGCCCATCGCGTAGAGCAGGTTCGACCGCCAGAAGCCGATCTCGGGGATCAGGAAATAGAGCACCGAAAGGCCGAGCACGCCGAGCGAGATCGCCACGATCAGCCGCGCGGCGGCGTAGCGCAGCGATTGCAGCGCATCCGCGCCGTAGACGCCAACCGCGACCATCGCGATCTCGAGGAACAGCGCGTAGCTGGCGAGCTGCGGCAGCCGGGTCTGGAACGGCGGCAGCACCATGCCGAGCTGATGCGCACGCAGCATCCAGCCGAGTTCGCCCGAGACGGCGAGCAGGACGATGTCCAGCGCACCGAGCAGCAGCACGGCATTGGGCACATAATGCTTGAACAGCCGGATCATGACGGATCCGGTGTAGAGGGGAAGTGTAAACAAATCCGACATGCGCCGGCCATGGATCGGCTGGCGCGAGAATCGCGCCGGGCACGAAACCGAGCCTCGGCCCATGTGTTTGACCATGAGGGCAAATATCAGCATGCACGTCAAACAGGAGGTCCATCGCATGCCGGACTCGAAGCCGATCATCCCTGTCATCCTGTCGGGAGGATCGGGCACCCGCCTCTGGCCGATGTCGCGGGCGGAAATGCCCAAGCAGCTGCTGCCGCTGACCGCGGAGGAGACGATGCTGCAGCTCACCGCGCGGCGCGCCTCGGGCGAGCGGTTCGACCGGCCGATCGTCGTCGCCAACGCCCATCATGCCGACATGGTCGAGCAGCAGCTCGGCGCGGTCGAGAGCGTCGCCCAGGCGCTCGTGCTCGAGCCGGTGGGACGCAACACCGCGCCGGCGATCGCGCTCGCCGCGATCGCGGCGGGCGGCGGGCCGGCGCCGCTGCTGGTGATGCCCTCGGATCACGTGATCGCCGATGTCGAGGCCTTCCACGCCGCGATCCACGCCGCCTTGCCGCTCGTCGAGGACGGATGGCTCGTCACCTTCGGCATCACTCCCGACGCGCCCGAGACCGGCTATGGCTGGATCAAGGTCGGCGAGGCGATCGGCACAGGCGTGCACCGGGTCGAGCGCTTCGTGGAGAAGCCGCCGCGCGACAAGGCCGAGGCGATGCTGGCCGAGGGTGGCCACACCTGGAACGGCGGCATCTTCCTGTTCCGCGCCGATTGCTATCTGGGCGCCCTCGCCTCCTATGCGCCCGAGATGCTGCATGCGGCGCAGCAGGCCATGGAGAAGGGCCGCCGCGACGGAGCCCGGATCTGGCCCGATGCCGACGCCTTCGCCGCCAGTCCTTCCGATTCGATCGACTATGCCGTGATGGAGAAGGCGCCGCGCGTCGCCGTCGTGCCGGTCAGCATGGGCTGGAGCGACGTCGGCAGCTGGGACGCGCTCCATGCGATCAGCCACGCCGATGCGGGCGGCAATGTGGTGCGCGGCGATGCCGTGGTGATCGAATCGGCCAACTGCCTGGTCCGCGCCGAAACGGGCCGGCGCGTGGCGCTGGTCGGCGTGCACGACCTCATCGTGGTCGCCGCCGGCGACGACGTGCTCGTCCTGCC
The DNA here is from genome assembly GCA_966186155.1 of uncultured Sphingomonas sp. GTDB lineage: Bacteria > Pseudomonadota > Alphaproteobacteria > Sphingomonadales > Sphingomonadaceae > Sphingomonas. Next base: position 25,455 of record CBIFVW010000010.1, read on the forward strand.
GCGCGGACGCAGCCAGGAGGTCAAGAAGATCATCGAGGCGATGCAGCGCTGATGGGGCCGTCGCCCTCTCCCGCTATCGGGAGAGGGCGCGGCAGGCTTCATCCCAGCAAGGCCTCGGCCTGGTCGAGCACCGACTTGAAGTCCGCGACCAGCGCCTGGTACGGCGCGGGGCTCGCCATATCGAGGCCGGCGCGCTTGAGGATGTCGACCGGATAGTCGGATCCGCCCGCCTTCAGCACCGACAGATAATTGTCGCGCTCCTTCGCGCCGCCCTTGAGGATCGCCTGGGCGAAGAAGGTCGCCGCCGAGATGCAGGTGGCATATTGGTAGACGTAGAAGCTGTTGTAGAAGTGCGGGATGAACGCCCATTCGTTCCCATAGACGGGATCGAGCCCGAAATTCGGCCCGTGATAGCGCTTCAGCAGGTCGAAATAGATCGACGTGAACTTCTCGCCCGAGAGCCCCTCGCCCGCCTCGGCCTTGTCGTGCGCGATCAGCTCGAACTCGGCGAACATGGTCTGGCGGAAGAAGGTGCCGCGGTAATTCTCCATCTGCTGGCCGAGATAGAAGAGCTTCTCCTCCTTGGTCTTCGCGCGGTCGAGCATGTAGTGGACGAGCAGCTGCTCGTTCAGCGTCGACGCGATCTCGGCGAGGAAGATCGGATAATCGGCCTTCTCATAGGGCTGCGCCGAATTGGCGAGCAGCGAGTGGAGCGCATGGCCCCATTCGTGCGCATAGGTGCTCATCCCGTCATATTTCTCCGACAGGTTGAGCAGCAGATAGGGATGCACGTCGAACGCGCCCGGGTTCATATAGGCGCCGGGCCGCTTGCCGGGGCGCGGCCAGGGATCCATCCACTTGGCCGCGGTCGCCTTGGCGATGCGCGCCTGATAGTCCGCGCCCAGCGGCTTGACCGCCTCGAGCGTGGTCGCGCGCATCTGGTCGAGCGTGAAGGTCCGGTCGAGCGACACGAGCGGCGGGTAGATGTCGTAATAATGGATGTCGGGCAGCTTCAGGATGCGCCGGCGCAGGTCGAAATAGCGATGGAGCTGCGGCAGTCCCTTGTTCGCCTCGGCCACCAGCGTGCGGTACACCGCCTCGGGGATGTTGTTCCCCGACAGCGCCGAGGCGAGCGAGGTCGGATATCTGCGCGCCTTGGCGTAGAAGATGTCGCCCTTCACCTTGGCGTTGTACGTCGCGCCGAACGAGTTCTTGAACTTGCCGTGCGCGGTCCAGAAGGCGTCGAACACCGCCTTGCGGTCCTCGCGGTTCGGCGCGTCGCGGTTGAGCGTATAGCCCTGCGAATCGAGCCGCACTTCCTTGCCGGTGGAGAGCTTGATCGTCGGCCAGGGAATGTCCGACGAGCGGAGCTGGCCCGAGATGTCGCCCGGCGCCTGCAGCGGGGCGCCCGCGCTCGCCAGCAGCGCCTCGCCTTCGGGCGAGAGCGTGTGCTCGGCCTGGCGGAGGGTGTTGGCCAGGTAGAAGTCGAACTTGGACTTGAGCGTCGCGTCGGCGGCGACGAATCCGTCGATCCTCGCCTTGCCGAGCGTCAGCAGCTCGGGCGAGACCCAGGCGGTCGCCTCGCCGAACGCAGTGTAGAGGTCGATCGCCTGCGCCTGCTTCTCCTGCCAGGCGGCGACGCGGACGTCCTCGTCGCCCTTGAGGCTGGCATAGACATAGACGCGGGCGATCGTCCTCGAGAGATCGGACTGGAGCGTCAGCGCCTCGGCCAGCGCTCCGGCGCTCTCGCCGAGCCGGCCCTTGTACCTGGCGAGCCCCGGCAGCGCGGCAAGCGCACCCTTGCGCGCCGCGTCCCACGCCGCCTCGTCGGGGTAGAGCTCGGTCAGGTCCCACATCGCGGACATCTTTGCCTCCTGCGCCCAGACGGGCATGGCGGTTGCGAGCGTGGCGAGCGTGGCGGTGGCCAGCGCTTCGCGGCGAGTGATTGCAGTCATGCGACTCCCCCGAGGAACGCGCCGGTAGGCTCAGCGCCGTGGTGAAGGCGCCAGTCTGTCGCGAATCCGCGGCAAAGGGAAGTGCTTTATCGTCCTAAACCGCCAACACGGACGTAAGACTAGGTCGCATCGATATTCAGGGAGCGATCCATTCATCCTCCCCTCCGGGGGAGGAACGAAATGGCCGCTTCTGGCTTCCTGAATGTCAACAGAACCTAGCGCGCACCCCTCGGCGTGACGATCCAGTCGCGCTTGGCGCGGCGGGTCATGTGGACTCCGCAATAGCGGCAGACGCTGACATATTTGTCGCCTTCGCCTTCGCGGCGCGCATGCTTCTCCGAACGCTCGTGCTTCCCGCCGAAGCAACGCGCTCGCCCGGCAATCCAACCCAACACTCGATCGACCCCTCGATACTGACGTCGTCTACCTCTTCGATGGCCCGGCGAAGGTCAAGAGGAACAAGCCCTAAAGTGTTGTAAAGCAAAAGGGCCGGGGATCGCTCCCCAGCCCTTCGCATTTCGCTGGAGGCCGGACCTCAGAAGTCCATGCCGCCCATGCCGCCGCCGGGCATCGCCGGCATCGCGGGCTTGTCCTCCGGCAGCTCGGCCACCGTCGCTTCGGTGGTGATGAGCAGGCCGGCGACCGACGCCGCGTCCTGGAGCGCGGTGCGGACGACCTTGGTCGGGTCGATCACGCCGGCGGTGACCAGGTTCTCGTACACGTCGGTCTGGGCGTTGAAGCCGAGATTGACGTCGTTGCCGTCGATGAGCTTGCCCGCGACCACCGCGCCGTCATGCCCGGCATTCTGGGCGATCTGGCGGACCGGCGCCTGGAGCGCCTTGCGGATGATGTCGATGCCGCGGGTCTGGTCGTCGTTCGCGCCCTTGAGGCCGTCGAGCGCCTTGGTCGCATAGAGCAGCGCAGTGCCGCCGCCCGGGACGATGCCCTCCTCGACCGCCGCGCGGGTGGCGTGCAGCGCGTCGTCGACGCGGTCCTTGCGCTCCTTGACCTCGACCTCGGTCGCGCCGCCGACCTTGATCACGGCCACGCCGCCGGCGAGCTTGGCGAGACGCTCCTGGAGCTTCTCGCGGTCATAGTCGCTGGTGGTGACTTCGATCTGCTGGCGGATCGCCTCGGTGCGGCCCTTGATCGCATCGGCATCACCGGCGCCATCGACGATGGTGGTGTTGTCCTTGTCGATCGTGACGCGCTTGGCGGTGCCGAGCATGCCGAGCGTGACGCTCTCGAGCTTGATGCCGAGATCCTCGCTGACGACCTCGCCCTTGGTGAGGATCGCGATGTCCTCGAGCATCGCCTTGCGGCGATCGCCGAAGCCCGGCGCCTTGACCGCCGCGACCTTGAGGCCGCCGCGCAGCTTGTTCACGACGAGCGTGGCCAGCGCCTCGCCCTCGATGTCCTCGGCGATGATCAGCAGCGGACGGCCCGACTGGACCACCGCCTCGAGGATCGGCAGCATCGACTGGAGGTTCGACAGCTTCTTCTCGTGGATCAGGATGTACGGATCGTTCAATTCGACCTGCATCTTCTCCGGATTGGTGATGAAGTACGGGCTCAGATAGCCGCGGTCGAACTGCATGCCCTCGACGACGTCGAGCTCGAACTCGAGGCCCTTGGCCTCCTCGACGGTGATCACGCCTTCCTTGCCGACCTTCTCCATCGCCTCGGCGATCTTCTGGCCGACCTCGGTGTCGCCATTGGCCGAGATGATGCCGACCTGGGCGACTTCGTTCGAGCCGGCGACCGGCTTCGAGCGGGCCTTGATGTCCTCGATCACCTTGCCGACCGCGAGGTCGATGCCGCGCTTCAGGTCCATCGGGTTCATGCCGGCCGCGACCGACTTCATGCCCTCGCGGACGATCGCCTGGGCGAGCACGGTGGCGGTGGTGGTGCCGTCGCCGGCGAGGTCGTTGGTCTTGGACGCGACCTCACGGACCATCTGCGCGCCCATGTTCTCGAACTTGTCCTTGAGCTCGATCTCCTTGGCGACGGTGACGCCGTCCTTGGTGATGCGCGGCGCGCCGAAGCTCTTCTCGATCACGACGTTGCGGCCCTTGGGGCCCAGGGTCACCTTCACCGCATCGGCGAGGATGTCGACGCCGCGGAGGATCCGCTCGCGGGCGTCACGCGAAAACTTGACGTCTTTCGCAGCCATTGTTCCTACCTCTCAAAGTTCGTTCAAAAGTCACAAAAGTCACGACATCCGCAGGTGCGCGGCGCGTGCGGAAGCTCAGCCGACGATCCCCAGGATGTCGCTTTCCTTCATGATCAGCAGGTCCTCGCCGTTCACCTTGACCTCGGTGCCCGACCACTTGCCGAACAGGATGCGGTCGCCGGCCTTGACGTCGAGCGGGGTGACCTTGCCGTCCTCGGCCTTGGCGCCCGAGCCGACGGCGACGACTTCGCCTTCCTGCGGCTTTTCCTGGGCGGTGTCCGGAATGATGATGCCGCCGGCGGTCTTGGCCTCGGCCTCGACGCGGCGGACGAGCACACGGTCGTGCAACGGACGGAAGTTCATTGCGCCTGATCCTCTGCGAATGGTTCAACATGGTTTAGCACTCAGTTCCCCCGAGTGCTAACGAGCGCGCATATGCGTATGCTTGGAGCATACGTCAACGGGGACGCGGCGGAGAATCTTTCGCTGTATTGCGAGAGTAATACAGGCGTTTACTCCGCGACGCTTATCTAGTAGCCCGGCCTGGCAATTCCATGGGAGAGCGGCGACGTGAAGCTGGTACGGGGCGCCTGGAGGATCCTGGTCGGGATCAAGGACTTTCTGGTCCTGGTCTTCATGCTGCTGTTCTTCACCGCGCTGTTCGCGGCGCTTTCCGCCCGGCCCAATCCCGGCGGCATCCGCGACGGCGCGCTGGTGGTGGCGCTCGACGGCGTGCTGGTCGAGCAGCCCGAGACCCCCGATCCCTTCGCCAAGCTCTCCGGCGGCGGCGACGCGATGAAGCAGCATCGCCTCCGCGACGTGCTGCGCGCGCTCGAGGCGGCGCGGACCGACGGCCATGTCAAGGCGGTGGTGCTCGACCTCGACCGCTTCCTCGGCGGCTATCCGGCGGCGGTGAGCGAAGTGGCCGAGGCGATCGGCCGGGTGCGCCAGAGCGGCAAGCCCGTGCTCGCCTATGCGACCGGCTATACCGACGACGGCTACGCCCTCGCCGCCAACGCCAGCGAGATCTGGGTGCACCCGCTCGGCGGCACGCTGTTCGCGGGGCCCGGCGGGACGCGGCTCTACTACAAGGGGCTGCTCGACAAGCTCGGCGTCAACGCGCACGTCTATCGCGTCGGCAAGTTCAAGTCGGCGGTCGAGCCCTATACGCGCAGCGACATGTCGCCCGAGGCGCGCGAGGCCGATGCCGCATTGTACGGCGCGATCCTGGGCCAGTGGCAGCAGGCGGTCGCCAAGGCGCGGCCCAAGGCGCGGATCGGCGACTATCTCGCCCGGCCCGACGCGATCGTCGCGGCGGCGAGGGGCGACATCGCCCAGGCCAATCTCGCCACCGGCCTGGTCGACAAGCTCGGCGACCGCATGGCCTTCGGCAAGCGGGTCGGCGAGATCGTCGGCACGCGCAGCGGCAAGCCCGCGGGGGCGTTCAACACGATCCGCCTCGCCGATTTCGTCGCGGCGCATCCCGAGGCGACGAGCGGCGACGCGATCGGCGTGATCACCGTCGCCGGCGAGATCGTCGACGGCAAGGCGGGCCCCGGCACCGCGGGCGGCGACACGGTGAGCGCGCTGATACTCAAGGGCCTGGCCGAGAAGAACCTCAAGGCGCTGGTGGTCCGCGTCGATTCGCCGGGCGGATCGGCGCTCGCCTCCGAGCAGATCCGCCAGGCGATCCTCCAGGCCAAGGCGCAAGGGCTGCCGGTGGTCGTGTCGATGGGCAGCCTCGCGGCGAGCGGCGGCTATTGGGTGTCGACCGCGGGCGACGCGATCTTCGCCGAGCCCAACACGATCACCGGATCGATCGGCATCTTCGGCGTGCTGCCGACCTTCGAGAAGACGCTCGCCAAGATCGGCGTCGGCGCCGACGGCGTGCGCACCACGCCGCTTTCGGGCCAGCCCGACGTGATGGGCGGCACCAACGCCGCGACCGACGCGATCCTCCAGTCGGCGATCGAGGCGGGCTATGGCCGTTTCGTCGGGCTGGTCGCGGGCGCGCGCAAGCTCTCGCCCCAGCGCGTCGACGAGATCGGCCAGGGCCGCGTCTGGATCGGCGGCATCGCGCACCAGCTCGGGCTGGTCGACCGGTTCGGCGGGCTCCAGGCGGCGATCGCCGAGGCGGCGCGGCGGGCGAAGCTCGACCCGGCGAGCACGCGCACCGTCTATCTCGAGAAGGAGCCGTCGGGCTGGATGAAGTTCTTCGACGACATCGCCGCGGACAAGGACGAGGACGACGACTGGGCCGACCAGCCCACGGGCGCGGACCTCTATGCCCGGATCGCCATGGAGCGGCGCGCGCTGCTCGCCCAGGCGCTGGGCGACGCGCGGCGGCTGGCGCTGGGCGGATCGGTGCAGGCGCGCTGCCTCGAATGCGGGGGGCTGGGGCCGGCGGCGGGGCGCGCCGAGGACGGACGCCTGCTCGACCTTCTGATCGCGCGATTCGGCCTGTGATCGGCATTCGCGCGGCTACGCCCGAGGACGCGGGCGCGATCGCGGCGATCTATGCGCCGCACGTGCTGACCGGCACCGTCTCGTTCGAGATCGACCCGCCCGACGCGCGCGCGATGCGCACGCGGATGGGGGCGAGCGAGGGGCTCTACCCCTGGCTGGTGGCGACAACGGGCGAGGAACAGGGCGGCGTGATCGGCTATGCCTATGCGACCAAGTTCCGCGACCGCCCGGCCTATCGCTATGTCTGCGAGACCTCGATCTACCTGACCGACGCGTCGAGCGGCTCGGGCGTCGGGCGGCTGCTCTACGCCGCGCTGATGAAGACGCTGCGCGCGCAGGGCTTCGTCCACGCGATCGGCGCGATCGCGCTGCCCAACGACCGCTCGATCCGGCTGCACGAGGCCGTCGGCTTCCGCCGCGCCGGCGTCTATCGCGAGGTCGG
>CBIFVW010000011.1:0-31670 GCA_966186155.1 uncultured Sphingomonas sp.
TGTTCCACGTCGCCGAGATCACCGGCGACCGGCGCTATCACGACATGGCGGTCCATTATCTCCTCGACAAGGAATGGTTCGATCCGCTCGCCGCGGGCGAGGACGTGCTCCCGACCAAGCACGCCTATAGCCACACGATCGGCAACGCCTCGGGCGCGCAGGCCTTCCTCCATCTCGGCGACGAGAAGTATCGCAAGGCGCTGATCAACGCCTGGAGGTTCATGGAGCCGCAGCGCTTCGCGAGCGGCGGCTGGGGCCCCGAGGAGCAGTTCGTCGTGCTCGGCCAGGGCAATCTCGCCAAGAGCCTCGCATCCTCCAAGGCGCATTTCGAGACGCCGTGCGGCGCCTTCGCCGACCTGAAGCTCGCGCGCTACCTGATCCGCTTCACCGGCGAGGCCCAATATGGCGACGGGCTCGAGCGGACGCTCTACAACACCATGCTCGCCACGCGCCTGCCCGACAGCGACGGCGGCTATCCCTATTATTCGGATTACGGCGCCAAGGGCGAGAAGCGCTATTACCACCAGAAATGGCCCTGCTGCTCGGGCACGCTGGTGCAAGGCGTCGCTGATTATGTCGTCAACACCTATTTCCACGACGACGAGAGCTTGCTGGTCAATCTTTATACGCCGTCCGAAGTGACCTGGGATCGCCCCGGCGGCGCGGTGGAGGTCGTGCAGGAGACTGACTATCCGGTCGGCGACGTGGTGCGGCTCAGGGTGCGCAAGCCCGGCAACGGCAAGTTCGCGATGAAGCTGCGCATCCCGGCCTGGACCAAGGGTGCGACGCTCAAGGTCAACGGCCGCGCCCAGCAGGCGACGCCCGGGCAGCTCGCGGTCGTCAGCCGGGCCTGGAAGGCCGGCGACACGGTCGAGCTCACCATCCCGCAGCCGCTCCGCACCCTGCCGATCGACCCGGAGAACCCGAACCTCCAGGCAGTGATGCGCGGCGCGGTGATGTATGTCGGCCTCAATCCCTGGGACGGCATCGAGAACGACGTGATCCCGCTGCCCGGCGCGCTCGAGCCGATGCCCGGCCATCCCGAAAGCTATCGGACCAGGGTCGGCCAGCGGAACCTGGTGTTCGTGCCCTATTACGCGGTCGATACCGAACGCACCGCCACCTATTTCAAGACCGCCTGATGACCGAGCAGCGCGTCACCGCCATCTACGAGATCGAGACTGCCTGGCCGCTGGAGCAGGCGGCGGAGACGATGGCCGGCGAGCAGTCGACCGGCACCTTCGTCCGCGTGCCCGGCGAGACCGACGAACTGCGCGAGGCGCATGCCGCGCGAGTCGAGCAACTGGTCGAGCTCGGCGAGGTGGCGGCGCCCTCCCTCCCCGGCTCGGGCCTGCCCAAAAGCGGCGGCGACGGCAAAAGGCGCCGCGCGCGCGTCGTCCTCTCCTGGCCGGTCTCGAACTTCGGACCGTCGCTGCCCAACCTGCTCGCGACGGTCGCGGGCAACCTCTCCGAGCTCAAGGCCTTTTCGGGGCTCAAGCTCACCGACCTCACCCTGCCGCCGGTCTTCCTCACCCGCTACCAGGGCCCGCAGTTCGGCATCGCCGGCACGCGCGAGCTCGCCGGGGTCCAGGGCCGGCCGATCATCGGCACGATCATCAAGCCGAGCGTCGGCCTGTCGCCCGAAGCCACCGCCGAGCAGGTCCGCGTGCTGGTCGAGGCGGGGGTCGACTTCATCAAGGACGACGAGCTGCAGGCGGACGGCCCCCACTGCCCGTTCGAGGCGCGCATCTCCGCCGTGATGCGCGTGATCAACGACCATGCCGAGCGGACCGGCAAGAAGGTCATGTACGCCGCCAACCTGACCGGCGAGATCGACGAGATGCTCGCCCGCCACGATCATGTGCTGGCCGAGGGCGGCACCTGCGTCATGGCGAGCATGAACTCGATCGGCCTGCCGGCGATGAAGGTGCTGCGCGGCCATTCGCAGCTGCCGGTCCACGGCCATCGCAACGGCTGGGGCATGCTCGGCCGCTCGCCCGCGATCGGGATGAGCTTCGTCGCCTTCCAGAAGCTGTGGCGCCTCGCCGGCATCGATCACACCCATGTCAACGGCATCGACAACAAGTTCTGCGAGAGCAACGAGAGCGTGATCGCCTCGGCGCGCGAATGCCTGACGCCGATGTTCGATCCGCCCGCCCCCGGATGCGAGATCATGCCGGTCTTCTCCTCGGGCCAGTCGGCCCGGCAGGCCGCGCCGACCTATGCCGCGCTCGGCAGCGTCGACTGCATGTTCGCGGCCGGGGGCGGCATCCTCGCGCATCCCGGCGGCCCTGCGGCCGGCGTCCGCGCGCTGCAGCAGGCATGGGAGGCCGCGGTAGCCGGCGTGCCCGCCGAGCAGGCGGCGAAGAACGCGCCCGAGCTCGAAGCGGCGCTCTCCGCGTTCGGCGGATGATGGCCGCACCGCTCTACGCCTTCATCGGTGACGACTTCACCGGCTCGACGGACGTGCTCGAGCAGCTCGCCGAGGGCAATGTTCCCGCCGTCCTGTTCCTCCGCACGCCCGACGAAGCGCTGCGCGCGCGCTTTCCCGAGGCACGGGCGATCGGCATCGCCAGCGATGCGCGCAGCCGCTCGCCCGAATGGATGGATTCGAACCTGCCCGCGCGCTTCGCGGCGCTCGGCGATGCGAGGCTGGTCCATTACAAGACCTGCTCCACCTTCGATTCGAGCCCCGAGACCGGCTCGATTGGCCGCGCGCTCGATCTGGGCATCGTGGCTTTCGGCGGGCCCGCGGCGATCGTCGTCGCGGCGCCGCACCTTCGCCGCTTCGTCGCCTTCGGCAATCTCTTCGCGGCGGCGGGCGCCGAAGTCTTCCGTATCGACCGGCACCCCACCATGTCGCGCCATCCGGTCACGCCGATGCGCGAGGCCGACCTGATCCGCCACCTCGCGCTGCAGACCGACGCGCGGATCGAGCTGGTGCCGCTCGACCGGATCCAGGCCGGCGACACCGAAGCGGCGTTCGATGCGGTGCGCGACGCCGACGCGGTGCTGTTCGACGGCACGACGTTCGGCGATCTCGCCGCGACCGGCGCGATCCTGCTCGCCCGCGGCATCCGCTTCGCTGCAGGGAGTTCGGGGGTGACGCGCGCGCTGGTGCTTGCCTGGCAGGCCGCCGGCCTGATCGATGGCGCGCCGGCCGAAGTCCGTGCCGGCGAGGTCGACCGGCTGCTCGTCGTCAGCGGCAGCTGCTCGCCCGTCACGGCGCGCCAGATCGCCCGTAGCGCCGCCGACGGCTTCACCGCGGTCCGCGCCGACGTGGCCGCGCTGCTGCAGGGCTCCGCCGCCGAGGAATCCCGCCTCGCCGACGCCGCCCTCGCCGCGCTGGACGACAGCGGCCGCGCGGTCATCCATTCCGCCGAAGGCCCGCTGGAAAGCGATGCCCCCGCCGCCGGGGAGAAGCTGGGCGAGGCGCTCGGCCGCGTGGCCCGCGACGTCGTCCGCCGCGCCGAGCTCCGCCGCCTGCTGTTCGCGGGCGGCGACACCTCGAGCCATGGCGTCGCGCAGCTCGGCATCGACGCTCTCAGCTGGGCGGCGCCGATCGAGCGCGGCGCCCCGCTGGTCCGCGCCCATGCCGAGGATCCCGTGATCGACGGGCTCGAGCTGGTCCTCAAGGGCGGCCAGATGGGCGGCGAGGATTTTTTCGAGGCGGTGCGGCGGGGCGGCTAGGAATCCGCTTTTCGAATAGGATTTCGTCTGCTCCATCCTCGCGGATGCGCGCATCACCTCCCCCTCGGTCCGTCACGTTCACGGCGCCCGAATTCCGTCGCGTCGATGGCGCGCCGCCGTCGCGCACCTGTCGCGTACGCGGCGCGTCGGTGTCGCGTGCGTGGCGCGTCGGTGTCGCTTCACGGGCGCGAACCAGATGCGTTCCCAGGCACAGGGCCCGCAAAGGACCCCGACTAATGTCAACTTCGCCAACTTCACCGAGCTTGGAGCACCGCCACGCCCTGCGACCCGAGCTCCACCGACCGCACCGTCCCTCCGTTCAGCACGTCGGCCATCGCCTCGGGCAGCGCCACGGTGCGGTTCTCGCGGCTGTGGTTGATCAGGATGACGATCGATCGTCCTTTGCCTTCGCGCGTCATCAGCTCGACGTCCTTCGGCACCAGGAAGGCGCGCGCCACGCCCGCATCGTCCAGCGCCGCGTCGATCAGCCCCTTCGTCACGGCCTCGTCGACCAGTGCGCCGACATAGGTGATCCGGCCCTTGCCGACCTTGCGCGAGATCGCCGCGGGCTTGCCGTCGAGCCAGCCATTGGCCTTGCCATAGGTCAGCAGCGTCTCGACGTCGGGCGCGCTCGTCGAGAGCTGCTCGGCCCAGATCGCAGCCTTGCCGCTGCCGACATCCACCGGCTCGTCGAGCGCATAATATTGCTCCACCCGTCCGCCGAGCAGCTCGGCGAGCGGTCCCGGCTGGCGCTTCGTATCCAGGCGGTTGTACGCGTCCTTCATCCCGGACCGCGGGCCCAGGATCAGGTGGCCTCCGCCGCGGACATAGGCCTCGAGCCGCTTCGCCATGGCCTCCGGGATGACGTTGAGGCTCGGCGCCACCACGAGCTTGTAGCGATCGAGCGGCGCCGCAGCGGCCTCGACGATGTCGACCGCGCCGAGCGCGTCCTTGAGCGGCCGGTAATAGCCGAGCAGCACTTCGATCTGGTCATAGTCGCGATGGTGGAGCTGGAAGTCGATCGCCCAGCGGCTCGGATAGTCCTGCAAGATCGCCACTTGCGACACCGGATGCGTCCCCGCCACCGCGGGGGACGCCTTGCGCATCTCGCGGCCGATTTGCGCGACTTCGTCATAGACCGGCAGCGGCTTGCCGTCGGGCCCGACGAGCGATCCGTGCATCGTCTCCTGGCCGTTGAGCGCGTTGCGCCATTGCCAGTAGAGGATGCCGTCCGATCCATGGCCGATCGCCTGCCAGGCCATCGCGCGCACCTCGCCCGGATAGAGCATGTTGCTCACCGGCGCCCAGTTCACGAACCCGGGCTGGATCTCCATCACCCAGAAGTTCCTGCGCTTCCAGCCGCGCACCAGATCGTGCGTCGCGCCATTGCGATAGGATTTCAGATGGCCGGTGCCGACGTAATTGTCCCATGAGCTGAAATCGAGGTCGCGATTGCCTTCGTAGCGGTCGAACCGGTTGGCCCAGCCCAGCCCGCCGAAATTGATCGTGATGAACTGGCTGGGGCTCGCATGCGCGCGGATCGCGTCGAGCTGGTTCTTGTGAAACGCCCGCCACTCGGCCGTGATGAAGCGCTTGAGCTCGAGCATCCAGCCCGGATTGGCGCGGTCGTTGTTGAACGGCACCTGGTCCCAGGCGGTGTAGGTCTGCGACCAATATTGCGTGGTCCAGGCGTCGTTCAATTTGTCGAGCGTGCCGTAGCGCGCCTTGAGCCATGCGATCCACGCCGCCCTCGCATCGGGGTCGTAGCTCTCGTCGGTCGGCTCGTTGCCGATCTGCCATCCGATGACGTTGGGTTCCCTGCCCAGCGCCTCGGCCATGCGGCTGACGATGTCGCGGCAGAATTCGCGATATTTCCTCGACGAGATCGAGAATTGCCGCCGCCCGCCATGGCCGATGCGCCTGCCGGTGCCGTCGACCTGCGCGACCTCGGGATATTTCTGCGTCATCCATGCCGGCGGCGTGTCCGAAGGTGTGCCGATCACCACCTTGATGTCGTACTTCGCCGCCAACCGCACCGCGCGGACCAGCCAGCCCATGTCGTACCTGCCCTCTTCGGGCTCCATCCGGCTCCAGGCATATTCGCCGATCCGCACGACATTGGCGCCATGCGCCTTCATCAGCCGCAGGTCCTCGGCCCAGGCCTCTTCCGGCCATTGCTCGGGATACCAGGCCGAGCCGAGCCAGAGCCGCTCGAACTGCTGCTGGCCCGCCGGCGCATCGGTCTGTGCCGTCACGGGAGCCGCGGATGAGACGAGCAGCAGCGCCGCGAGCAGGCCGCGCATCATGCCGCGGCCTTCTGGTCGAAGCCCTTGGAGGAGTCGATCAGCGCGAACAGGCCGGCGGCGATCAGCACCATCGCCGCCACACCCTGCACCGGCACGTCGTAGCTGCCGGTCCCGGCGATGACATAGCCGATCGCCACGGTGCACACGAAGCCGCCGAGATTGCCCGCGGTGTTCATGAAGCCGGTCGCGGTGCCGCCGTAACGCCCGCCGATCGACATGCACATCGCCCAGGCGGCGGGCAGCATCAGGTCCATCACCGCGAAGGCGGCGCCCGCCAGCACCACGATCGCCAGCTTGCCGGTCGCCAGGCTCATCGCGAACAGCAGTGCGGCGGTGACGCCCAGGCAGATGCTGGTGATCAGCCGATAGGCCTTCCTGAACCCGATCCGCGCGCCGAGCCGGTCGCACAGCAGGCCGCCGGCCAGGTTGCTGACGATGCCGAGCAGGAACGGGATCGAGCCGTAAAGCCCCATCTCCGCGACGGTGAAGCCCGCGCCTTTCACCATCCAGGTCGGGAACCAGCCGAAGAAGAACCAGCTGCCGAAGGCGTAGAAGCAATAGGCCAGGCTGATCAGCCAGAGCTGCGGCAGGCTCAGGAGCTTGCGCCAGGGCGTGCCCGCATGGCCGGCGCCTTCGTCGGTGCCGATCTCCGCCACTTCCTCGGGCGTGATGCCGGGCTGGTCTGCGGGGCGGTCATGATACCAGCGCAACCAGAGGATCGCCCAGGCAAAGCCGATCAGGCCGAGGACGACGAACACCAATTGCCAGCCGAGATGGGCGTTGAGCGGCACCAGCACCAGCGGCGCCAGCGCGCCGCCGAGTCGGCTGGCCGACCAGATCACGCCCTGTCCCCGCGCCCGCTCGCGCTTGGGCAGCCAGCGATAGAGCACGCCCGACATGTTGGGATAGGCGCCCGCCGCGCCGAGGCCGAACAGGAAGCGCGCGGCGGCGAGCTGCCAGAAGTTGCGGCAGACGGCGGTGATCGCCGTGAAGAAGGACCACCAGAGCGTGATCCGCGTGAGCTCCTTGCGATAGCCGTGCCGGTCCCCCATCGCGCCCGAGGGCACTTCGAACACGGCATAGGCGATCACATAGGCGCTCAGCACCCAGCCCCATTGCTCGGGCGTGATCGCGAGGTCCTTCTGGATCGTCGGTCCGGTGACCGCGATCGCCATGCGATCGATGAAGGTGATGACCGACAGCGCCGCCAGGAAGCCGAGCACCGCATGCCGCTTCTTCACTTGCCGAGGCCCTTCAGCACTTCGGCCGCGTGCAGCATACCGAGCTCGGGGCTCGAATATACCGGCGCCCGGACCGCTCCCTCGGGCAGCGCGGCGACGACACGCGCCATCGAGGCCTGGGCGAGCACGATGGCATCGACGCCCTGCATCGCTCCGGTCAGCGCTTCACCGACGATGCGATCATGAGTGGCACCGTCGCCCTTCATCACGGCGTCGAACGCGCCTTCGCAGAGATGATCGATGAGCTCGATCTCCTTGCCGCGCTCCGCCGCCACCCGGCGCACCAGCTCGGCGGTCGGGTCGAGCGTGGTCGAGAGCGTCGCGACCACGCCGATCCGCTTGCCCGTGGAGACCGCCTTCTCCGCCATCGCCCGGTCGACCCGCAGCACGGGCTGGTCGTAGAGCTCGGCCGCCATCTCGACGGCGCGGCCGATCGAGGAGCAGGTGACCATCGCGACGTCGCATCCTGCGTCGAAGGTCGAGCCGACCAGCCGGATCACCTGGCGCATCGTGGCCTTCTGGAGGTGCCCTGCCGCGATCGTGTTCTTGATCGTGCTCTCGTCGACGAAATGGAGGATCCGCACCTCGGGCATCACACGGGCGGCGATTTCGTTGAACACCGCCGCCAGCATCGGCGAGTTGTGGACGAGTCCAAGCGTGGGCACGGGCGTTCCTCTCTATCGTCTCGTGAATTCGTAGCTGCCGGGGCCGGCTTCGAAGCGGACGAAGCCGCCGTCGCCGGCAAGGCTGCGGACGCCGTCGAGCCCGCGCCAATCTCCCCGGGGAAGCTCGACCTCGGCGACGGTGTTGGCGGGCACGGTCAGCGCGAAGCGCTTGAGCCCCTCGGCATCGCCGCCGGTCTCGGTGGCGATGCGGCCCAGCGGCGAGTCGAAGCACGCCGAAACCCGCCCGACCTCGGGCAGCCATACCGGCCGCACCGCGATCCGGCGGAAGCCCGGCGCCGCCGGCGCGATCCCCGCCAGCCTGCGGTAGAAGAACCCCACCACCGCCCCGAAGGCATAATGGTTGTAGCTGTTCATGCTGAGGTCGCCGGTGTCGCCGTTCCAGCGCTCCCACACCGTCGTCCCGCCCTGCATCGGCATATAGCCCCAGCTCGGATAGCCGGTCTGGAGCAGCAGGCCCGCGACTTCCTCCCACAGCCCCGCCTCGGCGAGCACGTCGAGCAGATAGGGCGTGCCGAGGAAGCCGGTCGACAGCTTCATGCCGCGGCCGCGGATCTCCGCGGCGAGCACCTTGGCGGCGGCGGTGCGCCGGTCCTCGGGCACCAGCCCGAACGCCAGCGACAGCACCTGGCTCGTCTGGCTGCCATTGCCGCAGGTGCCGTCGGCCGCGACGAACTCGGCCGCATAGGCGGCGCCGATCGCCGCCCGCAGCTCGCGATAGCGCGCCGCCTCGGCCGCGCGCCCGGTCGCCGCCGCCATTTCGGCCATCAGCTCGGCGCACCAGCCCCAATAGGCCGTCGCGCACAGGATGCGCGGGGTGGTCTCGTCATCGGGCCTGACTGCGTCGACCGACAGCCAGTCGCCGAGGTCCAGCCCGCGGTCGTTCCGCCAGACATGGTCGGGATTGCGGCGCGCGACATAGGCCATCCAGGCCTCCATCGCCGCCCAGTTCTCGTCGATCACCGCAGTGTCGCCATAGCGTTGCCACAGCTGCCAGGGCAGGATGATCCCCGCCTCGCTCCATCCGGCGGTCACCACGTCGGGGAAGGACAAGGGCTGCGGCACCACGATCGGATAGGCGCCGTCCTCGCGCTGCGCCGCGCGCGCCTCGAGCAGGAAGCGGCGGATGAAGGGATCGACCTCCATGTTGAACGCGGCCGCATCCAGGAACACCTGGATGTCGCCCATCCACCCCATCCGCTCGTCGCGCTGCGGACAATCGGTGGGGACCGCGAAGAAATTGCTGCGCTGGCTCCACAGCGCGTTGCTCCAGATCGTCTGGAGCAAGGGCGCGTCGTGGAAGGTCATCGCGCCGGTCTCGCGGCAGGCGCTGTGGACGACGACGCCTTCGATATCGTCGGGCGTCGGCGTGCCGGGATAGCCCGTCACTTCGACATAGCGGAAGCCGTGATAGGTGAAATGCGGCTCGAACCGCTTCTCGCCCCTGCCCGCCAGGACGAAGCGATCGGTGGCGCGCGCGAGCCGCAGATTGGCGAGGTCCGCCGTACCGTCCGGGTTGAGCAGTTCGGCGAACTTCGCCGCGATCTCCGTCCCCGCCGGACCCTCGGCGCGGATGCGTACCCAGCCCGAGAAATTCTGCCCGAAGTCGAACACGAAATGCCCGGGCCGGGGTTCGGTCACCGACACCGCCCGGCGCCTGCCGATCCGCTCGAGAGACGGCGAGGTCTGCGCGATCAGCTGCGCTTCGGGCGCCGTGCCGATCTTGACCGGCGCCCAATGGCCGTCGTCGAACCCGGCGCGATCCCAACCCGGCTGCTCCAGCCGCGCGTCATAGGTCTCGCCGTCGTAGATCTCGGACTTGCGCACCGGCGATGCGGCAATCCGCCAGCCCGGACCGGTCGCCACCCATTGGCTGCTGCCGTCGGCATAGTCGATCCTGAGCTGCGCCCGGAAGCGGCGCGGTGCCGGCCCGAAGCCGTAGCGCTCGATCCGCCAGCCGAAGGGGCTGGCGTACCAGCCGTCGCCCACCAGCGCGCCCAGCGCGTTCGCGCCCTCGGCGATCAGCCCGGTCACGTCGTGCACCTGGTAGAGTAGGTGGTGCTTCGCGACGGTCACTTCGGGCGCGAGGATCGCGCTGGAGACCGGCTGCCCGTTGATCCGCGCCTCATAGGCACCCAGCGCCGTCGCATAGAGCCGCGCTGCCGCCACGGGCTTGCGGACCTCGAACTCGGTCCTGAGCAGCATCGCCGGCTCGCTCGGCCGCGGATCGCCCTGCGCCCAGCTGGTGCTCGGCGAGACCGACGCCCAGTGCGCCGCATCGAAATCCGGCGCGGTCCAGCCCAAAGGCGGATCGGCCATCACGCGCCAGGCACGCCCGACGATCCGCTCGACGCTGCCGTCGGCGCGGTGCAGCCGGATCAGCGCGGCGAAGGCCCCGCCGTCGACCGGGAAGAAGCCCGTCGTGTCGGCCTCGACCAGCGCGCAGACGCTGTTCAGCCCCGGCCTCGCCTCGCCATCATAGGGCGCCAGCGTGCCCCAGAAGGGCAGATAGGTGTCCCAGTCGAAATGCCAGTCGAGCCGGGACTTGGCGCCATTGATCCAGACGCCGCGCAGATGGTCCTTGCCCGCGACCAGCACTTCCGCGCGCACCAGATCGGCGGGCGCGTCGAAATCGATGCGGAAAGCGTGGGCACGCGGATCAAGCGACGTCTCACCCCATACCCAGCTCACGCCCGCGGCGCGATCTGCCGCGGCTTCCGCGTCCTCCGCCTCGATCCAGTCGGCGCGCCAGTCGTCCGGCGAGAGCAGCCCGGTCTCGAACCAGGCGGGCTCGGAAATCGCGACGGCGCCGTCGCCGGCCGCTTCGACCGTCCACCAAACCCGCTGCATCGACGCGAGCGATGGGCCGCCATAGGGGATGTCGAACGTCGTATCGCCGGGGACCGCGCCGCTGTCCCAGAGCAGCTCGCCCGCCTCCAGCGCGGCGATGCTGGCGGCGGCCCGGATGCGGTAGCCGGTCTGGACCGCCGCGTCCTCGATCCGCCACGAAAGCCGCGGGCGCGCCGCTTCGGTGCCGAGCAGGCCGATAGTGTACTCGGCACGCAGGTCGGTGACGCGCATCAGAGCTCGATCCCCAGACGGTAGATGCGATTGGCGTTGCCGCCGAACAGCGCCCGGCGCTCGTCTCCGCTGAAGCCGGCGGTGATCGCGTCATAGGCGTCGAGATGCTTGTCGAAGCTGCCGAACAGCTTGTCGGTCGGGAAATTGCTGGCGAACATCGCGCGATCGGTGCCGAACAGGTCGATCGTCTCGAGCACATAAGGCCGCACCTGTTCCTCGTCCCAGGGCCGGCAGGTGAAGCCCATTCCCGAGATCTTGACCGCGACATTGGGCAGCGCGGCGAATTCCGCCATGCCGCGCCGCCACACGCCCCAACCGTCGGGGTCGCCCGGGATCGCCATGCCGGTGTGGTTGAGGATCACCTGCGTGCCCGGATGCTTGGCGACGAACGCCGCCAGATGCGCGAACTGGCCCGGATAGGCCTGCAGGTCGAAGCTGAGGCCGAACCTCGCCAGCAGCGCGAAGCCGCGCATCCAGGCGGGGTTCGTCGTCACGTCCGAAGGCGAGTAGCTCCGCGCCGGATCCGGATGCCAGTTGACGATGTGGCGGATGCCGCGGACGTTCCCGTGCACGACATGCGCCGCCAGCAGCGTCTCGACCTCGGGATGGTCGAGCGCGGCGAAGGCGACGATGCCGCTGGGCAATCCGCGCGCATCGGCCATCGCCTGGAGCCAGCGGGTCTCCTCGAGCGCGTCCTCGGGGTGCGCGCCCGCGTCGATGTGCACGATCCCGCGCACGTCCCATTTGCCCGCGTCGGCGAGATAGGCGTCGAGCGGATAGTCGACCGCGATCGGCTCGACGCTGCCATTGGGATTGTCGGCATCGAACGGAGGGGTCAGCCAGGGATAGCGGATGTGCCCGAGATCCCAGAGATGGACGTGCGGATCGACGAGAGGCGGACGCTCGGCCATCAACGGGTCGTCCGGACGCCGGGGGCGGCATCGAGGACGAGCACCCAGTCGTTGCCCGGCTTCGCCTCACCGGGCGGATCGAACCGCCGCTCGCCGCGATTGGGGAAGGTGCCGATCGGGACCCAGCCGCCGTCGCGCGGCGAATACCATTGTGCCTTCAGTTCCCGCCCGCTGATCGCGCCCAGCCGCATGGTGAAAGGCCGGCCCGTATAGGCATAGGCATAGGCGTAGGACTTGCCGCGGCTGGCGAGGACGCGATCGTAGCGCACCCCATTGTCGCGGATCAGCGACGGGTCGGGCACGCGCTCCAGCATCGGCCGCGATTCGATCAGCCGGCGCAGATGCCGCATCTGGTCGGCTCCGGGCGCCTCGATCGCCTTGCGCCAGTCGAGGTTCGGCTCGAAGTTGGCGGTGTCCGCGCCCGCGACGAAGAACTGCATGACGTGGTTCTCGCCATAGGTGTGGCCGAACGCCCCCGCCATCACTGCCCACCAGGCATAGCGGCGCACGTCGTCGGCGCCCCAGCGCGGCTGGTTGGGCTCGTGCAGGCCGTGCGGGATGTTCTCGTAGCTCGGCTCGCCGTCGATCGTCGGCTTGGCCGGCAGCCGCGCCCAATCCTCGGCGACATAGCGCCAATTGTCCTCGGCCTTGGCGTTCGGCCCTTCCTGCGCATAGGAACGATGGCCCGACTGGAACATGTTGAAGTCGAGCCAGGGCGCCTCGTGCCACTGCCACGAGCTGTCGGTGCGGCCGATCGGGTGGAAGGTCATCAGCTGCTTCGGCGCGATCGATTTGATCGTCGTGCCGAGCGCATCCCACACCGCGGTGCGCATCTCCGACCGTGTGTCGCCGCCGTTGAGCCAGATGATGTTGGGCCGCCTGCCATAGCGCTCGGCGATGAACCGGCCATAGACCGGGGCATTGGCGACGGTGAGCACGTTGTTCATCGCTAGGTCGCCCCATGCCGGCACCAGCGCCACATAGATGCCCAGCGCCTCGGCACGGTCGAGGACCCAGTCGAGATGATCCCAATAATCATATTCGCCAAGCTTGGCGGGGTCCCTGCCCGGGGTCACGCGCGGCCGGCCCGGATCGCCCTCGATCAGCGCGGGCGCACCGTAGCGGCTGGTCATCTTGGGGGTGTGGAGCACCATCACCTGGATGACGTCGAACCCCTGGCGCTTGCGCGTCTGAAGGTAGAATTCCGCCTCGTCGCGATCGAGCCGGCTCAGCAGCAGCCAGGCCGTGTCGCCCATCCAGAAGAAGGGCTTGCCGCCCGCCTCGAGATAGCGGTGATTGGCCGAGACGGTGAGCGGCGGAGTCTGCGCCGATGCCCCGACTGCCGCGAGCGTGGCGATCAGTGTCCAGAAAGCGAGAAGCAGGTTGCGGATGGTCATCGCCTTCCCATCAAGGCCGCGAGGAAGTTGAAATTCTAAATATCATCACACTATTTTGGTCAAGCGCCGTCGCGCCAATTCGGCGGGCTCGGGGCCACCGGTCGCCCAGTCGAGCAGCTCGACCAGATGGACCACCGGCGTCTCGCCGAAGCGGGCGATCTGCATCGCGCAGCCGATATTCCCGGTAGCGATCACGTCCGCCTCGAGCCGGGCGAGGTTGGCAGCCTTGCGCGCGCCCAGCCGCCCGGCGATCTCGGGCTGGAGGATGTTGTAGGTGCCCGCCGATCCGCAGCACAGGTGCGCCTCTACGGGCGTGCGCACCCCATAGCCCGCCGCCGCGAGCAACCGCCTGGGCGCCTCGGTCACCTTCTGCCCGTGCTGCAGCGAGCAAGCGGCGTGATAGGCGACGCTGAGGCCGCGCCCGTCTCCGCGCGGCAGTTCCGCGTCGATCAGCAGCTCGGATATGTCGCGCGCCAATGCGGACACGCGCGCCGCCTTGTCGGCATAGGCGGGATCGCCGCGCAGCATGAAGCCATAATCCTTGATCGTCGTGCCGCATCCCGATGCAGTGACGACGATCGCCGCGAGCCCGTCGCCTTCGATCTCGCGCGTCCAGGCGTCGACGTTGCGCCGCGCCGCATCGAGGCTGTCATGCTCGCGGCCCATGTGATGGACCAGCGCGCCGCAGCATCGCTCGCCCGCGGCGAACACCACCTCGTACCCCGCGAGATTGAGCAGCCGTACCGCGGCGGCGCGATATTCGGGCCTGAGCACCGGTTCGGCACATCCCTGGAGCAACGCCACCCTGCCTTTGGCGTCCGGCACCGCGACGCTCGCCGCGCTCGTTGCCGCCGCGATGCGCTTGGGCGCCATCGCCAGCATCGCCGCGAGGGGCTTCAGGCCGTCCACGCGCGCGAACAGCGGCGCGAAGGGCCGGCCCAGTCCGGACAGGCGCAGCGCCGCGCGGAACCGCCCGGGATGCGGCAGCACCGTCGCCAGCATCCAACGGACCAGCCGCTCGTGCCACGGCCGGCGATGGCGTTGCTGGATATAGGCCCGGGCGTGATCGACCAGGTGCATATAGTCCACGCCAGACGGGCAGGTGGTGGTGCATGCCAGGCACGAGAGGCAGCGATCGACATGCTTGACCACCGCCGGCGCGGGATCGCGCGCGTTCTCGAGCATGTCCTTGATGAGGTAGATGCGGCCGCGCGGGCTGTCGAGTTCGTCGCCCAGCAGCACATAGGTCGGGCAGGTCGCGGTGCAGAAGCCGCAATGCACGCAATCGCGGATCGCCCGCTCGGATGCGGCGGTCGCCGGATCGGCGAGCTGCTCGGCGGTGAAGTCAGTGCGCATCGCCGAACCTTCCCGTCTCGAACACGCCGTTCGGATCGAACGCGCGCCGCACCCGCGCTTCCAGTGCCGCAAGCGGTGCGGGCTGGGGGTGCAGCATGGGCACCGCCGCGCGCGTCGCCGCATCGGCACGCAGCAGCGTCGCGTGGCCACCGGCGCCTGCTGCAGCCGTACGGATCGCAGCGGGATCCGCATCGCTCGCCAGCCAAACCAGCCCCCCCGCCCAGTCGAGCAGCCAATCGGCGTCGGGAAAGGCCGCGATCACCTCCGGCGCGCGTCCTGCCGCGACGATCAGCCGCCACAAGGGACGATCCGCCCCCAGCGGCGCCACATGCCGCACGGCGTCCCACAACGCGTCGCCCTCGGCTTCGTCGAGCGCGGTGAACCCTGCGAGCATCGCCGCGCGCGCCGCGATCGAGGCCGGGAAGCCGTCGAGCCGCACCGCGGTCACAGCCTCGCCCCGCCAGTCGGGCAAATGCGCCGCCGCGGACACTTCCGCCGGCGATCCCATCGCCGCCGCCATTGCCGTCACGGCGCTCCGCGCGTCGAGACCGCGCACCACCAGCGTCCGCCGCGCCACCGGGCGAGGCAGCACCTTCAGCGTCAGCTCGGTGACGGCGGCGAGCCGGCCCCAGCTCCCGGCGATCAGCTTGGAGAGATCGTATCCGGTGACGTTCTTCACCACCTTCGCCCCCGCGACGAAGCGCTCGCCGCGCCCCGACACGGCGGTGAACCCGAGCAGGTGATCGCGCGCGCCGCCGCGCGACAACCGCGCCGGCCCCGCCACTCCCGCCGCGATCACGCCGCCGATGGTGGCAGAGCCCTGGCTTCCGCCCAGCATCGCGCCATGATCGAAGGGATCGAAGGCCAGCATCTGCCCTTCCCCCGCTAGAAGCGCCTCGACCTCGGCAAGCGGCGTGCCCGCGCGCGCGGTGAGCACCAGCTCGGGCGGGTCATAGTCGACGACGCCCGCGAAGCCGCGCATGTCGACCAGCTGCGCCTCGCATGGCGCGCCCACCGCGTCCTTGCTGCCGCCGCCGCGCAGCCGCAGCTTGCCGCCGCCGGCCACGACCTCGCAGAGCTCGTCGATGGAAGTGGGCCTCAGCATCTAGAACCGCGGCAGCTCGGGAAAGGGAACCTGCCCCCGATGCACGTGCGTCCGGCCCAGCTCGGCACAGCGATGCAGCTCGGGGAACATCTTGCCCGGATTGAGCAGGAGCTCGGGATCGAAGGCGCATTTGACGCGCTGCTGCTGCGCTAGGTCGGCCTTGCCGAACATCACCGGCATCAGGTCGCGCTTCTCGACCCCAACGCCATGCTCGCCGGTCAGCACCCCGCCGACCTCCACGCAAAGCTTCAGGATGTCGGCGCCGAACGCCTCGGCGCGCTCGAGCTGTCCCGGCTGGTTGGCATCGTAGAGGATCAGCGGGTGGAGATTGCCGTCGCCGGCATGGAACACGTTGATCACGCCCAGGCCGTAATCCTCGGACAGCGCCTTCATGCGGGCGAGCACGTCCGGCAGGCGGCGGCGCGGAATCGTGCCGTCCATGCAATAATAATCGGGCGCGAGCCGCCCCGCCGCCGGGAACGCCGCCTTGCGCCCTGCCCAGAAGGCGATGCGCTCCGCCTCGTCCGCCGAAGCGCGCGTCGAGAGCGCGCCGTTCCTCCGCGCGATCGCCTCGACTTCGCCGGCCAGATGGGCGCATTCCGCCTCGGGCCCGTCGAGCTCGACGATCAGCAATGCCTCTACGTCGAGCGGATAGCCGACCTTCACGAACGCCTCGGCGGCATGGACCGCCGCCCGGTCCATCATCTCCATGCCAGCGGGGATGATCCCCGCCGCGATCACGTCCGCCACGCACTGCCCCGCGCTCTCGACGCTGGGGAAGCCGATCAGCAGCGCCTTCGCCGTCTGCGGCCGCGGCAGGATGCGCACGGTGACTTCGGTCACCACGCCCAGCAGCCCCTCGGAACCGACGATCAGGCCGAGCAGATCCAGCCCCGCCGGCTCGAGGCCGCGCCCGCCCAGGCGGACCACTTCGCCTTCGATCGTCACCAGCTCGACGCCCAGCACATTGTTGGTGGTGAGCCCGTATTTGAGGCAATGCACTCCGCCCGAATTCTCCGCGACGTTGCCGCCGATGGTGCAGGCGATCTGGCTGGAGGGGTCGGGCGCATAATAGAAGCCCGCATCCTCCACCGCACGCGTGATCGCGAGATTGGTGACGCCCGGCTGCACCACCGCCACCCGCTCGGCATAGTCGATGTCGAGGATGCGGTTGAACCGCGCCATGCCGAGGAGCACGCCGTCGGCGAGCGGTAGCGCCCCGCCCGAGAGCGACGTCCCCGCCCCGCGTGGAACCACCTTCACGCGGTTCGCATGGCACCAGCGCAGCACCGCCGCCACCTGGTCCACGGTCTCGGGCAGCACCACCACCAGCGGCACCTGCCTATAGGCGGTCAGCGCGTCGGTCTCGTAGGGCCGGAGCGAAGCCTCGTCGTCGATCACGCCGTCGCCCGGCACGATCCGGCGCATCGCCGCGACGATCTCCGCGCGGCGGGCGAGCGTCCCGGCATCGGGCTCGGGCATGACCAACGTCATCGGCGCGGCCTCAGTCGATGCCGAACAGCGCCCCGCGGGCCAGCGCCAGCGCCGCCACCGCGTCCTGCCGCTCCTGCGCCGCGCGCATCGCCTCGAAGTCGAGCCGGTCGAGCGCGCCTTCGATATGCTTCAGGAAGCCGATCGCGCTCTTGGCCGCGCCGACGCAATCCTCGCGGAAGGGGAACTGGTCGAGCTGCCACACGCCTTCCCAATTGTTCTTCCGCAGCGTGTAGAAGAACTCGAACAGCTCGATCGGATGGACCGAGCCGGCGATCATGTCGTCGTCCCAGCCGCGAAGGTTGTCGTTCACGTCCATGCCGAACAATCGGTCATAATCGATTGCGAGCTGGGCGGAATCCGCCGGACTCTCGCCACCGTAGAGCGCGTGGCCGAAATCGAGCAGGATGCCGATATTGGGCAGCCCGATCTTCTCGATGCCGAGCAATGTGCGCGCGACGCTGTCGTAGCTCATATGGTTGCGCGGCTCGCGCGGCTTGTACTCGATCACGAATTGCAGGTCGGGATTGGCCTGGGCGAGCTCGCCGACCCCGTCCATGCTCATCCGCCACAGCTTCTGATGGTCGACCTGGAAGGGATAGTCCCAGCCGTCCTGCCCCGGCCACAGCTTGACATATTTGGCGCCGAAGCGGCGGACGACATCGGCCGCGTCGGTGATCATCTCGTTCGCGAGGCGGCGGATGCCGGGATCGGGATTGGTGAAGGCGCCCTTGGCGAATTGGCGCGTGTAGATCTCCGGCGTGATGCCGATCACGGCCAGGCCGTTGCGCGCGAGCGCCGCCTCGACCGCGGCGAAATCGGTCTCGCCGCCCGGGAAGGGATAGTTGATGTCGACCACCGAGAGATCGCCCACCTGCCCCGCGAGATCGATCATCTCGATCAGCGAGCGCGGCGGCCCGTATCCGTCGGTGGCATAGCGGTCGACATAGGTCGCGAAGTGCCAGATGCCCGCACCATATTTCTGATTGCTCACGTTCCCATCCTCGTCCTGTGGTCTCAAAGCCTCACGCGATCAGCACCTCGACCCCCGCCGCCTCGATCGCGGCGCGATCCTGAGGGCGGATGCCATTGTCGGTCACCAGCATGTCCATCATCTCGATCCCGCCGAGCGCCGAGAAGGAGCGCCCGCCGATCTTGGCCGAATCGGCGACCAGGACAACCGTCTCCGCCGCTTCGATCATCGCCCGCTTGACGGGAATGTCGGACAGCGCCGGATAGGTCAGACCCGCTTCCAGATCGATCGCGGCGGTCGCCAGGAACAGCTTCTGGACGAACAATCCGCGGAAATAGTCGGCCGAGCGCTCGCCGGACAGCGACAGCGTCGGCGCCTTGAAATGGCCGCCGGTCATATGGACCTCGAAGCCCGGCTGGGCACCCAGCATCAGCGCGATGTTGAGCGCGTTGGTGATCACCGTCATGTCGCGCCGGCCGGTCAGCTGCGCCGCCACCTCGGTGGTGGTCGACCCCGAATCAAGGATGATCGTGTCGCCGTCCCGTACGAGCGCCGCGGCCGCCCGGCCGATCCGCTGCTTCGCGTCCATGTTCTCGAGGTGCTGCAGCGCCATCGCGCGCACCTGCTGCGTCACCGACTTGAGGAACGCCCCGCCATGCTGGCGCGTGACGTACCCCTCCGATTCCAGCTTCTCCAGGTCCTGGCGAACGGTGACCTCCGACACGTCGAACGCATCCGCAAGCGCGCGGACGCGTGCGCTGCCTTCTTCCCGCAGCCATTCGAGAATCTTCGCGCGGCGCGCCGCCCCCACCATGCGAGAGCCCGGTGCCGCGTTCATCGCCCGACGATCCGGCGATGCGCGCCGCGCCGGAACTGCGGTGACCCTTTCGACATTGCCGCTCCCGTGGTGCATCCGGTCTGCTCACTGGACCGGTAGATTTTCGGGTTTCGTAGAGCCAGGCTTTGTATTCTGTCAAATTTTTTGCGTTGCACCATATGAAACGAAAGATATCGTAAGCAAATAGCTTGCGTACGCAGCGGCTCCCCGCTAGGAACCCGATCAGGAGAGGGCATTCATGGACCATTCGGGAACGCATCGATCGTCCGATGCGCACCTTCTTTCGATCGAAAGCCGCGCCTCGCACGTTCGCGAACGCGCGAACTGGATGCGTCGCCGCCTGCTCCGCATGATCGTCGACGCCGGCCAGGGGCATCCCGGCGGCGACCTTTCGTGCGCAGACATATTGGCTGCACTTTATTTTGATATTCTTCGAATCGACCCGCTCTCCCCTACCGCCCCGGACCGCGACCGTTTCGTCATGAGCAAGGGTCATTGCACCGGTGCTCTGTACACGGCGCTGGCCGGGGCGGGCTTCTTTCCGGAAGCGGAGCTCGATACCTATCTGAAGCCCGAATCGCGGCTGAACGGCCACCCCAACCGCGTCTACCTGCCGGGGGTCGAGACCAATACCGGGCCGCTCGGCCATGGTCTTCCGGTCGCGGTCGGCATCGCCGTCGCGGGGCAGATCGACGCGGCGGACTATCGCGTCTTCGCGCTCACCGGCGACGGCGAGCTGCAGGAAGGCAGCATGTGGGAGGCCGCCATGTTCGCGGGACATCGCGGCCTCGGCAACCTCACGGTGATCGTCGACCGCAACCGGCTGCAGCAGGGCGCCGGGACCGAGGACACCAACGGCCTCGAGCCGCTCGCCGACAAATGGCGCGCCTTCGGCTGGGACGTCGCGGGAGTCGACGGCCATGACCACGCCGCGCTGCTCGCCGCGCTCGACGCGGCCACGGCGCCGCGCGCCAAGCCGCTGGCGATCATCGCGGACACGCATAAGGGACAAGGCGTGAGCTTCATGCGCGACCAGGCCGGCTGGCATCACGGGGTGCCCAATGCCGAGCAATATGCCCGGGCGCTGGCGGAGCTCGAAGCGGAGCTGGACCGGTGAAGGACATGGTGGCTGCAGGGATGTTCGATTGCCGTGACGCCTATGTCCGCGCCGTGGAGGAACTCGCCGCGGCCGACGACCGCATCGTCGCGGTGGTGAACGATTCGGTCGGCTCGTCGAAGCTCGGCAAGTTCCGGGACCGTTTCCCGACGCGCCTGATCAACGTCGGCATCGCCGAGCAGAACATGGTCGGCGTGGGCGCGGGCCTCGCCAATGGCGGCAAGATTCCGTTCGTCAGCGCCGCCTCCTGCTTCCTCACCGCGCGCGCGATGGAGCAGATCAAGGTCGATTGCGGCTACAGCCAGGGCAATGTGAAGCTGTGCGGCATCTCCTCGGGCGTCGCCTATGGCGAGCTCGGCGCGA
Source organism: uncultured Sphingomonas sp. (assembly GCA_966186155.1). Taxonomy (GTDB): domain Bacteria; phylum Pseudomonadota; class Alphaproteobacteria; order Sphingomonadales; family Sphingomonadaceae; genus Sphingomonas. The sequence goes on from CBIFVW010000011.1 coordinate 20,553, forward strand.
CGCATCACAGCATCGAGGACGTCGCGTGGCTGCGCGCCGTCGACAAACTGACGGTGATCGTGCCTTCGGATCCCTGGGAGACCGCCGAGGCGATCAAGGCCGCGGCCACGCACGACGGGCCGGTCTACATCCGCATCAGCCGCATGCCGGTGCCCGAGCTGCCGCGCGCCGATGCGCGCTTCGCGATCGGCAAGGGCGAGGTCCTGCGCGACGGCGGCGATCTCGCGATCATCGCCAACGGCACGCTCGTCCATCGCGCGCTCGCCGCGGCCGAGGCATTGGCGGCCGAAGGGATCGCGGCGCGGGTCGTCAACATGGCGACCGTCTCGCCGCTCGACACCGGGCTGGTTGCCGCAGCCGCCGCCACCGGCGCGATCGTCACCGCCGAGGAAGGCCTGGCGCATGGCGGGCTCGGTGGCGCGGTGGCGGAATATTGCGCGCAGCATGCGCCCACCCGGATGCGGATGATCGGCTTCCCCGGCTTCCTGCCCACGGGGTCGGCGTCGTGGCTGATGGAACGCTACGGCCTCACCGCCGACGGCATCGCCGCCGCCGCGCGCGGGCTGCTCGAAGCGAAGGGGGCCTGATGAAGGGTTCCTGCATCCTCGCGATCGATCAGGGGACGTCGAACACCAAGGCGCTGCTGGTGGCGCCCGACGGTTCGGTGCTGCTCTCGCGGTCGCGCGGCATGCAGGTCGCCTATCCGCGGCCCGGCTGGGCCGAGCAATCGGCATCGGACATCTGGGAAGCGGTCGCGGCGCTGATCGCCGAGACCGTCGCCGCAGCGCCGGAGGCGGAGATCGCCGCCCTCGCCATCTCCAACCAGCGCGAGACGGTGGTGCTTTGGGAGACCGAGACCGGCCGCCCCCTCGCGCCTGCGGTGATCTGGCAGTGCCAGCGCTCGGCCGATCGCTGCGCCGCGCTGCGCGCCGCCGGCCATGCCGCGGAGATAGCGGCGCGCAGCGGCCTGGACGTGGATCCGCTGTTCCCCGCCGCCAAGATCGCCTGGCTGCTCGACTCGATCCCCGGCGCGCGCGATCGGGCAGCGCGGGGCGAGCTCAAGTGCGGCACGGTGGACAGCTGGCTGCTGTGGAACCTCACCGGCGGCGCGGCCCATGCGACCGACCACAGCAACGCCTCGCGCACCCAGCTGTTCAATCTCGACACGCTCGACTGGGACGCCGAGCTCGCGCGGATCTTCGACGTCCCGCTCGATATCCTGCCGCGCATCCTGCCTTCCGACGGCGGCTTCGGCAGCGTCGCTCCGGGACTGACGGCGCTGCCGGACGGCACGCCGGTCCAGGCGATGCTGGGCGACAGCCACGCCGCGCTGTTCGCGCATGGCGTCCGGGGCCCCGGCCAGGTCAAGGCCACGATCGGCACCGGCAGCTCGCTGATGGCGGCGACCCCTGCCCGCGTGCGCTCTTCCCACGGCCTCTCGAGCACCATCGCGTGGAGCCGGGCCGAGGGCGGACCCCAGCACGCGCTCGAAGGCAATATCTCGGTCTCGGGCCATGCCGTCGCCTTCACGACCGCGCTGCTCGGCCTGCCCGACGAGGCGACGTTCACCCGACTGGCCGGCGAGGTCGAGGACAGCGACGGCGTCGTCTTCGTTCCCGCGCTGGGCGGGCTCGGCGCGCCGCACTGGCAGACGGGCGCGCGCGGCACGATATCGGGCATGACGCTGGGCACGCGCCCCGCGCACATCGCCCGCGCGACGCTGGAGGCGATCGCGCTGCAGATCGGCGACGTGCTCGACGCGATCGAGGCCGATCTGGGCGCCGCCGTGCCGGCGCTCTCGATCGACGGCGGCGCGGCGCGCAATCCGGTGCTCGCGCAGCTGCTCGCCGATTTGCTCGGGCGCGCCATCGTCCGGCCGGCCATCGCCGAGGCCAGTGCGCTCGGCGTCGCGCGGCTCGCGGCCGAGGCACTGGGCATCGCCACAATTCAACCAGGACCGGCCGCCGAGCGGATCGAACCGGTCATGCCGTCCGAGCGACGTCTCGCGACCCGCGCCCGGTGGCGCCGGGCCGTGTCCGCCGTGATCGGCCAGGCGGAGGAGGAGCAATCGGGCTGAGTGCCCGCACGAGGCGCAGAACAAGAGGCGAAAAACGTCCGGGATTCCATGGGTCGCACATCCGGCCCCGCCACTTTGGTTTAGGGAAGGAGAGGGGAAAATGAAGGTTTCGATCGTTTCGCGGCGCGCGCTCAACGCGCTGCTCATGACGGGAGCGAGCACGCTCACGCTGCTTGCCGCACCCGCCGTCCATGCGCAGGAGCAGACGCCTGCCCAGCCGGCCGCCCAGTCGCCGGCAGAGCAGGACGCCGAAGCGGACGTCGCGCAGGAGCAGGGCATCGTCGTCACCGGCAGCCGCATCCGCAGTCCCACGCTCACTTCGCCGTCGCCGCTGCAGGCGGTCACCGCGGAAGCCATCGAGAATTCCGGCGCGACCAACGTGCAGGAAGCGCTCACGCAGATTCCGGCGGTGGGCGTTCCCAGCCAGTCCCGCGTAACGGGCGGCAACGACACCAGCCCGGGCCTGGCGACGGTCAACCTGCGCAACCTGGGCGCCGACCGCACGCTCGTCCTGATCGACGGGCGGCGCACGGTCGCCGGCATCCCCGGCACCGCCCAGGTCGACCTGTCGATGATCCCGTCCTCGTTCGTCGAGCGAGTCGACGTGCTGACCGGCGGCGCTTCGGCGGTCTATGGCTCCGACGCCGTCGCGGGCGTGGTCAACTTCATCTACAAGAAGCGCTTCGACGGCCTGGCACTCAACCTGCAGTCGGGCATTTCCGAAGCGGGCGACGACTGGCGGTTCAAGGCCGACGCGACCTTCGGCGCCAATTTCGCCGGCGATCGCGGCAACGTGATGGTCTATGCCGGCTGGAACCAGGAAGGCGCCGTCGAGGCCGCGAGCCGCGAGCGTACGCGCGGGGGCTATGCCAGCCTCGGCAATTCGCAGCGCGTGGGCGGCAACAACAATGCCAACCTGACCGCGGCGCAGAACCTGTTCAAGACGACGATCGCCTGGTCGAACGTCGGGCCGGGCGGCATCTTCAACTTCGGCGGCACCGGCAACCGCATCATCCAGCCCGACGGCAACTTCCACAGCTTCAACATGCTGACCGACGGGTTCAATGCCTCACCCTATGGGCAGATCGCCTCGCCGTCGAAGCAGCTGACGCTGGCGTCGCGCGTCAACTACGACGTGACCGACAACGTCAACGTCTTCGTCGAGACGACCTACTCCAACTATCGCACCCAGGGCCGCCGCGAGGCCTCTCCGATGCGCACCGACAGCGCGCTCGGGGCCTTCACCGGCACCGGCGGCTATTATCCGATCCAGTTCGCGGTGCGCGATCCGGCGACCGGCAACACGGTGATCCTCAACAACCCGCTGGTCCCCGCCCCCGTGTTCGCCGCGGCGGACAACCGCAACAACAACGACGCGATCGGATCGAAGGACATCAGCTTCCTGATCCGCACGACGATGTTTCCGCCCGGCACCCGCAGCACGCCGACCGAGCGCGACAATTTCCGCGTCGCGCTCGGAACCCAGGTCGACCTGGGCAGGGACTGGACGCTCGACGCCTATTACACCTACGGCTTCTCCAAGCAGGACCAGAAGATGACCGGCCTGGCGGACCTCTACCGCCTCGCCGAGGCGCTGCAGGTCATCCCGGACGCCTTCGACGTGGACAATGACGGCAACCGGACCGAGGCGATCTGCGTCAACGCCAACGCTCGCGCGCAGGGCTGCGTGCCGGTCAACGTCTATGGCCTCAACCCCGACGGATCGAGCAAGATCTCGCAGGCGGCGGTCGATTATCTGAAGACCGAGATGAGCCGCGCGTCCAAGCAGGACATGCAGGTCGCCGCGGTCAACCTGTCCGGGTCGATCTTCAACCTGCCGGCCGGCCCCGTCCAGGTCTCGCTCGGCGCCGAATATCGCACCGAGTACAGCAGCGACGACTTCGATCCGCTGACCAACGCCGCACGCAACGGCTATGTCCAGCTGCTCGACACGTCCGGCAGCTTCAACGTCAAGGAAGCCTATGGCGAGCTCGTCGTCCCGATCCTGGCGAACACGCCCTTCTTCCACAACCTGACGCTACGCGGCGCCTATCGCCTGTCGGACTATTCGACGGTCGGCACCTTCTCGGCGTGGAACGTGGGCGGCGAATGGTCGCCGGTCGAGGACATCCGCTTCCGCGCGGTCTATGCCCATGCGGTGCGCGCGCCGAACATCGGCGAGCTGTTCGCGGCATCGGCGGCGGGCATCATCACCATCACCGATCCCTGCCAGGGCGTGACGATGGCGCAGACCGGGTCGACCGCGGAGAATTGCCGCAAGGATCCGGGCGTCCTCGCCAACATCCAGCAGAACGGGGCGATGACGCTGACCTTCTCCGACACCCAGGGCGTCGGCGGCATCACGGCGAGCAACCCCGACATTGCCGAGGAGACCGGCAAGACGTTCACGGTCGGCGTCGTCATCAACCCGCGCTCGATCGACGCGCTGCGCGGGCTGACCTTCACCGCCGATTATTTCGACATCAAGCTGGAAGGCGCGATCAGCCGGCTCTCGGCCGCGACCGTGCTCAACAAATGCTATCGCGACGGCCTGGCCGACTTCTGCCAGTTCGTCACGCGGCGCCAGCAACCCTCGGGCGCGTTCAGCGTCGGCTCGGTCGAGCAGATCGTCCGCGGGCTGATCAACAGCGGCGGCTCGTTCACCCGCGGCCTCGACTTCACGCTCAGCTACCGCACCGACATCCTCGGCGGCACGGCGACCTTCTCGGGCAGCTGGACCCATCTGCTCAAGAACGGCTTCCAGGCGCTGACCGGCGATCCGTACGACAACACGATGGGCGAGATCGGCACGCCGCGCGATTCCGCGAACTTCGGCGTGGATTTCGACAGCGACAACTGGGGCTTCACGATTAACAACGAATATGTCGGCAAGCAGATGTTCGACTATGAGAACTACCAGACGACCTTCCGCCTCGCCGACGGCTCGCTGCCGGACAAGAAGTACTTCACGGTGGACTCGAAGATCTACACCAATCTCCAGCTCCGGTTCAAAGCCAAGGAGCGTTTCGAGTTCTACGCGGGCGTGAACAACCTGCTCGATATCGACTATCCGCCCGTCTACAGCGGCCCGCCCGCCGGCAACGCCAATGCGATCTGGGATCCGATCGGCCGCCGATACTATGCCGGCGTCCGCGTCAAATATTGAGTTCCCTTACTGGGCGGGGGAGGCGCTTGCCTTCCCCCCCCCTTCTTTCCGGAATGCGCGCTGAGGCCGCAGCGACGATAAAACGGCCGAGACCATCGGGAGACTTGGAATGACGATTGCCGCGTCGGATCGGGAGGATTGGAAGAACACCATCCTCGCAGGGCTCGCCAACTATATCGACGCGGGATCGATCGTCGCGGGCGCGGCCGCGCTGGCATTGTGGGTCGAGGCCTATGGCCTGAGCACCAGCCTGGTCGGCATGATCGGCGCCTTCGGCCCCAACGCGATCGCCGCCGGCATCGGCGCGCTGGTCGGCGGGCGGCTGTGCGACAAGTTCGGCCGCAAGAAGATCTACCAGTACGACATGCTGTTCTACGCCTTCGGCATGTTGTGGCTGGTCTTCGCGATCAACGCCTGGATGGTCGTGATCGGCTTCTTCCTGGTAGGGCTGGCGGTGGGCGCGGACATCCCCGCCTCCTGGTCGCTGATCGCCGAAATGGCGCCCGACGACAAACGCGGCAAGCATAGCGGCGTGGCGCAGGTGCTCTGGTATCTGGGCCCGGTCGTCGTCCTACTGCTGTTCCTCGCGCTCGCGCCGCTCGGGCTGCTCGGCGCGCGGATCGTGTTCGCGCATCTCGCGATCCTCGCGGTCGCCCTCACCTTCCTCCGCTCGCGGATGCAGGAATCGAAACGCTGGGTCGAGGCCCAGCGCGCCGAGGCCGGGATCCAGCGGGGCCGCTGGCAGGACCTGTTCACGCGCAAGCATATCGGCTCGATGGCGTTCCTGGCGGGCATGTACCTGTTCTGGAACCTCTGGGCCGGCACCAACGGCTTCTTCTTCCCCTATATCCTGCGCACCGTCGGCGATCAGAGCCAGGCGACCTCGGTCGCGGTGCTGACGCTCAGCTTCCTGCTCGGCATGGCGTCGATCTACTTCATCTTCATGAAGCTGTCCGACCGCGTGAACCAGCGGCTGCTGTTCGGCGTCTCCGCGGTCACCCAGGTGATCGGCATGTCGCTGCTGGCGATCTTCCCGCTCACGCTGCCGGTGGCGCTGATCCACGTGGTGCTGATGTCGGTCGGCGGCGGCTTCGGCGCCCAATCCTTCTTCCAGCTCTGGAGCTCGGAGATGTTCCCCACGCTGCTGCGCTCGACCGCGCAGGGCGTGATGTTCGCCATCGTGCGCATCGCGCTGGGGGTGTTCAGCTTCTTCGTGCCCTGGCTGACCGCCACTGGCTTCACCACGCTCGCCTGGATCCTCGTCGGCTTCCTCGTGATCAGCGGCGTGATCGGCTTCGTCTGGGCGCCGCGCAACGAAGGCAAGTCGCTCGAGCAGCTCGAGGCGGAGCATGCCGGATGACCGATCGGCCGGAACGACGGAGGGTCCCGTGAGCGTTTCGCGACGCCAGATGCTGAAGGGCGGCATCGTCGCCGGAGCGGCGGCCGCGGCCCCGGCCTTTGCGCAGCACGCGGCCGGCGCGAAGCAGGTCGAACGCTGGGGCGTGCACGAAATCGTGCTCGAGGGCCCTTCGGCCGGCAATCCGTTCGACGATGTCGAGCTCGCCGCGATCTTCGAGGGGGCGGGCAAATCGATCCGCGTCCCCGGCTTCTACGACGGCAAGGGCGTCTATCGCATCCGCTACAGCCCGCCCGAGCCCGGCAGCTGGAGCTGGCGTACCGAGAGCGGCGCGACCGAGCTGGCGCGCAAGACCGGCAGCTTCGAATGCGTGCCCCCCTCCCCGGGCAACCACGGCCCCGTGCGCGTCACGCAGGACGGCTATCACTTCGTCCATGCCGACGGCACGCCGTTCCGCCAGGTCGGCACCACTTGCTATGCCTGGGCGCTCCAGTCCGACGCCAAGTGCGCCGAGACGCTCGAGACGCTCAAGTCCACTGCGTTCAACAAGATGCGGATGCTGGTCACCCCCAATGTCGAGGCGGTGGCGACCAACCCCTTCGTCCGCACCGGGCCGGGCCCGCGCGACTGGGACCCGACGCGCTTCGATCCCGACTATTTCCGCCGCTATGAGGATCGGATCATCCGCCTGGGCAAGCTCGGCATCCAGGCGGACGTCATCCTCTACCACCCCTATGACGAGAAGCGCGGCTACAACGACATGAAGCGCGCCGACGACGAGCGCTATGTCCGCTACTGCGCCGCGCGCTGGGGCGCGTACCGCCATGTCTGGTGGTCGATGGGCAACGAATATGATGCGATCAAGACCAAGAGCATGGACGACTGGGACCATCTCTTCCAGGTGCTGATCGCCGCCGATCCGCACGACCGGCTGCGCTCGATCCACCAGATCAACGTCTATTACGACCACCGCAAGCCATGGATCACCCATGCCAGCATCCAGAACGGCGCCGCAGTCCTCGACGACATCCGCGCGGCGATGCATCGCGACTTCGCGCTGAAGCCGGTGATCTTCGACGAGGTCGTGTACGAAGGCAATTCGGACAAGCGCTGGGGCCAGCTGACCGGCGAGCAGATGGTCGAACGCTTCTGGTGGGGCCTGATCGGCGGCACTTATGTCGGCCATAGCGAGACCTACGATCCCAATCGCAACGCCGACTATTCGTGGCTCGGCCAAGGCGGCAAGCTCCAGGGCACGAGCCCGCCGCGCCTCGCCTTCCTCAGGAGGATCATGGAGGAAGGACCGGTGCCCGGGATCGACCCGATCCAGCATTGGTGGAACTATCATATCGGCGGGCGGCCGAACGAATATTACCTCAAATATTTCGGCTCGGCCGCGCCGACGGAATGGAAGCTCGTGCTGCCCGGGCGCAAGGACGATCCCAAGAACAGCTTCCGCGCCGACATCATCGACACCTGGAACATGACCGTCACGCCGGTGGAGGGCGTGTTCCGGATGCAGCAGCTGGGCGACTATGACGTCCATGATCCTGCCCGGCCGGTCATCCAGCTGCCCGGCAAGCCGTGGATCGCGATCCGCCTGGTGAAGGTGTGACGGACCGGGCGCGTCGCAAATCCTCCCCCGGAGGGGGAGGGGGACCGCGATGCGCAGCGTCGTGGTGGAGGGGTAGCTCTCCACCAGCGGCGTCGCCTGTTGCCAACTACCGGGGGAGGATTTGCACGTGATCCGTAGGCGCGGCCTGCTGGGCGCGGCCGGCGCACTCGCGCTTCCCGGCTGGGCGGCGGCCCAGTCCGATCCCGTCGCGCCCTTCCGCACGCCGTACAAATATCCGACGCGCATCCTCAGCGGATCGGGCGTGCCGGGATCGTTCGACGAGAAGGCCGTCGACTGCCCCTTCGTCTTCTCGGCCCATGGCAAATTCTACCTCACCTATGTCGGCTTCGACGGACGCGGCTACCAGACCGGGATCTGCGAGTCCGACGATCTGGTCCATTGGACGCGCAAGGGCCTGATCATGGCGCGCGACCCCAGTGATCCGATCACTCGGCACAACATCGCCTGCGCGTCGATCCTGCGCGAGAACGAGCTCGAGAGCCCCGCCCGCCTGGTGAAGGTCGGCGGACGCTATGTGGCGGCCTGGCACGCCTATCCGAGCCCCGGCTACGAGGAAGGCCCGGCGGTGATCGGGCTGGCGTTCAGCACCGATTTCCTGCGCTGGGAGCGTGGGCCGGTGATCCTCCGCGCGGAGGACGGCGCGGAATGGGAACGCGGCGGGCTCTACAAGCCGTACCTGATCAAGGTCGGCGACACCTTTCATCTCTACTACAATGCCAAGACCGCCGGCACGCCGTGGAAGGAGCAGACGGGACTCGCGATCTCAAAGGATCTCGGGACCTGGACGCGCCACCCCGCGAGCCCGCTGATCCGCAACGGCCCCAAGGGCGCGCCCGACGACCGCTTCGCCAGCGATCCGGTGGTGGTCTCGCACAAGGGCAGATGGGGCATGTTCTATTTCGGCCTGTCGACCGACGGCTTCGCCCGCGACCTGCTCGCGATCGGAGACAGCCCTGCGCGCTTCGCCAAGACGGCCGAAGTGCTGATCGACGTCGGCGCTCCGGGCGCGGTCGACGAGAAATACGCGCACAAGCCCGCGGTGATCTGGCACGACGGCGCGCTCTACCATTTCTACTGCGCGGTCAGCGGCAAATGGCCGAACGAGGTGCGTGGGCTGGCGGTCGCGCGCTCGAAGCCCTGGTGATGGCGGCAAGGAGAGGGAGCGGGATGAAGAGGATAGCGGGTGCGCTCTGCGCGGCGTCGATGCTGGCCCTGGCCTTGCCTGCCGCGGCGCAGGTGCCGGACTATGCCGCCAAGGTTGAGCGGCAGCTCCGCAAGGTGGAGAAAGGCGCCCTTGGCGGGCCGTTCAAGCCCGACTGGGATTCGCTGCGCGCCTATCGCACGCCCGCATGGTTCCGCGACGCCAAGTTCGGCATCTTCATCCACTGGGGCGTCTATTCGGTCCCGGCCTTCGCCAACGAATGGTATTCGCGCAACATGTACGTGTCGGGCAGCAAGGCCTTCGAGCACCATGTGAAGACCTGGGGACCGCAATCCCGCTTCGGCTACAAGGACTTCATCCCGATGTTCCGCGCGGAGAAGTTCGACCCCGCGGCGTGGATCGCGCTCTTCCGGGAAGCCGGTGCCAAATATGTCGTGCCCGTCGCCGAACATTGCGACGGCTTCGCGATGTACGCGTCGGATTTCACGAGCTGGGACGCGGCCGAGATGGGGCCGAAGCGCGACACCACTGGCGAGATCGCCCGGGCGGCGCGCGCGGCGGGGATGCATTTCGGCCTCTCCTCGCACCGCGCCGAGCATTGGTGGTGGTACCATCGCGGGCGCGGCTATGATTCGGACGTGGGCGATCCGCGCTACGCAGGGCTTTACGGCCCTGCCGCGCCGACCGGGCTGCCCGCCGACGAGCCGGACCATTGGCCCGACAGCGACCAGCTCCAGCAATGGATGCCGCCGAGCAAGGCGTTTCTCGACGACTGGATGGCGCGCACGTCCGAGCTGATCGACAAGTACCGGCCCGAGCTCATCTATTTCGACTGGTGGACCTCGGCGCCCTTGTTCGAGCCGCTGATGCGCCGGACCGCGGCCTATTATTACAACGCCAGCCGCGCCAATGGCGGCACGCAGGGGATCATCGCCTACAAGGGCTCGCAATTCGCGGAAGGCAGTGCGCTGTTCGACATGGAGCGCGGCAAGAGCGACGCGCTCAAGCTCACGCCATGGCAGTCGGACACCTCGGTCAGCGTGCACAGCTGGGGCTATGCCGAAAACGACAGCTATCGCACGCCCAGGTCGCTGGTCGCCGACCTGATCGATATCGTCAGCAAGAACGGCAACCTGTTGCTCAATGTCGGCCCCAGGGCGGACGGGACGATTCCCGAGGAGATCGCCTCGGTGCTGCGCGGCATGGGTGCATGGCTCGAGGTGAACGGCGAGGCGATCTACGGCACGCGGCCCTTCCATTATTTCGGCGAGGGGCCGACCAAGTCGGGCCAGGTCCGCGTCGGCGGTCAGGTCGAGGAATCGGCGGTCAAGGGATATACGCCCGCCGACATCCGCTTCACGCGCAAGGGCGACACGATCTACGTGCTCGGGCTCGAGCGGCCGGCAGACGGCGCAGTGCTGGTGAAGACGCTCTATGCCGGCACGCCCTATCTCGATGGTCCGATCAAGCGCCTCGAGCTGCTGGGCGGCGGCGCGATCGGCTGGAAGCAGACCGCGAAGGGGCTCGAGGTCAAGCTTCCCGCCGCCGCGCCGGGCGCCATGCCCTATGTGCTGCGGCTGCGCACGCGCTGAAGCATCTCACTTCAGCCTGAACAGCGCGACGCCGTGCGCGGCGACGCGGCCGCCCGCCCAGTCGCCGCCGGCGGGCTCGGCCCCCTTGGGCAGCGCCAGGCTCCGCGGCGCGCCGCCATGGTTGATGA
>CBIFVW010000012.1:0-30949 GCA_966186155.1 uncultured Sphingomonas sp.
GAGACCGACGTGTCGATCCGCCCCGGCTGGTTCTACCATGCCGACGAGGATTCGAAGGTGAAGAGCCCCGAGCGCCTGATCCGGCTCTACGACGAGTCGGTGGGGCGGGGGACCAACCTCAACCTCAACATCCCGCCCGATCGCCGCGGACGAATCCCGGATCAGGACGTCCGGATCCTCAAGTCGTTCGGCGATGCGATCCGCGCCACCTTCGCCCGCGACCTCGCGCAGGGGGCGGTCGCGCACGCCAGCCACAGCCGCGGCAGGGGCTTCGAGCCGGCGCGCGTGCTCGACGGCGATCGCGAGACCTATTGGGCGAGCCCCGACGGCGTGACCGATCCGGTGCTGACGCTCGACTTGAAGCCGGGCACGCGCTTCGACGTGATCCGCCTGCGCGAGTATCTGCCGCTCGGCGTACGTGTGACTCGCTTCGCGGTGGACGCGGAGATCGACGGCGCCTGGCGCACTCTCGCCGAGCACCAGTGCATCTCGGCGCAGCGCGTGATCCGGCTCGAAGCGCCGATCGCGCCGCGGCGGGTGCGGCTGCGCGTGCTCGAGGCACCGGCATGTCCGGCGATCAACGAGTTCGCGCTGTTCCTCGCGGTCGCGCCGGTGCCGGTGCCGGCGATCGTGTCGACCGATCCCACGGTCCTCGACGTCACCCGATGGAGGATCGTGTCGGCGAGCGCGCCTGGCGCGGAGAAGCTGCTCGACAACGAAGCGGCGACGATCTGGGTGCAGTCGCGCCCGACCGCCGAGGCGCCTGCCCGCGTGACGGTCGACCTGGGCGGGGAGGTCGATCTCGCCGGTTTCAGTCTCACGCCGTCGCGTCAGGTGATGACCGGCGCGGCGCCGCCCCGCGGCTATGCCGCGGAGACGAGCGTGGAGGGTACCAATTGGGAACCGGGAGCGACCGGCGAATTCTCCAACATCGCCTATGCGCTTTCCACGCAGCGGATCGCTTTCGCCAAGGTTCGTCGCGCGCGCTACCTGCGGCTGACCTTTTCCGACACGGCGGTGCCCGCGGCACGGCTCGCCGTGGCAGGCATCGGCGGATTCATCGCCAGGCCCTGAGCGCGAGGAGCGCGGCTGATGTTCGAGGATCGGCCTCCAACTCGTTGAACGCAAATCGTCGGTGGCCGGGCCGGAGGCCACTCCTTCGCCACGTCCTGCGCAAACATTGTGCTTGGTATGCAACAGTGGTTGGAAGGATAGCACCAAAGAGATTTTTGGTATTGAATTGATATTTCATATATGACAACTTCATTGCGTTGCCGGTGCGCGTGAACGATCGCCCGGCTGCGCCTGAAGGGTCAAAGGTCGGTCAATGAAGACGTCTCGCCGCGGGGCAATGGCACTAGGGCTCGGCGGAGCCGCGGCGGCTGCCGCGCGCCCGGCGCTCGCCCAGCCAGAGCAGCGCGCGTTGATCCTCTCCACCTGGGATTTCGGCGCCGCCGCCAATGCCGCCGCCTATGCGCGCTGGAAGGCGACCGGCAGCCTGGTCGACGCGGTCGAGGCGGGCGCGCAAGTGCCGGAAGCGGACGCCTCCAACCATTCGGTGGGCCTGGGCGGCTACCCGGACCGCGACGGCCGCGTGACGCTCGATGCGATCATCATGGACGATCGCGGCCATGTCGGCGCGGTCGCGGCGCTCGAGGATATTCTCCACCCGATCTCGGTCGCGCGGCGCGTGATGGAGAAGACCCCGCACACGATGCTGGTGGGCGACGGCGCGCGCCAGTTCGCGCTCGAGCAGGGCTTCACCACCACCAAGCTGCTGACGCCCGAGGCCGAGGCGGCCTGGCGCGAATGGCTGAAGACCGCGCGCTACAAGCCCGTCGCCAACATCGAGAACCAGCGCGGGTCCGCGCTCGACCACGACACGATCGGCATCCTCGCCTGCGATGCGCAGGGGCGGCTGGCCGGCGCGTGCACGACATCGGGCATGGCGTTCAAGCTCCACGGCCGCGTCGGGGATTCGCCCCAGTCGGGCTGCGGCCTGTTCGTCGAGGCCGGCGTGGGCGCCGCCACCGCGACGGGCGTGGGCGAGGAAGTCACGCGGATCGCTGGAACCGCGCGCGTGGTCGCGTCGATGCGCGCCGGCATGTCGCCGATGGCGGCGTGCCGCGAGGCAGTGACGCATATCGCCAAGCTTCGCGGCGACGCAGTGAAGGACGCGCAGGTCGCGTTCCTCGCCGTCGACCGCACCGGCCGGGTGGGCGCTTATGCGCTCCAGCCCGGCTTCACCTTTGCCGTGACCGACCAAGCGGGGGTCACGCAAGTCCGAGCCGCCGAGAGCCTAAAGGGGACCGGCGCACACTGAAGATCGGGCGACCGATCCATGGTCAAAGGGGTTATGAGATGTCACGTTTGAATCGACTGCTACTGAGCACGACCTGCTTCGCGGGCGTGTTCGCCATGCCCGCAATGGCCCAGGACACCGGCAACCAGGCGAGCGCCACGGCCGCGCAGACCGACGGGAGCGACGACGCCGGCATCATCGTCACTGGCAGCCGCATCACGCGCCCGAACACGACTGCCGCCGCCCCGATCACCTCGGTCACCTCCGAAGCGATCCGCGCCCAGGCGGCGGTGAACATCGAGGAAGTGCTGAACCGCCTGCCCCAGGTCGCGCCGGACAGCCAGCAGAACTACCAGGATTCGGACGGCCGCCAGCGCATCAAGCTGCGCAACCTGGGCTTCGAGCGCACGCTGACCTTGATCGACGGCAAGCGCGTCGGCACGATGAATGGCGTCGACGCCAACATGATCCCGACCTCGCTGATCCAGCGCGTCGACGTGCTGACCGGCGGCGCCTCGGCCGTCTACGGCTCGGACGCGGTCGCGGGCGTCGTCAACTTCATCATGAACGACAATTTTCAGGGCATCCAGCTCAACGCGAACTACAATTTCTACGCGCACGAGAACAAGCCGGGCCTGATCTCGCAGGTCGCCAGCCAGTACGGCTTCGCGCAGCCCAACAAGGGCTTCGTGACCGACGGCGGCCGCCTCGACCTGTCGTTGACCGCGGGCACCAAGCTGTTCGACGATCGCTTCCACGTCTCGGGCTATGTCAATTATCGCAAGGGCGAGCTGGTGCCCTACGAGGCGCGCGAGACCTCGGGCTGCCAGCTGACCGAGACCGTCAAGGACGGCCCGCTGACCTGCTCGGTCTCGACCTACACCTATTATGGCTATGTGTCGCCGCAGACGGGCCCCAACGCCGGCAACCAATATGTCAACAACCCGAACGGGACCCGAACCTTCCTTCCCTATTCGAACGCGCTCGCGGCCAATCCCTATAGCGACTATTCCTTCCAGCGCGCGAACGAGCGCTGGAACGCCGGCGGCTTCGCGACGTTCGAGATCTCCGACGCCGCGGAGCTCTATGCCAGCGCGATGTGGTTCCGCGACAAGTCGGCCAACGGCTTCCCCGCGCGAATCTACAGCTACACCGCCTTCGGCTCGACGCCCTATCAGGTGAACTGCAACAATCCGTTCCTCTCCGCCTCGCAGGGGCAGGTGGTCTGCGGCGCGGCGGCCGGGACCGCCACGATGGTCCCGATCGAAGTGCGCTATCGCTTTACCGGCGTGCCGGACCTCGAGGACCGCTATCTGAACGAGGGCCTGCGCATCACCGGCGGCATCCGCGGCAACTTCGCCGAGGGCTGGAGCTATGATGTCGGCGGCGTCTATGCGCGCAACCAGCAGGACTGGAGCTGGTCGTTCCCGTCGGTCGACCGGGTCAACAACGCGCTCAACGTCGTCAACGTCAACGGCGTGCCGACCTGCGCCTCCGGCACGGCCAGCGGCTGCTTGCCGCTCGACCCGTTCAGCGCGCAGTCGCCCTACAACAACGTCGCGCTGTTCGACTATCTGGTTGCCGACAGCTACGGCACGCAGACCACGGTCAACCGGCTCTACAACGTCGTCGCGACGGTGCAGGGCGATCTCGGCACCTACGGGATCAAGAGCCCCTGGGCCGACCAGGGCGTGGCGATCGCGTTGAGCGCGGAGTATCGCGAAGACCAGCTCGAAGGCACCGCCGATGCGCTCTGGCGCGCCAATATGGGCGGCAGCGACCAGAGCCTCGCCCAGCATGTCTGGGAAGGCATGGTCGAGCTCCAGGCACCGCTCGCGCAGCACAAGCCGTTCGCCGAGCTGCTGCAGCTGAACGGGGCGTTCCGCCTGTCGAAGTACAGCAGCAATCCGGACACCTTCTCGACCTGGAAGGCGGAAGCTCTGTGGGCGCCGATCCCGGACATCACCTTCCGGGCCTCGATCAACCGCGCCCAGCGCGCGCCGACCGTGGTGGAGGCGTATCAGGGCAGCAACATCAGCTATGATCGCATCACGACCGCGTACAACGACATCTGCGCGCCGACCATAACGGGCACCACGATCGACCCCGTCACCGGCCAGCAGATCCCGACCTATGGCGCTCCTCAGGCATCGCGCGAAGTGTGCCGCGCGACCGGCCTGGCCGACAATCTCTATGGCAGCGCGACGCTGCTCTGCCCCACCAATGTGGGCTGCACGGTGCGCCGCGGCGGGTTCACGGTCGATCCGGAAACGGCCTATACCAAGACCATCGGCGTCATCCTGAAGCCGCGGTTCCTGCCGGGCCTCACCCTGTCGGTCGACCGCTTCATGATCGATCTCAACGATTCGATCGGCTATAACGACTATGATTATTTCTCGAACGGCTGCCTTGCCACCGGCAGCGACTTCTTCTGCCGGATGTTCGTGCGCAACGCCGACGGCACGCTCTACAGCAACCCCGCCGGCAACCCGTCGACCGGCTATCTCCGTGGCGGCACGACCAACTACTACAAGAGCAAGTCCCACGGCTGGGATTTCCAGGGCCAGTACGCGCTTCCGCTCGGCGGCGCGGGCCGGCTGGACTTCGATTTCGCGGGCTCGCTGACCACCCTCGCGGGCGGCCAGGACTCCCCGATCCTGCCGAAGTACAACTGCGCGGGCTATTATGGCGGCGGCTGCGGCCAGCTGATCCCCAAGTGGACGCACGCGCTGCGCACCACCTACACCACCGCCGACCAGTTCTTCAGCGCGTCGCTGAACTGGCGCCATCTGGGACCGCTCACCAACGTCACCAACTCGGGCGATCCGTCGCTGGGCTGGACCGCGGCGGGCGAGCGCGCGACCTTCTATCGGATCGACGCGTACGACTATTTCGACTTGGCGCTGAATTTCCGGGTCAACAGCGCCTATTCGTTCCGGATCTCGGCGAACAACATCCTCGACAAGACGCCGCCGATCCTGCCGAATTCGTACAATTACGGCCTGTCGCGCAGCAACACGCTGTCGGCGCGGTACGACTCGCTCGGCCGGCAGATCGCGGTGGGAGCGACGGTCAACTTCTGATTTCACCGACCCTCCGGACCGGAGGGCCTCCCAAATGGGCCCGCCTCCTCACCGAGGCGGGCTCTTTTTTGTCCGCCGCGGCCATTGGCCCAACCGCCGTCGATTGTGTACGGGGCTGGCGTGTCCGCCCGTTTCGCCGCTCATCGCCAGGATCTCGACGCCCTCGCAGCGCAGGGCCGTGCGCGGCGGCTGATGGCCCGTGCGGGCCGGGATTTTTCCTCGAACGACTATCTCGGTCTCGCCGGTTCGCCGCGACTCGCCGCCGCGGTGGCGGAGGCGATCGGCCGCGGTGTCCCCGTGGGCTCGGGAGGCTCGCGGCTGCTGCGCGGCAATCACCCCGAGCATGAGGCGCTCGAGGCCGAGGCGGCCGCCTTTTTCGGCAGCGAGGCTGCGCTGTTCTTCTCGAGCGGCTATGCCGCCAACGCGGCGCTGTTCTCTACGCTGCCGCAGCGCGGGGACCTGGTCGTCCACGACGCGCTGGTCCATGCGAGCGCGCACGAGGGAATGCGGCTGGGCCGCGCCGAATGTCGCGCCGTCCGGCACAATGACGTCGATGCGTTCGCCGATGCGATCCGGGAGTGGCGTGACGCCGGCGGCTCGGGCCGGGTCTGGATCGCGGTCGAGAGCCTCTACAGCATGGACGGCGATCGCGCGCCGCTGGACGCGCTGGCGGCGCTGGCCGC
Organism: uncultured Sphingomonas sp.; assembly: GCA_966186155.1. Lineage (GTDB taxonomy): Bacteria > Pseudomonadota > Alphaproteobacteria > Sphingomonadales > Sphingomonadaceae > Sphingomonas. The sequence goes on from CBIFVW010000012.1 coordinate 6,069, forward strand.
CCGGCACGACGCGGTGCTGCTGGTCGACGAGGCGCACGCCACGGGGGTGTTCGGCCCCGAAGGCCGCGGGCTCGCCGCCGCGATCGAAGGGCGCGACAACGTCGTCACGCTGCATACTTGCGGCAAGGCGCTCGGCTGTGAAGGCGCGCTCCTGTGCGGTCCGGCGGTGATGCGCGACTTCCTGGTCAATCGCGGGCGCGGGTTCATCTTCTCCACCGCGCCCTCGCCGGTGATGGCGGCGGCCGTCCGGGAGGCGCTGCGCATATTGGCCGACGAGCCCGAACGGCGCACCCGGCTGCACGCGCTGGTCCGGACCGCCGAGGACGCGCTGGCCCCGCACGGGGTGGCGGCGACCGGATCGCAGATCCTGCCGCTGGTCATCGGCGACGACGCCGAGACGATGCGCCGGGCGGCGGCGCTCCAGGCGGCGGGGTTCGACGTTCGCGGGATCCGCCCGCCGACGGTACCCGCGGGGACGGCGCGGTTGCGCATCTCGATTACGCTCAACATCGGCGAAACCGATATCCGCGCCCTCGCCGAGGCGCTGGCATGAGCCGCGGGATCATCGTGACCGGCACCGATACGGGCGTCGGCAAGACCGTGTTCGCCGCTGCGCTCGCGGGCGCGCTCGGCGGCTTCTATTGGAAGCCGGTCCAGGCGGGCCTGGACGATGGGGGAGACCGTTCGACGGTCGCGGCGCTGTCGGGCCTCGCCCCGGATCGGCTCCTGCCCGAAGCCTATCGGCTGCGCACGCCCTGTTCGCCGCACCGCGCCGCGGAGATCGACGGGATCGCGATCGATCCCGCGCGGCTGTCGCCTCCGGCGTGCGAAGGGCCGCTGGTGATCGAAGGAGCGGGGGGCGTGCTCGTGCCGCTCACCCGCGACTTGCTCTATGCCGATCTGTTCGCGCGCTGGCGGCTGCCGGCCGTGCTGGTCGCGCGCACCGCGCTCGGCACGATCAACCACAGCCTGCTCTCGATCGAGGCGCTTCGGGCCCGCGGCGTCCCGATCCTCGGCATCGCGTTCGTCGGCGAGGCGAACGAGGACAGCGAGGCGACGATCGCGGCATTGGGCGGCGTGCGGCGCCTCGGCCGCCTGCCGCTTCTCGACCCGCTCGACCGCGACACGCTCGCCGACGCGTTCGCCGCCGGGCTCCGGATCGCGGATTTCGCGTCATGAACTCCCCGGTCTGGCACCCCTTCACCCAGCATGGCCTCGGCGAGCCCATCCCGCTGATCGCGCGCGCCGAGGGGGCGGCGCTCTACGCGGAGGATGGAAGGCGGTTCGTCGACGCGATCTCGTCCTGGTGGGTGACGACGCACGGCCACGCCCATCCGCGGATCATTGCCGCGATCGCGCGCCAGGCGAGCAGGCTCGATCAGATCATCTTCGCGGGCTACACGCACGAGCCCGCCGAAACGCTCGCCCGCGCGCTGGTCGCGATGACGCCCGATCCGCTGGCGCACGTCTTCTTCTCGGACAGCGGCTCGACCAGCGTCGAAGTGGCGCTCAAGATGGCGCTGGGCTTCTGGGCGAACCGGAACGAGCCGCGGCACCGCATCGTCGTGATGGAGCATGGCTATCACGGCGACACGATCGGGACGATGTCGGTCGGCGCGCGCGGCGTGTTCAACCAGGCCTATCGGCCCTTGCTGTTCGACGTCGCGACCATTCCCTTTCCCGAGCCGGGTGGCGAGCAGGCGACGCTCGACGCGCTCGAGACGCATTGCCGCGAGGCGCCCGCCGCCTTCGTCGTCGAGCCGTTGATCCTGGGGGCGGGGGGGATGAGGATCTACGCCCCCGAGATCCTCGCCGCGATGCGCGCGATCTGCGCGCGCCATGGCGTGCTGTTCATCGCGGACGAAGTGATGACCGGCTGGGGACGAACCGGCACGTTGCTGGCCTGCGCGCAAGCCGGCGTGGTTCCCGACATACTCTGCCTTTCCAAGGGATTGACCGGCGGCGCGGTGCCGCTCGCGGTGACGCTCGCGACCGCGCCGATCTACGATGCGCATTTCTCGAGCGACCGCGCGCGGATGTTCTTCCACTCGTCGAGCTATACCGCCAATCCGATCGCCTGCGCGGCGGCGAACGCCAATCTGGAGATCTGGCGCGACGAGCCGGTGCTCGATCGCATCGCCGATCTGGAGCGCCGACAGCGGGCGCGGCTCGACGCGATCGCGGGGCATCCCAAGCTCGCCGATGCGCGGCAGCTGGGGACGATCACGGCATTCGAGATCGACGAAGGGGCCGCGGGCTATCTCTCCGCGATCGCGCCGCGGCTGGCGGCGTTCTGCCGCGAGCGCGGCGTGCTGCTCCGTCCGCTCGGCAACACCGTCTACGTCATGCCGCCCTATTGCATCGACGACGACGATCTCGATCTGATCTACGGTACCGTGGAATCGTTCCTGTCAGGCAGCTGATAGCGCGGCGACGAAGGCACGGGCGTTGGCGCCGACCTGCTCCGCGCTCAGCCCGGGCTTGTACAGCGCGGAACCGAGCCCGAAACCGGCGGCGCCGGCCGCGGTCCACGGCCCCATATTGTCCGGGGCGATGCCGCCGACGGGCAGGACACGCACCTCCTTGGGGAGCACGGCACGCATCGCCTTGAGCACGGCGGGGCTGGCCGCTTCAGCGGGGAAGAGCTTGAGCGCGGTCGCGCCGGCATCGAGCGCGGCGAAAGCCTCGCTGGGCGTGGCGATGCCGGGCAGCGAGACCATTTCCGCAGCCGCGCTGGCGGCGATGACGCCGAGATTGGCGTTCGGAGAGATGATCATCGTGCCGCCCGCAGCCCGGACTTCTGCGACCTGGCTCTCGCGGAGCACCGTGCCGGCGCCGATGACGGCACGGCCGGAGAAACGATTAGCGAGACGGAAAATGCTCTCGAGAGGCTCCGGCGAGTTCATCGGGACTTCGATCAAGGCGAAGCCGGACTCCACCAGCGCCTCGCCGATATCCTCGACCTCGCCGGGCTTCACCCCGCGCAGGATCGCGATCAGCGGGCAGCGCGCGAAGGCTGCGTCGAATGCGGCGAGATTGCTCAAGACTGGCCTCCGATGGCGATGATGCCCGCGACGAACGCGGCATGGCTGTCGACGATGGTCGCCCGGCGGCCATGCGCGGCGATCGCGGCGGCGTAAAGCCCTCCGAGAACGGGATCGGCGAGGATGTGGACCGTGTCATGCCCAGCATGCGCGAGCCGCGCGGCGACGTCGCTGCCGATCAGCAGGCCGCTTGCGTAGCTCGCCGCATCGGCATCGTCGCGCTCGCCGAGCAGCTTCGCCGCGCGGATGCCGAACAGCGAGGCGGCGAGGTCGCGCTTGCGCCCCTCTTCCACGCCGTCGAGAAAGGGCGCGCCGGCGCTCACGGCACCGCCGATCTGCGCCGCGAGCAGCCCGTGCCCGCGCAGCAGCGCGAACAGCTCGCCGGTCATCGCGGTGGTGAAGCCGGCGATGCGCCCGCCGGCCATCTCCGCCCATTTGCAATGCGTGCCCGGCTGGGCGAGCAGCGCGTCGCGCGGGACGAGGCCCGCCTCGACCGCGCCGAGCAGCTGGACCTCCTCGCCGCGCATCACGTCGGCCGGACGCGCGGTCGAGACGCCGGGGACGATCGCGGTGCGCTCGTCGATGCGCAGCAGGTTCGCGGCGAGATCGGCGATGCCGGCGGGCGCCGGCACGTACGGCGCAGCCCGCCACCCGATGTTGGACCCCACCATCCCCGCCATCAGCACCGGCAGGTCGCCGAAGCGCGCCCGCACGTCCGCGACCTCGCGCGCGAAGTCGGTGACCGAAGTGACGCCCTTGCCGTCGCGCTCGGTCCGCGCGACCCGCCCGTCCTCGATCAGGAAGACGCGGCGGTTGGTGGTGCCCCAGTCGACCGCGAGGAAGCTGCCGCCGAAACTCACCACCAGGTGCCGTAGAGCGCGATCAGGATCAGGATCACGCCGATGCCGGCGACGTTGAACACGGTCGGCGTCCTGAAGCTGACGCCTTCCATCGTCACGCGATTGGCGTCGCCGCGGCCCTTGACCACCAGCGAGACGACCACCGCCAGGGCGAGGCTGATCAGGAAGACCAGGCCCATGCGGTTCATGAACGGGAAGTCGGGCAGGGCGGTCTTGAAGATGTAGGACAGCAGCACCGAAGCCACCGCCGCGACGATCGCGCCCCATTCGCTCGCCTTCTTCCAGAACAGGCCGAGCAGGAAGATCACGGTGATGCCGGGCGTGAAGAAGCCCGAGAATTCCTGGATGAACTGGAACGCCTGGTCTGACTTGCCGAGCAGCGGCCGGGCGATGAGCAGCGCGATCACGATCGCCACCGCGGCGACGCTGCGGCCGACGAGCACGAGATGCTTCTCCTGCCCCTCGACGCCCGTCCCATCCTCGCCGCGCGTCCTGATCCCGCGCGCCTTGGCATAGAGGTCGAGCGTGAAGATCGTCGCGATCGAATTGATCTTGGACGCGGTCGACGCGATGATCGCCGCGATCAGCGCCGCGAAGACGAGGCCGAGCAGGCCCGGCGGCAGCAGCCGCATCATCGTGGGATAGGCTTCGTCGGGCTTGGCGAGACCGGGCGCGAGCACCACCGCGGCGATGCCCGGCAGCACGATGATCACAGGCATCAACAGCTTGAGATAGGCGGCGAACACCACGCCCTTCTGCGCCTCGCCGATGTCCTTCGCCGCCAGCGCGCGCTGGATGATGTACTGGTTGAAGCCCCAATAGCTGAGGTTCGCGATCCACATGCCGCCGACGAGCACCGAGATGCCGGGCAGGTCCTTGTAGAAGGGATTGTCGGGCGAGAGGATCATGTCGAAATGACCGGGCACTGCCGCGGTGAGTGCCTGGAAGCCGGCGATCACGCCGTGCCCGTCGCCGATCTTGTCGAGCGTCAGATAGGACACCACCAGCCCGCCGAGGACGAGCAGCGTGACCTGGACGATGTCGGTCAGCGCCACTGCCTTGAGCCCGCCATAGAGCTGGTAGAGCAGGGCGAACAGGCCGAGCGCGATCAGCGCCCCGTCCTGGTCGATCCCGGCGACCTTGTTGACTGCGATCGAGCCGAGCCAGATGATCGAAGTGAGGTTCACGAAGACGTAGAGCGCGAGCCAGAACACCGCCATCAGCACCGGCAGCACCCGGCCGTACCGCTGCTCGAGGAACTGCGGCATCGTGTAGATCTTGTTGGCGAGGAAGATCGGCAGGAAATATTTGCCGACGATCAGCAGCGTGAGCGCCGCCATCCATTCATAGGAGGCGATGGCGAGGCCGAGCGCATAGCCCGAGCCCGACATGCCGACGATCTGCTCGGCCGAGATGTTCGCCGCGATCAGCGAGGCGCCGATCGCCCACCAGGGAAGCGACTTGGAAGCCAGGAAATAGTCGGACGTGTCCTTCTGGTGGCCCGCCTTCTCGCGGCTGACCCATTGCGCGAGGCCGAAGATGCCGATCGCGTAGACGATGACGACGATGAGATCGATCTGCGACAGACTCGTCACGTTGTTCCCCTCCCTGATCGCCGGAGGCCAGGCCCCGGCGGTTTTGGCATGCACCTATCCGATCGGCGCAGCTTTTCCAGCCGTCGCGCGCGCTCAGTCGAGCCGTTGCAGCTCGATATTCTTGAACTCGACCTGATGCCCCTCGCTCTGCAGCGCGATATAGCCCCGGCGCAGCTCCAGCTTGCCCCCCGCCGCGGCGATCAGCGGCTGCGCGTCCTTGTCCTGGGGATCGAGCTCGGGCGCGGAATAGTGGAGCACCGGCTTGCCGTCGATGAAATGGGTGATCTCGCCATTGGGCAGCACCTCGAGCTCGACCCGCGTCCAGCGGCCGACCGGGATCAGGGGCGAGGAGGACAGGATGCAGTGGCGCGGGTCGCGCTTGCCGTCGACCACCACGGTGGTTCCGGGCGTGCAGACATTGCCGGTCGGCTCCTGCGACGGACGCGGGATGCCGAGCAGCTGCAGCTCCAGGCTCACCGGGAACGGCTGATCGCGGCGCATCGTCTCGGGCGCCTGCGCATGGAACATCAGCCCGGAATTGCTGGTCTGCCAGACCTTGATGCCCGGCAGCGGATCGCCGAACAGCCGATAGTCGAAGCGGATTCGATAGGCGCCGAGCGGCGTCTTCCAGAAGAGATGTCCGAACTCGCCCTCGAACTTCTTGTAGTTGGCGTGCGACACGCGGATCGCGCCGTCGCGGACGATGAACATGTGCAGCGGGTCCTCGCCCACGGCGCGGCCCGTGATCTTGGGCGTCCAGCCGGCGAGCGTCTTGCCGTCGAAGATCCGCTGCCACTTGGCTTCGGGCGCGGGAGCGGCGCCGAGCAGCGCCAGCATGGGCAGAAGCAGAAGTCTCATGCGTCGAACAGCTCCGGTTGCGGGGATAAGGGGTCCGGGGACCGATCTATAGGTTCAGGCGGCCATTCGTCCAAAGCCTTTCCCGCGAGCGCGTATCGCGCGCACCCCGACGACCGCGTGGAGGCGGCTCACGAGCCGGGCGCCGTCGCCGACCAGCCCGTCGACCTGAAGCGAGAAGCGCGCCGAGGCAGGGCGCAGCTGCAGCTGGATCACGACGGGCGTGCCGCCATGGACGAGGACGAGATCGAGCACGCGCATGAAGACCTGCGGCGGAGTGGCGACGACGCCCTCGATCGACAGCAGGTCAGCAGGAGGGGATTTGAAGCGAGCTTCGTGCGCGAGCGGTCGCGCGGGATGCGGCAGGTTCAGCATGGACGGGCTTTCGGGAAGAGAGGCGGCTCGGCCTCACATCTCCGTGCGCGCGTCAGGAGCGCGTCGGGATCCTCGCGAGGCCCATGGCGGCGATCAGGCGGCGACGCGCACGCACGGCGTCGCCGCCGGCGCTAAGTCGCCGCCCGGTAATTCGCAGGCCGATGCCATGTCGCATGGGGAGCTTGTCCCTCAATCGGCCCGGACTCGCAAGGGGCCGCGAGCGCCGATCATGCCTGGAAGCTGCGTTTCGACACGCAGCTGTCGTCGACCAGGTCCCAGTCGATCTCGATGCCGAGGCCGGGGCCCTCCGGCACATGGATGTTCCCCTCCGCATCCATCAGGTCGCGCAGGCTCTGCTTCATCGGCAGTTGGAAGGTATCCTCGGGCACGAACAGCTCGAAATATTCCGAATTGCGCACCGCGCACGCGACATGGATGTTGGCGACGTCCATCGGCCCCATGGTGGTGGTGTGAATCTCGCAGTTCATGCCATGGGCTTCGGCGAGGTGGCAGACCTTGAGCGTGCCGGTGATGCCGCCCTTCCACGAGACGTCGGCGCGGACCATGTCGACCGCGTCCGCCTTGATCGCCTGTGCCACGCCCCAGGGGCCGCCGCGCGTCGTCTCGGTGCCGACGATGGGGATGTCGACCGCCGCGCAGAGCTTGGCGTATTTGTCGAGCTCATAGTCGCGGAACGGCTCCTCGAGCCAATGATAGCCGAGGCTCTCCATGTGCCGCGCGACCTGGATCGCCTCGTGCAGCGTATATTCGGCGACGGGGTCGCTCATCAGCACCATCTCGGGGCCCACCGCCGCGCGCACGGCGGCGTGGATCTCCATGTCGACGCGGCTCGGGCCGCAGGGATGGACCTTGTACGCCTTGAACCCGCGTTCCTTGTAGGCGAGCGCCTCGCGGACATAATCCTCGACGCCTGGCAGCCAGAGGCTGGAGGCATAGACGGGCAGGCTGGTGCGGCAGCTGCCGATATAGCGGTGCAGCGGCAGCCCGGCGGTGCGCGCCGCGGCGTCCCACAGCGCCACGTCGATCGGGCCGGGGAGGAACACCGGGAAGAAGGCGCCGTGCCGGTCGATGTTCCAGAAATCGTGCCAGATCTTCTCGCGGTCGTGGATGCTGCGCCCCAGGATCACCGGCGCGATCACGTCGGCCAGATAGGCGTCGGTTACCGCGCCCGAACGCGCCGCCCAAAAGGTCGCGATGCCCTCGACGCCGTCCGAAGTGGTGATGCGCCCGACGCCATAGCTCCAGGGCATCGGCGCGGCGCCTTCGCGCTCTTCGTCGAACAGGCCGGCGGGGCGCTTGCAGATCCAGGTCTCGAATTTCTCGACGCGCATTGCCCCTCCTCGGCCAAACCTGTCTTACAGGATAGGGCGGCCATTGCGCTCGGACAACCGCAAAATCGTGAGGGGTCAGCCCGTGGCGCTCTTGCCGACGATCGGTGCCAGGACCACCGCGAGCGCATCGTCGAAATGCTGCGTCATCGCTTGCACTGCGGCGCGGGGATCGCGGGCGACGACCGCACGCACGATCTGCTCGTGAAGCTCCTGGACGCGATGCAGCCCCTCGATCTCCGACCAGCGCGTACGGCCGGCGAACATCGCCATCCGGATCAGCTGGCGCAGCGCGTCGATGAGGAGGGCGTAGAGCGGATTCCCGGTCGCCTCGGACAGGACCAGGTGGAGCCTGAGGTCGAGATCGAGATAGCGCTCGCCATCGTCGATGCATTCGGCCATCTCGGCGATGATCGCCTCGAGCTCGGCCGCCTGCGCGTCGCTCCGCCGCTCGGCGGCGAGCGCGACCATCGTGATCTCGACGCCGCGGCGAAGCTCGAGGATGTCCGCCTCGTTGGCCTGGCCGATCAGGACGGCATTGCCGATGACGCGCGAGATCATCTCGCCGTCGAGCGAGACGATGGTGGCGCGCTTGCCGACCGCCATCTCGACCAGCCCGGTCGCCGCCAGCGTGCGCATCGCCTCGCGCACCACCGGCCGGCTCACGCCGAGCTGGGCGCTGAGCGCGGTCTCGCTCGGCAGCTTCGATCCGGGCCGCAGCCGTTCGGATGCGACATGCTCGCGCAGATGCTCGATGACTCGATCGACCAGGCCAGGCGATTTCGAATCGTCTTCCTTCGTGGTCAGCAAGCCTTCCTCCACTATGATCTCCGACGGCTTATAAGCCGCGCAATCGCAAAACAAAAAGCGACTTGTCTTACAGCATAAACCTGTCTTACAGGATCGGTGAAGAGGTCTGGAGAGGCCGCGACAAGGCAATTTGGGCATGGCGACGGAAACGAAGGCGATCGGACGATACCGGTGGGTGGTCTGCGGGCTGCTCTTCGCGTCGACGACGATCTGCTATATCGACCGGCAGATATTCGGCCTGCTCAAGCCGGTGCTCGATGCCGAGCTCGGCTGGTCCGAGACGCAATATGGCGACATCGTCGCCGCCTTCTCGCTGCTCTACGCGTTCGGCTATCTGCTCGGCGGGCGACTGATGGACCGCATCGGCGTGCGCGCCGGCCTGGCGATCGCCGTGTTCGGCTGGAGCCTTGCCGCCGCCGCGCATGGCCTCATGTCCAGCGTGCTGGGCTTCAAGATCGCGCGCGGCGCGCTCGGCATCACCGAGGGCGGCAATTTCCCGGCTTCGATCAAGGCGGTCCGCGAATGGTTTCCGCCGCAGGAACGCGCCTTCGCCACGGGCCTGTTCAACGCGGGGAGCAACATCGGCGCGATCGTGACTCCGATCGCGCTTCCCTTCGTCGTGGCACTGCTTGGCTGGCGCGGGGCGTTCCTGATCGCGGGCAGTCTGGGGCTGATCTGGCTGGCGGCGTGGCTGCGCTTCTACGAGCGCCCCGAGCGGCAGCGGCGGCTGTCGGCCGGAGAGCTCGCGCACATCCGATCGGGCGAGGACGCGGCGCCGGCCGAGGATGCGCCCTGGCTCGCGCTGCTCCGCTATCGCGGCACCTGGGCCTATGTCCTCGGCATGCTGATGACCAGCCCGGTCTGGTGGTTCTACCTGAACTGGGTGCCGGGATTCCTGCACGATCGTTTCGGCACGAACATGATGGGGGCGATCGGCCCGCTGGTCGCGATCTACCTGGTCGCCGACATCGGCAGCATCGCGGGCGGCTGGATCTCGTCGCGGATGATCCGCCGCGGCGTGCGGCCGGTGCCGGCGCGGCTGCTGGCGATGTTGCTGATGGCCTTGTGCCCGCTCCCGGTGGCGTTCATCGCCGGCGTGTCGGGGCTGTGGCCCGCGGTGCTGCTGATCGCGCTCGCCGCGGCCGGGCACCAGGGGCTGTCGGCCAATCTCTACACGCTCGCCTCGGACACCGTGCCCGCGCGCGGCGTGAGCTCGGTGATCGGCTTCGGCGGGTTCGCGGCAGGGATCATGGGCATGTTCGTGGCGATGCTGGTCGGCCGCATCCTCGATGCGACCGGCGGCAATTATGCCGTCCTCTTCATCGGCGCGGCGCTGGCCTATCCGCTCGCGGTGCTGGCGATGGCGCTGATCCTGCGCCGCCCCTCCAAACAGGAGCAATGATGACCGACAGAGAGATATTCGAGCTGTTTCGCGCCGAGCTCTACACGCCGGTGGTGGGCGACGTCCTCGACACGCTCGGATTGTGCCACCAGTTCCTGCCGCCGCCGGTCCAGCCGATGCGGACCGAGATGAAGCTGATCGGCCGGGCGATGCCGGTGCTGATGATCGACGTCTACGGACCGCAGCGCCAGCCTTTCGGCAAGCTGACCGAGGCGCTCGACCAGCTCGAGCCGGGCGACGTCTATCTCGCCAGCGGCGGCGCGATGCGCTGCGCCTATTGGGGCGAGATCCTCACCGCCACCGCGCGCGTGCGCGGCGCCAACGGCGCGGTGATCAACGGCTATCACCGCGATACGCCGCAGGTGCTGGAGCAGGGCTGGCCGGTATTCAGCCGCGGCCGTTACGCGCAGGATTCGGCGGTGCGTACCCAGGTCGCGGACTATCGCTGCCCGATCGAGGTGGGCGCGGTGACGGTGATGCCGGGCGACCTGGTGTTCGGCGACCTCGACGGCGTCGTCGTCGTCCCCAGGGCGCACGAAGCCGAAGTCGTCGAGCGCGCGCTCGAGAAGGCGCGGGGCGAGAAGCTGGTCCGCAAGGAGATCGAGGCCGGCATGTCGAGCACCCATGCCTTCGCGAAATACGGCATATTGTAACCATGACGACCGCCAGCGCGTTCCGCGTCCATCCCGAAGACAATGTCGCGACTTTACTCGCCGATGCGGAGGAGCGCGTGACGGTGGTCGGCGGCGGCGAGATCGCGCTGCTCGGGCCGATCGCGCTCGGGCACAAGGTGGCGCTGTCCGACATCGCCCAGGGCGCGCCGGTGGTGAAGTTCGGCATCGCGATCGGCCTTGCCAGCACTGCCATCCGCAAGGGCGAATGGGTGCATCTGCACAATTGCGCGAGCCGCTTCGACGAGCGCTCGGGCGGGTTCGACGTGGTGACCGGCGCGGCGAAGGACATGCGTTATGAGTGAGCGTGAATGGACCGGCTGGCTGCGGCCCGACGGGCGCAAGGGCGTGCGCAACCTCGTCCTCGTCGTCTACACCGTGCAGTGCGCGGCGCATGTCGCCCATGCGATCGCGGCGGGGGAGGAGGACGTCCAGGTCATCGGCTTCCCGGGCTGCTACGACAATCAATATGCGATCCGCCTCGTGCTGTCGCTCGCGCGGCACCCCAATGTCGGCGCGGTGCTCTCGGTCGGTCTCGGCTGCGAATATACCCAGCCCGCCCGCATCGCCGAGGCGGTGCGGCTGAGCGGACGGCCGGCGGACGCCTTCTTCATCCAGGACGCCGGCGGCACGCGCTCCTCGACCGAGAAGGGCAAGGGACTCGTCCGCGAGATGCGCGACCGCATCCGACGCGAGACTCCGCGCGTGCCGATGGGTTTCGCCGACCTGACGCTCGGCGCCGAATGCGGCGGCTCGGACGGCACGAGCGGGCTGGTCGGCAATCCCGTGGTCGGGCGATTGTTCGACAAGGTGGTCGACGCCGGCGGCTCGGCGATCTGCGAGGAGATCGTCGAGATGATCGGCCTTTCCGACATCATCCTCGCCCGCGCGGCCGACGATCGCGCGCGCGGCGAGCTCGAGGCCGCCTATGCCAAGGCCGAGCGCTATTGCCGCGAGGTGCGGCAATATTCGGTGTCGCCGGGCAATTTCGCGGGCGGGCTCACGACGATCGAGGAAAAGAGCATGGGAGCGTTCGCCAAGAGCGGATCGCGCCCGATCCAGGGCGTGATCAAGGTCGGCGAGGCGCCGCCCTGGCCGGGCATGTGGGTGATGGACTCGGTGCCCGACCCGCACTTCATGCAGTTCGGCTACACCAACCCCAACGACACCGAAGGCATCATGGACCTGATCTCGGGCGGGAGCCAGGTCGTGCTGTTCATCACCGGGCGCGGCAGCGTGATCGGATCGCCGATCGCGCCGCTGGTCAAGGTCACGGGCAACAGCCGCACCTATGCCCGGATGCGCGAGGACATGGATTTCGACGCCGGCCGCGTGCTCGCGGGCGAGCTGACGCTCGACGCCGCCGCGGAGGAGCTTGCCGACATGGTCGCCGATGTCGCGGCCGGCACGCCGAGCAAGCCCGAAGCGCTGGGCCACAGGGAGTATTTCGTCATGTACAAGCACCAGGACACGCCGGAGCTGGATCGGGGGTGCCGCAGTGCCGCTTGATCCCGCCACAGCCTTCCGCCTCGACGGCGAAGTCGCGCTGATCACCGGCGGCGGATCGGGGCTCGGCCTCGGCATGGCGCGCGCGATGCACGCCGCGGGTGCCAGGGTCGTGCTGGTCGGGCGCCGGCCCGAGATGGTCGAGGCGGCGGCTGCGGAACTGGGCGAGGGCGCCTATGGGGAGGCCGCCGACGTCACTGCCTTCGACACCATGCCCGCGCTGATCGAGCGCGTGCGCGCGCGCGTCGGCGAGGTCACCATCCTCGCCAACAATGCCGGGCACAATTTCAAGAAGCTCGCGGTCGACACTAGCGTCGAGGAATTCGCGGGTATGCTCGACACGCATGTCCTCGCCGCGCACAACCTGACCCGGCTCGTGCTGCCGGGCATGCTCGCGCGCAAGCACGGCAGCATCCTGTTCACCGCGTCGATGACCTCGCTGCTCGGCATGCCGCAGGTGATCGCTTATTCGGCGGCCAAGTCGGCCTATGTCGGCATGGTCCGCGCGCTTTCGACCGAAGTGGCGGGGCAGGGGGTGCGCGTCAACGCCATCGCCCCCGGCTGGATCGAATCGCCGATGCTGCGCAAGGCGCTCGACGGCGATCCCGCACGATCCGAGCGCATCCTACAGCGCACGCCGATGGGCCGCTTCGGCGAGGCCGAGGATATCGGGCTCGCCGCCGTCTATCTCTGCTCCCCCGCCGCACGCTTCGTGACCGGCGTCCTGCTGCCGGTCGACGGCGGCGCTTCCCAGGGATTCTGAAGAATAATGACCAAGTCTTACCGATTGCACGAGGATCGGCTGTTCCCCGCCGATCCCGGCACCCGCGCGATCGCGCGCGAGCTCTACCGCTCGGTCCGCGACCTGCCGATCGTCAGCCCGCACGGCCATACCGATCCCGCCTGGTTCGCCGACGACGAACCGTTCCGCGATCCGGCGTCGCTGTTCATCGTCCCCGATCATTACATCTTCCGCATGCTCTACAGCCAGGGCGTGCCGCTCGAGGAGATCGGCGTGCCGCGGATCGACGGTGGCTGGACCGAAAGCGATCCGCGCAAGATCTGGCGCCGTTTCGCCGAGCATTTCCATCTGCTGCGCGGCACGCCGAGCTGTATGTGGCTGGGGCACGCGCTGCACGAGATCCTCGGCATCCCCGAGCGGCTGACGGTCGCGAACGCCAACGCGGTCTACGACGCGATCGACGCGAAGCTGAAGCAGGACGAATTCCGCCCGCGCGCGCTGTTCGAGCGCTTCCGGATCGAGCTGCTCGCGACCACCGAGGATCCGCTCGACGACCTCAGGCACCATCGCAAGATCGCCGGCAGCGGCTGGAAGGGCCGGGTGATCACTGCCTTCCGCCCCGATAATGTCGTCGATCCCGAGCATCCGCGCTTCCGCACCGACCTGCCCGAGCTTGGCCGCATCACCGGCGAGGATGTAACGCGCTGGGAAGGTTACCTCACAGCGCTGCGCAAGCGGCGGCGCTATTTCATCGAGCATGGCGGCTGCACCTCGACCGACCATGGCCATCCGACCGCGCACAGCGAGAACCTCCCACAGGAGGAAGCCGCGACGCTATTCGGCCGTGTCGCGCGCGGCGAGGCCGATGCGCGGGACGCCGAGCGGTTCCGCGGGCAGATGCTCACCGAGATGGCGCGGATGAGCCTCGACGACGGGCTGGTGATGCAGATCCATCCCGGCGCGCTTCGGAGCCAGAACCCGGCGATCCGCGACATGTTCGGCGAGGCCAAGGGCGACGACTGGCCCTCGCGCACCGAATATGTCCGTTCGCTCAAGCCCTTGCTCAACGCCTTCGGCAACGCGCGCGAGCTGACGATCATATTGTTCACGCTCGACGAGAGCACCTATGCGCGCGAGATCGCGCCGCTGGCGGGCCATTATCCGGCGCTGCGGATCGGCCCTGCCTGGTGGTTCCACGACAGCCCCGAGGGCATGCGCCGCTTCCGCGAGCAAGTGACCGAGACGGGCGGCTTCTACAACACCGTCGGCTTCAACGACGACACGCGCGCCTTCCTCTCGATTCCCTCGCGGCACGACATGAGCCGGCGAGTCGACTGCTCGTTCCTCGCGCGGCTGGTGGCCGAGCACCGGATGGAGATGGACGAGGCGTTCGCGGTGGCGGAGGACCTGGCGTATAATCTGGTGCGGGAGGCGTATCGCCTTTGAAGGCCAATCCTCCCCGGAGGGGGAGGATCATTCAGGTCACAATCTCCCCCGGCGCTCCGTTCACCCGCACATTCTCCAGCCGGATGTTCCGGGTATTCCGCGCGATCAGCTTGGTCCGCTTGGGATCGGTCAGCCGCACGTCGATGTCGCGCAGCAGAAAGTCCGAGATCGCGGTCGTCGGATTGCCCGAGATGTTGCCGAAGCCGCGCGTGGTGCCGCGCACGTCTTCGATCACCACGTCGCGGATGATCGCGCCCGGCGGACGCGGCGCGACCTTGGTTCCGTGCGTGAGCCGGGCGTTGACGATCAGGCCGATCGCCGGGTCGTCCGCGCCGAAATTGGGATTGTCGAGTCCGTAGAACACTTCGCCGCGATGCCAGAAGCTCGGCGGCGTCGGCGCCTCCTGGAGCCGCACGCCCTTCACCCGGAGCTTCTCATAGACCTGGCCGGGCGTGTCGGGGCGCACCTTGAAGCGGATGGTGGGGATGTCGCCGACATTGGTGATCCGCTCCACCCGCACGTCGCGGACGATCGTCGCGTTGCTGCCATAGGTTACGCAGCCGAGGCCGTGCTCGAACACGCAGTCGTGGATGTGGATGCGCTCGACCGGCGGGGCCTCGGCATAGGCCGCCGCGCCCGGGCCCTGCGTCCCCTTGAGCGCGATGCAGTCGTCGTCGACCGAGAAGCGGCAGCGGCGGACGACGATGTCCTGGCAGCTGTCGAGGTCGATCGCGTCGCTGCTCGGCGCGCGGATGACGTGCGGCACCTCGAAGCGGCAATCCTCGATCACCGAGCGGCGGCAGCGATAGAGATGAAGGTTCCAGAAGGCCGGGTCCTTGAAGGTGACGCCGCTCACCAGCACGTCGTCGCAATCCTCGATCGAGCAGAGCTGAGGGAAGTGATAGACCACCTTGGTGTCGCCGACGCGCTCCTCGGGCGCCTTGAAGAACATCCGCCAGAAGGGCTCGCCGCCGCCGTCGAGCGTGCCCGGGCCGATGATCCGCAGGCCATGGTTGTGCCGCGCGTTGACCAGCCCCAGCCGCAGCGCCTCGGGAAATGCCTCGACGAAGCGGCGCATCACCAGCGGATAGTCCGACAGGTTGGGCGAGCCCCGGAGCACCGCGCCCTTGCGCAGCTCGAGGCCGACGCCGGGCTTGAGCCAGATCGATCCGCTGACGAACACCCCCGCCGGCACTGCGACCATGCCGCCGCCGCTCGCAGCGCAGGCGTCGATCGCCTTCTGGATCGCGCGGGTGTTGATCGTCCTGCCGTCGCCGATCGCGCCATGGTCGCGGATGTCCACGATGCGCTGCCGCGCCAGCGCGGGTCCTCCGGCCAGCGTGAGCAGCACCGCGGCAGGGGCCTGGAGCAAGATTTGGCGACGGCTCCCCATGATTCGATCCTCTCTCCTGTCCCATCCTGGCATAGTTATCACACCACTACTTGTCTTACAGGTTTATCTGTCTTACAGGTTTGCGGGTCAAGCCGGCAAACGGCAGGCCAAGAGAGGATACAGGGATGGCACTCAGGTTCGGAATCAGCGCGTGGGCCGCGTCCACGTCGAGCGTCGCGATGGCCGCGGCGTTCCTCATTGCCGCGCCGGCTTTCGCGCAGGACGCGCCCGCACCCGCGGATGCGCAGCAGAGCGACGAAACCGACGAGATCGTGGTCACGGGCTTTCGCGGATCGCTGGATAAGGCGCTCGCGACCAAGCGCAACGAGACCGGCGTCGTCGATTCGATCTCGGCCGAGGATGTCGGCAAGTTCCCTGATTCGAATCTCGCCGAATCGATGCAGCGCCTGCCCGGCGTCGCGCTCGCCCGCGGCGACGGCGGCGAGGGCAAGACCATCTCGGTCCGCGGCCTGGGCGCCCAGTTCACGCGCGTGCGCCTCAACGGCATGCAGGGCTCGAGCTCGACCAACTCGTCGGACATCCGCGCCGGCTTCAATAGCTCGCGCTCGTTCGATTTCAGCGTGTTCGCGTCCGAGCTGTTCAGCGAGCTGACCGTGCGCAAGACCTATTCGGCGGATGTCGACGAAGGCTCGCTCGGCGCGACGGTCGATCTCCAGACGCCGCGGCCGCTGTCCTATACCGACGACTTCACCTTCGCGGCGAGCGCCCAGGGCACCTATGACGACCTGCGCGGGCGGGTCAGCCCGCGCGTCACCGGCCTCATTTCCAAGAAGTTCCTCGACGACACCTTCGGCATCGCGGCGTCGATCGCCTATACGAAGCGCTTCACGCGCGAAGAGGCGTGGTCCGCGGTCGAAGTGTATCGCGGCACCCAGCAGGGCGGCTTCTGCTCGCCGGTCGGCTATCCCACGCAGAACCCGGCGAACAATGCCGCGGTCGGGACCGATGCGCTGAACTGCGCTACGGGCATGCCGCGCCTGGCCAATACCGCCCAGAACGTCACCAATTACGAGACGGCGCGCAACGCGTTCATCTATCGCAGCCCGCGCTGGCTCCGCTCCGACCAGGATTATTCGCGGCTCGGCGCGACGGTCACGCTGGAGGCGGAACCGGCCGAGGGGACCAAGATCGCGCTCGACGGGCTCTACTCGTGGTACGACGTCACTCGGCGCGACTATTCGTTCGCCGCCAACTCCTTCGCGCGCGGAACGAGCAATCACGGCCAGCCGATGACCTCGGTCGTCGATATCGCGGTCGATCCGCTCGGCAGCATCCAGTACGGCAAGTTCAACGGCGTCGACATCTCGAACGACATCGCGCTCAGGAAATACACGACCACCTTCCGCCAGGTGAACCTGAGCATCTCGCAGGAGCTGGGGGCGCTGACGCTCGACGGCTATGTCGGCCTGTCGCTCTCGACGCTCGCCAACCCCGTCTCGACCCAGATCAGCTTCTTCGCCAACGACGTCAACAATTTCTCTTACGACTTCCGCGGCGGCGGCAGCGTGCCGATGATCAACTGGGGCTTCGATACGACCAACGCGGCCAATTATCTTTTCGCGCCCAACGTCGCCGCGGGGGGCGTCACCATCTTCCGCAACCTGCTGAACAAGGGCGACAATCGCGAGGATACCGAGAACCTCACCGCCGAGTTCAACGCCACCTACGCGCTCTTGGACGGCCTCAAGGTCCGCGCCGGCTTCCAGTATCGCGAAGGCAATTACGAGCGCTACTCACGGACCCGCGCGGGCAATGTGACCACGGCGTCGCTTCCCGCCGGAACCGCGCTCAGCTCGGTGATGACGCTGATCGACGGCTTCGGAAAGTCGATGCCCGGCAGCTGGACGGGCGCCTGGCTGGCGCCGGACTATGACGCGATCGACAAGCTGATCGACTTCACCAACGACGATAGCGGAACCTATGCGCTCGCGCCGATCCCGGTGCGCGACCGCCTCAACGAAGCCGTCACCGGTGCCTATGGCATGATCGAGTTCGACACCGACGCGCTGCCGGTGCGTCTGCGCGGCAATATCGGCGTGCGCTACGTCCATACGGACCAGAGCGGCCAGGGCACCGTGGCCGGCCTCACGCGTCAGCTGTCGCGGACCTATGACGACTGGCTGCCCTCGGCGACGCTCACGGCGGACCTCACCGACAAGCTCATCCTGCGCCTCGCCGCGGCGAAGGTGATGGCGCGGCCCGAGCTGAACCATATCCTGCCCGCGGGCGTCAGCATCGCGCTCAACACGCGCACCATCTCGGGCCCGAACTTCTATCTCGATCCGATCCGCGCCAAGACGGTGGACGCCAGCCTCGAATATTATTTCGGCCGGCGCGGGCTGATCGCGATAGGCGGCTTCTACAAGGACATCGACAGCTACATCCAGGCGCTGTCGGAATCGATGCCGTACAGCCAGACCGGGCTGCCCCTGTCGCTGATCGAGGGATCGGGCAACACGGCGAGCACCGAATTCACCGTCAGCGGCCGGCAGAACACGCCGGGCGGGCCCCTCAAGGGCATCGAGGTCAACCTCCAGACCGGGTTCGACTTCCTGCCGGGCGCTCTCAAGAATTTCGGCATGCTGGCGAACTACACCTTCGTCGACTCGAAGATCACCTATTGCCTGAGCTCGAGCGCGCCCTGCACCGGCGCCAACACGGTGGTGCGGGACCTGGTGAACCTGTCCAAGCACACGCTGAGCGGCACGCTCTATTACGAGGACAGCAAGTTCAGCATCCGCGGCACCGCGACGTATCGCGACAAGTATCTGCTCGTGGTGCCGACCTCGCGCCTGCCCAGCGACGTCCAGGGCGCGCGCGCGACGATCTTCGTCGATGCGGCGGCGTCCTATCAGCTGACTCCGCAGTTCCAGATCCGCCTCGAAGCGCAGAACCTCACCAACGAGTCGCTCGAGTTCTACTACGACTCGGTCCGCCAGGATCCCTATTACACGTCGTTCACCGGGCGGAAGTTCACCGCCGGCGTCGCGTTCAAGTTCTGAAATCCGAACGTCCGGCCTGGAAACGGGCCGGGCTTTTTCCGGAATGAGGAGCGGGCATGGATAGGCGGCATTTCCTCGGCGCGGCGGGATCGCTGCCGCTGCTGGTTCCCGCGGCGGCGGCGCAGGAGGCGGACGGCAACAGCGCCACGGCTCCGGCGAAGCTGGCGTACCAGGAGGCGACCCGCGCCGAGCGGATGCGCTGGTGGCACCAGGCCAAGTTCGGCATGTTCATCCATTACGGCCTCTACAGCGTGATCGGGCACCAGGAATGGGTGATGGAATCCGAAGGAATCCCCATCCCCGAATATGAGCGGCTGGCGCGGCATTTCCTGCCCCGGCCCGGCATCGCGCGCGAATGGGCGCGGCTCGCCAGGCGCGCGGGGCAGAAATACATGGTGCTCACCGCCAAGCACCATGAGGGCTTCTGCCTGTGGGACAGCAAGCAGACCGACTATAGCTCGGCGCGCCAGGCGGCGAAGCGCGACCTGGTCCGCGAGTTCGTCGAGGCGGCGCGCGCCGAGGGGCTGCGCGTCGGCCTCTATTTCTCGCTGATGGACTGGCACCATCCCGACGGCGCGCGCTGCAAGGACGATCCGGCCGCCCGCGCACGCTTCGTCGCCTATGCGCACGCGCAGATCCACGAGCTGCTGACCGGCTACGGCAAGATCGACATCCTCTGGTACGACGTCAGTTGGCCGCTGACCCCGGCCGAGTGGCGCGCGGAGGCGATGAACAGGATGGTGTTCGATCTCCAGCCCGACATCATCGTCAACAACCGCAACGGCCTCGACGGCGACTTCTCGACCCCCGAGCACAAGATCACCGCGAGCGAGCGCGCCTGGGAATCGTGCGAGACGATGAACCTCGGCTGGGGCTATCAGCGCGCCGACGACGAGTGGAAGAGCGTCCGGCGGCTCGTCAACGACCTCACCCTGTGCGTCCAGCAGGGCGGCAACTACCTGCTCAACATCGGGCCGGAGGCGGACGGCTCGGTGCCCGCGCCCTCGGTCGAGGCGCTGCACCGGATCGGCGCCTGGCTGGAGAGCAACGGCGCCGCGATCTACCCCGCCGACGGCCGCGCGGCCGGCGCGTTCGGCAACTACACCAACTTCACCAGGGCCGGGAACAAGCTCTACGTCCATGTCTATTTCTGGCCCTCGGGATCGCCCGCGGCGAAGCTGCTCCCTAGCCTCGGCCCCGAAACGGTGGTCGCCGTCGGCGGGGTGCGCGCCAAGGTCCTTTCGGCGCGGCTGCTGAAGACCGGCGAGCCCGTCGCCTTCACGCAGGACGACATCGCCCTCCGCCTGACCGGCTTGCCCGAGGCGCCGCCCGACGATCCCGTCACCGTGATCGAGCTGACCTGCGAAGGGACGCCCTATGTCCGCCATCATCTGATCCGGCCCGAATGGCCGCGCTACGGCGTGGGAGTGGGAGGAGCATGAGGCGCCGCGATCTTCTCGGGATGCTCGCCGCGATGGGAAGCTTCCCGGCCGCGGCGGCGGGGCAGGGCGCCATCGCGCTGTCCTACGATCCGCGGCGGAGAGGCGCGACCATCCCGCGCGATTTCGTGGGGCTTTCGTTCGAGCGCGCCCAGCTTGCCAATCCCGGCTATTTCTCGGCAGGGAACAAGGGGCTCGTCCGCCTCGTCCGCGGGCTGTCGCCGTCGGGGAACCTGCGCCTCGGCGGTTCCTCGGGCGAGCACACCCGCTATGTCGGCGACCAGACGCTCGCGCCGCCGTTCGAGATCTTCGGGCCCGAGCACAACAAGACGCGCACCCAAGTCCTGTCCGTCACGACCGCTGCCTTGCGGACGCTGCGCGGCTTCCTCGACGCGACGGGGTGGAGCTGCCTCTACGGCCTCAACCTTGCGCACGCCACGCCCGAGGAAGCGGCACGCGAGGCGGCCGACGTCCAGCGCATCCTCGGCCCGCGCCTGCTCGCGCTCCAGATCGGCAACGAGCCCGACGTGTTCCGCAACCGCTATCGGCCGGCGGAATGGGGGCCCAGGGATTTCCTCGAGGAATGGAGCCGCTTCCACGCCGCCATCGCCGCCGCCGCGCCGGGCGTGAGGTTCGCCGGGCCCGACATCTCGAACAAGCTCGACTATCTGACCGCCTTCGCCGCCGCGGCCCGGCGCTACCCCGACCTGATCATGCTCACCGGCCATTATTACGCCATGGGCCCGGCCGGATCGCCGCTGGCGACGCTCGACCAGCTATGGGAGGCCGAGCCCAGCACGACCACGCTCAAGGCGGCGGGCGTCGAGATCGTCGGCAAGGCGGTCGAGACCGCCGGCCTGCCGTTCCGCATGGCGGAAGGGAACAGCTGCTGGGACGGCGGCAAGATCGGCGTCTCCGATGTCCATGCCGCGGCGATCTGGGGCGCGGACGCGATGCTGAAGTTCGCGCGACGCGGCTGGATCGGAGTCAATTGGCACGGCGGCGGCCATGGCAATTATTCGCCGATCGTCGGCACCCCCTCGAAGGGCTATTCGCGCCGCCCGCTCTATTTCGGCACCCGGTTCGGACAGCTTCTCGTGGGCGCCACCTTCCTCGACACGGCAATGGCGCCCGCCGATCCCTATCTCGGCTATTTCGCCCTGCGCCAGCGCGGGCGCGACCGGATCGCGGTCGTCAACAAGCGCGCGACGCCGGTGGCCGTGGCGCTGCCGGCCATTCCCGAGGCGAAGGTGACGGTGCTGACCGGTCCCTCGGCGACCGCCAGGGACGCGACCACGCTGGGCGAGATGCGCCAGCCCGCCGGGCGGACGGTGACGATCCCGCCGATGACCGCGATGCTGTTCACGCTCGTTCGGTAAATCCGTCGGCGAGGCCGGGATGACGAGACGAGGCAGACCGACGTTCAACGATCCTCCCCCGGAGGGGGAGGGGGACCAGCCGCAGGCTGGTGGAGGGGTAGTTTCAGCAGACGATATCGCTCGTGGAGAGCTACCCCTCCACCACGCGACTACGTCGCGCGGTCCCCCTCCCCCTCCGGGGGAGGATCGAAAGAGAGTCTACGATGTCGATATCCTAGAGGCGAACCAAGGCCGCCCCCTTCGCACTTGTGCTACTCATCATACCATCATACCATGCGCGAAACACCCTTTGGGAGGATGCCGTGGTAACGATCGCGCTGTTCGGCGCCGGTGGAAAGATGGGCGCGCGGCTGTCGCGCAACCTCCAGACCAGCGACTATCGGGTCCGCCATGTCGAGCCGGGCGCGGCGGGGCAGGCGCGGCTCCGGGACGAACTGGGGATCGACTGCGTCGACCAGGCGGCGGCGCTGGAGGATGTCGACGTCGTCATCCTCGCGGTGCCCGATACCCATGTCGGCAAGGTGGCCCATGCGATCTCGCCCTCGCTCCGCGCGGGCACGATGGTGATGGCGCTCGACGCCGCCGCGCCCTTTGCCGGGCATCTGCCGGCGCGCGACGACCTCACTTATTTCGTCACCCATCCCTGCCACCCGCCGATCTTCAACGACGAGACGGTGCCGGCGGCGCGCGACGACCGGTTCGGCGGGCTCCATGCCCGTCAGTCGATCG
The DNA here is from genome assembly GCA_966186155.1 of uncultured Sphingomonas sp. Taxonomy (GTDB): domain Bacteria; phylum Pseudomonadota; class Alphaproteobacteria; order Sphingomonadales; family Sphingomonadaceae; genus Sphingomonas. The sequence goes on from CBIFVW010000012.1 coordinate 28,687, forward strand.
TCAACGCGCTGATGCAGGGCCCCGAGGAACATTATGCGCTGGGCGAGGCGGTCGCTAGGACGATCTGGGCGCCGATCCTCCGCTCGCATCGCGTGACGGTCGACCAGATGGCTCTGCTCGAGCCGGGGCTTTCCGAGACCGTCGTCGCCTCGCTGCTCGACGTGATGCGCGAGGCGATGGACGAAGTCGTCGCGCGCGGCGTGCCCGAAGCGGCCGCCCGCGACTTCCTGCTCGGGCACATGAACATCCTGGCCGCGGTGATCTTCAAGCATGTCCCCGGCGCCTTCTCGGACGCGTGCAACAAGGCGATCACCTTCGGCAAGCCCGCGCTGATGCGCGACGACTGGAAGCGGGTGTTCGACCGCGACGAGCTCGCGGCGAGCATCCAGCGGATCACCTGACGCGGGGATGCTCAGCCGCGTCGAACTCTTCGGCACCGACGAAGCCGAGCCGGATGTCCGGACCTGCACGGTCGGCGACCTGTCGTTCGAGCTTATCGCGGGCGGAATCGGAGCGGTCCGCTTCGGCGGGGTCGAGGTGCTGCGGGGCATCGCGTGGCTGGTGCGCGACCGCGACTGGGGAACCCCCGCTCCGCAGATCACGGGCTTGCACGTCGCCAAGCATGGCGAGGGCATACGCGCCACCTATCTCGCCACCTGCCGCAATCCCGAGGGCGAGCGGCTCGACTATGCCGCGGTGATCACGGCGACTCCGCAGACGCTGGACTTCGTCGTCGAGGCCGATGCGCAGGGCGACTTCACGACCAACCGGCTGGGATTCTGCGTCCTCCACCCGGCCGAGCTCGCCGGCGCGCCGCTCAGCATCGAGCATGGCGACGGGACGATCGAGGCTTCGCATTTCCCGGTGCTGATCGACCCGTGGCAGCCCTTCACCGACATAAGCGCGCTCACGCACCGCCAGGCGGGGCTCGCGGTGGAGTGCCGGCTGGAGGGCGACGGCTTCGAGATGGAGGATCAGCGCAACTGGTCCGACGCTTCGTACAAGACCTATGTGCGCCCGCTCGCGCGGCCCTGGCCCTATGTCGTGCCCGCGGGCACGCGCGAGCGCCAGTCGGTATCGTTGCGCTTTCGGGGAAAGCCGCCCGCGGTCGCGCGGGAGGTCGGGTCGGTCGAGGTCTCGATCGGCGAAGCGGCCGGCGCGATGCCGCGCATCGGCATGGCGGTGACGCCCGACCAGGCTGAAGCGACCGCGGCCCATGCCGGGCTCCTCGCCGCGAGCGGCGTGCAGGATCTGCTGCTCTGCTTCGATTCCTCGGCCGGGCAGGGCGAGGAGGAGATGTGGGCGCTGGCGTGCGCGGCGGCGGGAAGCAAGGCGCGCCTTACGCTCGAATGCGTCGTCGCGGCGGACGGGGACCTGGATGCCGAGCTGAGCGCGATCGCCCGCCACGCCGCGGCCGCCGGGCTGGCGCTCGATGCCGTGGCGGTCTTCCCGAAGCCCGACCTTCGATCGACTCCGCCGGGCAGCCCCTGGCCCGCATGCCCGCCGTTCGCGACCATCTACACCGCCGCGCGCCTCGCCTTTCCCGGGTTGCGCCTGGGGGGCGGCATGTACGGCTATTTCACCGAGCTCAACCGCAAGCGCGCGCCCGCCGGGCTGATCGATTTCGTCAGCCATGCGACGTGCCCGATCGTGCACGCCGCGGACGATCGCAGCGTCATGCAGTCGCTCGCCGCGGTCCGCCACATCGTCCGATCGGCGCGCGCGCTCTATCCGGAGAGCGTCTATCGCCTCGGCCCGATCAGCGTCGGGATGCGCCAGAACCCCTATGGATCGCGCACCATGCCCAACCCGGATCGCCGCCGCATGCCGATGGCCATGGCCGATCCGCGCCAGGACGGCGTGTTCGCGGCCGCCTGGACCCTAGGCTATGCCGCGGCGACCGAGGAGGCGCGGCTCGAGACACTCACCCTCGGCGCCGTCACCGGGCCGCTCGGCGCGATCGGCGAAGCGGGGCCGCGGCCGGTATTCGAGGCGATCCGCCTGCTCGCGTCGCGCGCCGGGCAGCCGCGGCGCGCCTGCATCTCGAGCCGCCCCGGGGAGGTCGCCGCGATCGCGGCGGGCGACGCGCTGCTGCTCGCCAATCTCACCGATCGGGAGCGTGTCGTTCGCGTGGCGGGGGGCGAGATCGCACTGGCGCCGTTCGGGATCCAGAGTATCGGCCGGCCCTAGGGCGCATCGCCATTCAAGAGATCCTCCCCCGGAGGGGGAGGGGGACCGCGCCCGCAGGGCGTGGTGGAGGGGT
>CBIFVW010000013.1:0-27584 GCA_966186155.1 uncultured Sphingomonas sp.
AGCAGGTAGCCGCTGCAGGCACCAGCTCGGCGCCTGTCAACCAGTCAGGTCGGCTTCCTCCCCCGCCAATCTCGGCTCACGGCTATTCAAGCGGCTGTCGAAGAATCTCGAGCCGATGATCAGCCACCCTGAGCGCCCAATTCGCCCATTCTTCGAATGAGCCCTGATCGCCGCCCTGAGTGGTTTCCCGAACGTGATCGACATAGGCCCGCACGAGTTGGGCATCGTGGTGCGCACGGGCTTCGGCGAGGAGCCGCTCGATCCGGGTGCGCTCGACCGCCTCGGCCTGGGCGCGGCGCTCCCGCTCCGCCTCCTCCGCCCGAAGCTTGGCTTCCCGCTCCCGCGCGGCACGCCCGGCATCTCGACGCAAGTTGTCGCCCGCCAATCCCTCGCGATACCGCTCGTCCGCGAGAATGAAGAGCTCGGTCGCGACCGTGGGGGATCCGGCCTTCCAGCCGATTGCCCTTCGTGTCGTTCCAGGACCGGTGCCAGCGCGGAACGCACTGCCCCCTGAGAATGGCCAGAGTCAGCGTCGCATTCCCCGCCGGCAGCTCGAGCGGATAGGCATTATGGCCCCGCCTGATCTCCGCCTGGTCTGCCAATAGGAGGTGCAACGTGACGTGGTTGATCGTCACCGAGATTTCATTGGCGCGCCGCCCGCTGAGGGACGGCTTGGCGCCTGCGGCCTCGCAGGTAAGGAACAGGCGGTTCAGCAGATTGAGCCGCCGCCGCTCGAAGGGGCTGTCGAATATCGGCCCATCGAAGGGTAGCTGGCGCCGACAGCGCGCTGCCCTCTTCCTCAGAACCTCGTCCCGGTCGAGGCGGGCTCGGATCAGGGGATGCAGCCTGCCTCGCGTCGTCGTCGGATACGCTGCGAACTCGGCGCGGAGTCGTTTCCGCAGCCGGTCCGGCGACCAGTCCTCATCGGGAGCCAGGCGCGTTTCAATGTCCTCCTCGAGGGCGGTCGCGGCGCTGTGGCGATGCGCGGCAGGTCCGACGACACAGCTCATGCCGAGCGGTCGCGGCAGCAACGCCGGCCGCGCCGGCGCACATCCGACGCGAAGCTGAGTCCAATAGCCGGACGGCGGCGTCGGCACCGCGGCTTTCACGCACCGCTTCCTGAGAGCGACGTCGGAAATGCCGAACCGCTTCGTCAGCGTCCGCATCGGCGTCGACCAGACGAGGTCGTACATCTCCTCGCGGGTATGAATCCCGGACATCGAACCATGTCTCCAACGCGCGCTCGACGGCCCAGAATGCTGTGTCCAGATTTGGACTGTCGGGCAAAGTTGCGCGTTGGAGAATAAGGTTCACAAAGTTACAATTCAATATGCAAACTTGCAGCCAAGTATATGAAGTTGGACTAAAAAGTCTAAGACTCTTAATCAGCGGGTCCTAGGTTCGAGCCCTAAAAAAAGTGCGTCCACCATTTTCCCCAAGCAAAAAGCGGCAACTTAGCAAATGCCTATGGCCTTGCGCAGGCCGCTGGCATTTCCATGCCAGCACTAGGCCGATGGCAGCGAGCACGCTAGCATGGGCGAACCCCTCTCTTAGCAGCATCCCACACCCGAAGGCTCAGGGTGCCGGCAGCGTCAATCGGTAGGCAAGGAGTGACTCCACTCCTTGCCAGATGCTGCCATCTTCGCCCGACTATTCAGCGGCGACCGCCAGAGTCTCGTCCGGCTTGAGCAGGCCCGACATCTTCCACTGCTGTTCGAGCACGCCGGGACCATAGTCCTTTGCGCCGCCCAGCGTCTCGGCGATCGCCTGGAAGCGGGCCCCCTCCTCGAGCAGCACGATGTAGCTCGCCAGCGCGAGCAGGCCCTTGCGGCCCCACGCGGTCGATCCGCCATTCGCTTCCAGGATCGCGGGCACCTCGGGATCGCGCGCCAGCACTTCGAGGATGAAGTTCGCCTCGCCCTGCCGCCGGTCGATATAGATCGGCAGCTCCCGCGCGCGGGTCCAGCGCTGGACGGGGACATAGCGGATCGGCAGCGCCCGGTGACTTTGCGACCAGGCGCCGAGATAGACGGTGTGGACGTGGCTCACGGTGGTGATGTAGGCATGCGCCTGGAAGATCGAGAGATAGCGGCCGCCGCCGAGATTGGCATTGGGCGGTCCCTGCAGCACCTCGCCGTCGAGCGCGTAGATGGTCGGCTTGAGCTCGGCATCGGGCGCGAACGGGCCGGGATAGCCGATCGACATCACCGCCTCCTCGCCGGGCACGCGCTCGACGAAGTTGACGGTGCCGCTCGGCGCGATCGTGCCGGTCGCGGCGAGGCCGCGAAAGGCGATGCCGGCGTCACGGATCGCGGCGGCGGCGAAATCGGTGATGGTCGAATTGAGCTTGGTCATGGGGAATCTCCTTATTCGGCGGCTTCGAGCAGGGGCTGGGCGGCGGCGGTCCGGCCGAGGAGCGGCAGCACCTCCTCGCCGATGCGATAGGCTTCCTCGAGATGCGGGGTGCCGGCGAGGATGAAGGCATCGGCGCCGCGGCGGATCAGCTCGTCGAGCTGCTCGGCGCATTGCTCGTAACTGCCGACGATGCCGAGCGCCGGACCGCCGCGCAGCAGGTTGAACCCGCCCCAAAGGTTCTTGCCTAGGACGAGCTCGTCCCAGCGCTTGGCCTCGGTCGGGCGCAGCGCCGCCTGGCGTGAGGCGCCGACCGAGTCGGTGGGCTGGCCGCGCCACTGCGCGCGCGTCGCGTCGCTGACATTCTCGAATCCGATACGGATGTCGCGCCACGCCTCCTCCTCGGTCGGACGGGCGACGAGGTCGACGCGGATCGCGCATTTCTGCTCGCCGCCGAGCTCGGCGGTACGTGCCTTCACGCGCGCGAACTTGTCGGTGATCTGGTCATAGGGCTCGAGCCAGGAGAGATAATAGTCGGCGTGCTTGGCGGCCGATTGCAGCGCCGCGTCGGACGAGCCCGAGAACCAGATTTCGGGAACCTCCTCGCGGGCCAGCAGCGGCGAGAGATGCTCGCCGCGCACCTGATAGAAGCGGCCGTCGAAATCGAACGGCTGGCCGCTCCACACCCCGCGGAAGATGTCGAGGAACTCGGTCGTGCGGCCATAACGGTCGTCATGCGCGAAGCTGTCGCCCCACCAGAGCTGCGACGGCCCGCCGCCGCCGGTGATGATGTTGAACACGGTGCGCCCGCCGGTCGCGCGCTGGAGACTGGCCGAGAGCCGCGCGGCGTGGACCGGATCGAGGAAGCCTGGCTGGAAGGCGATCATGAAGCGGAAGGTCCTGGTCTCGCGCGCCAGCAGCGGCGAGATGACCCAGGGATCGTCGGTATTGGGGAAGGATGGGATCAGCCCGCCGATGAAACCCGACAGCTCGGCCGCCTTCGCGATCTCGGCGAGATGGTCGATATAGCGATAGCCGTCGTCCTCGCCGGTTGCGGTGAGCCCCGGCGCGACGTTGCCGGCCTGAAGCGGTGACCAGTCGCCGCGGTCATAGGAACCGCGGCGGATGGTGGCGTGGCAGCCATGGGTGGGCAGACGCCAGTAGAAATCGATCGACATGATGTGTCTCCTCAGGCGGCGGCGCGCAGCCCGCCCAGCGCGGCGCGGACCCGCGGCAGGACGAACTGGCCGATGCGATAGGCTTCCTCGAGCGAGGGTGAGGCGCTCAGGACGAAATGGGTGATTCCGGCGGCGTGCAGCGCGGCGATCTGCTCGACGACACTGTCATAGCTCCCGGCGATGCCGGCGGCGCCGGCGGCTTCCTCCTCGCTCTCGCGCGTGGTGATCGTGGCCACCACCCCGGCCGCCACCTCGCGGCGGGTGCCGAGCGCGAGGCGCTCGAGCGCCTCGACCCGCCCACGCAGTTCGTCGATCGGCGCGTCGGCGAACAAGTGGATGTCGGCGGCGCTGGCGGAAAGCTGCAGCGCCTCCTCGTCGGCGCCTTGCAGGAATACCGGCGGGAACGCCGCGCGGGCCAGCGGCGCGGCAAAGCCCCCGCCCTGCACGGCGAAGAAGCGCCCGTCATGGTCGAACGGCTTCTGGCCGTGGACGCCGCGCGCGACGTGCAGGAACTCGGCGGTGCGTGCGCTGTCATCCGGGCCCTCGCCGGGAGTGATCGCCCAGCCGAGCCGGTCGTGCGTCGCCCGCTGAAAGCTTACCGCTTCCTTGGCGGCATAGACCGCCGATCCGACACTGCTCGGGAATTCCGGCACGAGCAGCAGCCGCGGCGCGGCGCGGGCAACGGCCGCGGCGACGATCTGGCTGTCGTCGCTCTCCGGACGGTGGGCGACGAACAGCCCGTCGAAGCCAGTGATCGCGGCGGCGCGGGCGACTTGCGCATAATAGTCGTAACGAGTCAGTGCGGCGGTGCGCACGTCGCGCGGCAGGAAGCCCGATTCCGTGCGTGCGGTAGGCTCGCCCCGTTGCGGCTCGGCGGCGGGGTCGAGCCGCCAGTAAAGCTTGATGGTCATGCGGCACTCCTTTGCTCGGGGATGGCGGGCGCGCCGAAACGCCCTTCGAAGACGAAATCGGCGAGCGGGCGGCGCGTGCTGGGCTGCTCGCCCGCGTGGAAATCGGCGTGAAGCGTATCGAGCGTGCCCCGGCGGCCGATCGCTACGATCGCCTCGACCGCATGGTCATCCGGAATGGCGAGCGTGAAGCGGGCGCCCTCGCGGTCGAAGCCGCCGATGCCGTGCGTATGCCAGCCGAGCAGCAGCGCCTGATGCGCGAAGTTGGCCCAGGCCGCGCCGGTGTCGAAGCTGTGGCTGCCGTTGTGGACGGTCTCTCCGCGCCGCTCGATCAGCGTAGACGAGACGACGGTGATCAGCGCCGAGGCGCGCTGCGCCCATTCGCGGTTCCGCGGGGCGAGCAGGCCGAGGAACAGCGGCCAGGCGGCGTCGCCGTTGCGCGAGACGATGAAGCGCCAGGGCTGGCCGTTCGACGCCGAGGGCGCCCAGCGCGCCGCTTCGAACGCTGAATGCAGCACCGCGTCGGGGATCGGCTCACCCGAGAAGCTGCGCGGCGACCAACGATCGACGAACAGCGGCGCGACCGGATGGTCGGGGGCCCGGCTCATGCCCGCACCTCGCGCACCGGAAGGTGCACCAGCTTCTCGGCCGGCGGCCCGGTGAGCTCGGCAAGGATCTCGTCGCGCAGCCGGTGGAGCACCGGCGAGGCCCGTTCGCGCGGATGCGGCAGGTCGATGTCGACGATGCGGCGGATGCGCCCCGGCTTGGCATCCATCACGACGACGCGGTCGCCCAGGAACACGGCTTCCTCGACATCGTGCGTGACCATCACCATCGTCGAGCGCTGCGTCAGCCAGATGCGCTGCAGCTCGCGCTGGACATGGATGCGGGTGAGCGCGTCGAGCGCGCCCAAAGGCTCGTCGAGGAGCAGCAGCTTGGGCTCGGTCACCAGCGCGCGGGCGATCGCGGCGCGCTGCGCCATCCCGCCCGACAGCTGGTGCGGATAGGCCTTCTCGAAGCCGGCGAGATTCACCAGCGCGATATGCTCGGCGACGATGCGCGGGCGCTGCGCCTTCGGGATGCCGGTGTTGAGCAATGCCAGCCCGACATTCTCCTCGAGCGTCAGCCAGGGGAACAGGCGGTGATCCTGGAAGATCAGCCCGCGGTCGAGGCTGGTACCGGCGATGCGCTTGCCGTCGAGCCGGATCTCGCCAGCATAATCGGTGTCGAGGCCGGCGATCAGGCGCAGCAGGGTCGACTTGCCGCAGCCCGAGGGACCGACGACGCTGACGAACTCGCCCGCGCGGATATCGAGGTCGATCCGGTCGAGCACCGGCAGCGTAGCCCCGTCGATCCGGAAATCCCTGGACAGGCCGGCGATGGCCAGCGCGCCGGTTGCAGGTGCTTCGGCCGGAACAGGCGGCGTGTCGATGCGGCTGTGCAGGGTCATGGCCAGCTCCTTCAGTTGATTGCGGGCTGCCAGTGCAGCAGATGACGGCGCAGGCGGGCAAAGAGGTGGTTGAGGGTGAAACCGAGCGTCGCCGCGGCGAGGATCGCGACGAGAATGATGTCCATCCGCTGCTGCGCCTGCGCGACGCCCATGGTCGCACCCAGCCCGGAGTGCGCACCGAGCAGCATCTCGGTGCCGATCGTCGCGATCCAGGCGAAGGCGAGCGCCTGTGCGATGCCGGTGAGGATCAGCGGCATCGCGGCGGGCAGCAGGACATGGGCGAAGCGCTGCGCCGCCGAGAATCCGAACATGTCGGCGACTTCGACATAGCGGCGCTCGACTGTGCGGACGCCCTCATAGCTGTTGAGCACGGTGGGATAGAATGCGGCGAGGCTGACGATCAGCAGCTTGGCGGCGTCGCCATTGCCGACCCACAGCCCGATCAGCGGCAGCCAGCCGAGCAGCGGCACCTGCCGCACGGCGTGGTAGAGCGGACCGACCACGCGATCGAGCGGCCGGGACATCGCCATCGCTACGCCGAGCGCGGTGCCGGCCAGTCCGCCGAGCAGCAGCCCGGTGACCGCGCGCGACAGCGTCGCCAGCGCGTCATCCAGCAGGAAGCCGCCGGCGAGCTGTGCGGCCAGTGTCGTGCCGACCTCCTGCAGCGGCACGAAAGCGAGCGCGCGCGCGCCGCCCTGCGCCGACTGCGACTGCCACCAGAACAACACCAGCACCGGGATGGCGAGGCCGAGCAGCACACGAGATGCGGGGGAACGCGCCATCTCAGGCTTCCTTCCAGCGGACGAAGCGGTGCTCCGCGAGCTTGACCGAGCGATCGAGGAAGAAGCCCACCAGGCCGCTGACGAACACGCCTGCCAGCACCACGTCGATGCGGAACATCTGGCGCCCCATCTCCATCATCTGGCCGATGCCGCTGTCAGCGGCGAGCAGCTCGCACGCGACCAGCACCAGCCAGCCGCGGGTGAGGCCGAGCCGCAGCCCGGTGAGCACCGGCGGAACCGCGGCGGGCAGCAGGATGTGGGTGACGAACGGCAGCGGCGGGGTGCGGTAGAGCCGCCCGACCTCGAAATAGGAGCGCGGGATCGCGCGGACGCCATCGAAGGTGGCGAGCGCCACTGGGAAGAACACCGCGACGGCGACGACGACGATCTTGAACCGCTCCTCGATCCCGAGCAGCAGCACGAGCATCGGGATGAAGGCGAGCACGGGCACCTGCCGCACTGCCTGGAACAAAGGCGCGAACAGCGCTTCGAACAGCTTCGACAGGGCCATCGCCGTGCCGAACGCGAGTCCGATCGCGCCGCCGCCAAGGAAGCCCAGGACGAGGCGGAACAGGCTGGTTCCGAGATGATCGCCGAGCTCGCCGCTCAGCCAGAGCTGGGCGAGCGTCGCCGCGACCTCGCTCGGCGGGACCAGCACCTGCGGCGGAAACATGCCCCTGGCCGACGCGAGCTGCCAAAGGAGGAGCAGTGCGAGCAGCGGCGCCAGGCCGGTGGCAATGCGCGAGATGTGGTTCACGACAAAAGCTCCCGCGGGGCGAGCGGACGGGCGGAGCGGTGGCGCGCAAGGGCGATCGCGGCGGTGCCGAACAACACCGGCAGCCACAGCAGGAACACCGACTGGAGCGGCACCAGCTTGGTCAACAGCCCCCCGCCGAGCGCGCCCGCCGACGAACCGGTCATCGAGGCGAGATTATAGAGGCCCGCCGCCTTGCTCTTGGCGCCCGGGATGCCCGCCAGCATGCGCACGTTGATGAGGTGAACGACCGTCGAGGCGGCGCTCAGCAGCACCGCGCCCACCGCCAGAGCCGGGAAGCCCTGCGCGAAGCCGAGCAGCGCGAGCGCAGCCGAAGCGAGTGCGAGTGCGAGCGCATAAGCAGCGCCGCGGCCGAGCCGTGCGACCAAAGTGCCGCTCAGGAACAGCAAGGCGACGGTGCTCACCCCCTGCACCAGCAGCACGGTGATGCCATCCTCCTTGGTCAGCGGGGGCAGCGCGACGGCGAGCAGCAGGATGAAGGTCGAGAAGAGCGAGCCGGTCGCCGAGCTCAGGAATTCGACGAAGCTGCTTTCCGCGACGGCACGGTTGCCGAGCAGCGCGCCGATCTCGGCGAAGAAGCTCGCGTTCCCTTCCGCCGCGGGCTGGCGCGCCGGGAGGAAGGACAGGCTGAACACCGCCATCACTCCGAAGAGCGCGGCGACGATGAAGAAGGCGGCGGCGACGCCCGCCTCGGTAATGAGGATGCCCGCCGATGCCGGCCCCAGGATCGCCATCCCGGCGGTGAGCGCGCCGCGATACCAGCCCCCGCGCGCCTCGCCCTGCCCCCGCAGCCGCTCGAGGAACGCACTGTTCATCGCGACCATGCGGAACGGGATGCAGAGACCGATCAGCCAGCGCCCGCCCGCGAGCGCCGCCCAGCCTGCCGCGAAGGGCATGGCGAGGTTGACCAGCAGTGGCCCGAGGCTGGAGGCGAAATAGATGCCGCGGGCACCGTAACGGGCGATGATGAAGCCGGCGGGCACGGTGACGAGCACCATGCCGATCGACTCCATCGATCCGATCACTCCGACCTGGAAGGCGGTGGCGCCGAGATCGATCGCGAAGATCGTCGTCACCACCTTGCCGAGCCCGACGGTGAGCCCGCTGACCAGCGCGAGCAGCAGGAAATTCGCCATGAAGCGCCTGTCGGTCACCGCGCCGCCTCCGCCGCGGACTCCGGCTGCCAGTGCTGTTGCAACTTCAGCCGTTCGAGCGCCGCGGTGACGAAGCGCCGATCGAGCAGCTTGTCGACCTCGATCTTCCTGCGGACCAGTCCCTGGTCGAAGGTATAGGCCGCGGCGTCGCGATAATGCGCGACCATGAAGTCGTCATAGAGCGGCGAATAGCGGTCGCCCCAGGCGACACGCGGTTCATCGAGTTCGGCCTCGGTCACGCTGCGCGGGGATTCGGCGCGCGCGCTGATCTCGATCACCTTCTCGCGGTTGGCCGGATCCGCCGACCAGGCCTGCGCGCGGACATAGGCGTCGGCGACGAGCTGGGTCAGCTCGGGATAGCGCTCGACGAAGTCGCCGCGTCCGAACAGCTCGGCGCGCATCTTCCACGATTGCGGCGCCTGCTTGGTCGACCAGATGATCCGCCCGACCTTCTTATCGACCAGCAGATGCGCGTCGGAGAGCAGGAACACTGCATCGACATCGCCCGAGGCGAGCGCGGCGTGGCTCGCCGGCGGGTTGATGTTGAGGATACGGAAGTCGCCGAGCTTGAGGCCGTTGGCCTCGGCTAGCTTGGCGAAGGGCAGCTCCCACGGGCGCCCGCGGTGGAGGGCGATGCGCTTGCCCTTCAGATCCTTGATGCTGTTCGCGGCGACGCCGTTGCGGACGACCAGATAGGCGTTCTGCCCCCGCCCGACCGGCACGACCAGGCGCAGATCGACCCCGCCCGCGATCGCGATGATCGCGGGGAAATCGCCATAGCTCGCGAAATCGATCCGCTTGGCGGCGAAGCCTTCGTTGACCACCGGCCCACCGACGGCGGTAGCCACCGGAAACCATTGCAGCTTGACCCCGCGCTTGGCGAGCTCGCCCTCGAGCCAGCCCTGCTGCTGGACGATCGCGTTCTGCCCCTGATAGCGCTGCTGGCCTTCGAACGGATAGGCGATCGCGGCGATGGTCAGCGTCGCGGGAAGCTGGCCCGGCGCCGCCTCGCCCGCTCCGCTGCCGCGGAACTGGTAGGCCAGCAGCGCGGCGAGCACGCCGATCGCGGCGACGGCGATGAGGATCGTCTTGCGGCTCATGCGGCATCCAGCGCCTGGGTGAAGTCGAGCGCGTCGAACGGCCGCCGGTCGATCCAGGCCGCCACATCGACGCGCGCGGGCAGGAAGCCGCGGTCGAACAGGAAGTCGCTGAAATCCTGCAGCGCGGCGGCGGAGGCATCGTCGAGGTCGGTCTTGAGCCGGCGGTGGAGCGTGTCGCCGCCATAGGCGGCACGCACGAACTGCTCGGGCGAGCCGGTCTCGCGCGCAATATAGGCGAGCACCTCCTCGGGGTGCTGTTCGGCCCATTCGCCCGCCGCCGCGACATGCCTGAGCAGGCGGCGCGCGACCGTGGGGTAACGCTCCAGTGTCGCCGCATCCACGGTGAGCGGGCGCGGCGCGCCATTGTTGATGCGGATTCTCGGATCGGGATGGAAGCCGGTGTCGATCACGACATGCGCGCCCGCGAGCAACGCGAACTCATGGCCGAGCGATCCCTTCACGTGGATCGCGTCGACTTGCCCGCGCACCAGCGCGTGGAACTCGGCGGTGTAGAGCGGGCGCCCTCCCCAGCCCTGCTGGCTGACGAGCTCCAGTCCCTCGGCGGGCGTGGGATCGGTGGCATCGATATCGACCCATTCCACCTCGTCCTCGCCCACCCCACCGAGCGACAGGCCCGCGAGCAGGGCACGCAGCGCAGTGGCGCGGAAGATGTCGATCTTTTGATCGGCGCGGCGCGGCAGCGCGATGCGGCGGCCCTTCAGATCCCCGACGGTGCGGATGCCGGAGCCGGGCAGCGCCAGGATCAGCTGGCTCTCGTCGATCCAGCTGAGGCCGATGACTCGGGTATCCGCTCCGGCGGCACGCGCCCAGATCGCGGGGACGCTGCCGCCCTGGCGGAAGCTGTGCGCGAGATGATGGTCGTAATGGCTAGCGCGGATGTCCGGGTCGGTCGTGTCCTGGATCGAGCGGACGGTGATGCCGAGCCCGGCCAGGTCGCGGTCGATCACGCCCTGGTTGATCGCGATGCCGAGCGGGGTCGGCACTGGGCAGCGGGTATACCAGATTTCCTTGGGAAAGGCGGTCATGCGAGCCTCCGGAGGTTCAGTGCGGGGGAAGAAGAAGGCGCCATCAGAAGCGGGCCACGAGCGAGGCGCCCCAGGTGCGCGGATCGCCCCATTGGACGGTGTCGCCGCTCACGCCGTTCGCCGCGTTGAACTGCGGCAGCGCGTGGTTGCGATAGGCCTCGTCGAACAGGTTGTTGACGTAGACGGTGAAGGTGAAGCTCTCGCCGGGAGTGGTATAGGCAATGCGCGCGTTCGCCAGCGTGTAGCCCGGCTGGTTGAGCAGAAAGCGGTTCACTCGGTCCTGCGGGGTGACGTAGTAGAATTGGTGCGACTGGTAGCGCGCATCGGCGCCGAGCTGGATCCTGCCCGAACTCCCGAGATCGAATTCGTAGGACGCGCCGAGGTTGAGCGTCACATGCGGCGCGCGCACGAACTGCGCCCCGGCGAGGTCGGCGCCGCCGTTCACCACTTGGAGCTTGTCGTATTTGGTGTCGAGCAGCCCGAGCGCGGCGCTGAGCGCAAGGCCCTTCGCCGGATGAGCGGCCAGCTCGAACTCGGCGCCGTTGACATGCGCTTTCTCGGCATTTTGGAGGTAGGAGGTGGTGGCGCCGCCGACCGCGCCGGGGTTGGGCCCCACGACGTTGATCTGCACATCGTCGTATCGATAGTGGAAGGCGCTGGCGTTGAAGGTGAGCGCGCCGTCGAACCAGCTCGACTTGTAGCCGATCTCGAACGCGTCGAGTTTCTCGGGCTCAACCGCCTGCAGCGCGACGGGAAGCTGGGCGGCGGTGTTGAACCCGCCCGATTTCGCGCCGTGCGCGAACTTGAAGTAGAGGAGATGGCCGGGGGCGACGGTCCAGGACGGCGTCACGTCATAAGTGAAATTGTCCCAGGTCCGCTCGAGTACGCCCGAGAAGGTACCGATCCCGCCGAAACCGCCAGTGTAGCTGTCCCACCAGCGCGCATAATTGCTCCACGCGGTCGCCGCCGCATTGGGCGAGGCGAAGCGGCGGAAGTCGAGCGTCTTGGTCTCGCGCGTGAAGCGTCCGCCGACCGTCAGGTTGACGCTGTCGGTGATGTCGTAGCCGAGATTGGCGAAGGCGGCGCCGCTCTCGGCGCTATGGTCATAGCGGGTACGGCTATAGGCGTGGGGCGCGGTGTCGCCGGCGAGCGCGGGGACGCTGCCGTCAGGCAGGGTGGCGGAGGCGGTGTCGGAGGTGATGTCCTCCTTGAAATAATAGACGCCGACGATCCACTTGAACCGGTTCGTGCCGCTGGAAGCGAGGCGCAGCTCCTGGCTCCACTGCTCGCTCGCGGCATCGCTGTGCCCCCGGGCGATCTCGAGCGGCGTATAGTCGTTGTCGCCGCCTAACGTGACCTCGTAGCGCTCATAGCCGGTGATCGAGGTCAGCGTCGCGCCACCCAGATCCCAGTCGAGCTTCAGCGACCCGCCATATTGCTCCGTGTCGCTGAACTCGTCGGCATTGGTGTTGACTGCGTCGCGGTCGGTGGGCGGAGCATAGCCGTTGCGGTAGATGCCGTCGGCGCGGTAGCTGCCGATCGTCCAATAGCCGCCGTCGGTCTTGTACTTGCGGTAATGGACGCCGAGCAGCGCCTCGAAATTGGCGCTACGCGCGAGGAGCTGGCCGCGGACGACGCTGTCATCGACGGCATTGTCCTTCTCGCCGGTGAACAGGTTGGTGTAGCGGCCGTCGCGGTTCTCGATATGGCCGGAGATGCGCGCGGCGAGCGCGTCGGGCGCGATGACGAAGCCGACTCCGGCCTCGACGATCCTGTCGTCATAGCTGCCATAGTCGAGCTTGACGTAGTTATCGTTTTCCTTGGGCGAGAGGCTCGGCTTCCTGGTCACCACCGCGATCGCGCCGCCGGTGGTGTTCTTGCCCCACAAGGTGCCCTGCGGGCCGCGCAGCACCTCGACCCGCTCGAGATCGAACAGCGGCAGGCCGGTGGCGCTGGCGTTGCTGATATAGACTTCGTCGAGATAGAAACCGACCGGATTGGCGAGGTCGATCTGCTGCTGCCCTGCACCGACGCCGCGGATCCACCAGCGCGGGCGGCCATGCTGCTGGGTGCCCGCCGAGGCGTTGGGGACGAGACTGAGCACCTCGCTCGCGGAGCGGCCGACACCCTGCAGAGTGAATACATCCTCGCCCAGCGCAGTGATCGCGGTGGGCACCTTCTGGATCGACTGCTCGCGCTTGGCCGCGGTGACGACGATTTCGTTCGGATCGGCATCTGGGCCGGCCGTGGCGTCCTCTTCCTTCGCCTCGCGCTCCTTTCCCTCGCGCTCGTCGGCCTGCGCTGCCGCCGGGACCAGCGTCGCGAGCGATGCCGCGACCAGCCAGGCAGTCTTCTTTCGTGTGCGGTGTTCAAACTTCGAGTTCACGCTGATTCCCCCCTGCGCGGCCTCACGGGCTCGCGTCTGGTGATGGTTGCGGATTGAGACGCTCAGGCCGCCTGGCGGGCACGTCCGGCGACCGCGGCGAAGGGCGCGGGATCGATCCAGGCGGCGACGTCGAAATCGGCCGCGAGGAAGCCGTGCTCGAACAGGAAATCCTTGTACCGGCCGAGCGCGCCGACAGCCTCGTCGTCGAGGAAGGTACCGAGGCTCGCGGGCGCGTCGGTGCCATAGGCCCGGCGCACCCAGTCGGGGGTCGATCCGGTCTCGCGCGCGATATAGGCGATGGTCTCGTCGGGATGCGCGCGCGCCCAATCGCCCGCGGCGATCACCCGCGCGAGGAAGCGCTCGACGAGATCGGGGCGCGCTTCGATCAGCGCGGCATCGACGGTGAGCGTGCGCGGCGTGCCGTTGTTCGCGCGCACCCAGGGATCGGGATGGTCGCCGAGCGAGGCGACGACGTGCGCGCCCGCCAGCCGCGCGGTCTCGAGCCCCAGCGCACCCTTGACGTAGATCGCGTCGACCTCGCCGCGGACCAGCGCCAGCACTTCGGCGCGATAGCCGTGGCGAGCGCGTGCGCGGTTGCGCTCGCCGGAGGCGATGCCCTCGGTGCCACTGCCCGCCGGGTCGGCGCTGACGGTGTCGATCCGCACGACATCCGCGAGCGTCAGGCCTTCGAGCTCGAGCGCCCCGGCGAAGCCCTTGAGCGCGGTGGCGCGGTTGAAGTCGATCGAGATCGGATTGACCGGCAGCCCGATCCGCCGTCCGGCAAGGCCGCGCGCGGTGCGGATGCCCGACGAAGGCAAGGTGAGGATCGCCTGGAACTCGTCGGTCCAGGACAGGCCGATCACCCGCGTGTCGCGACCATTGGCACGGGCCCAGATCGCCGGGATATTGCCCCCCTGGCGGAACGAGCTCGGCAGATTGTGGTCGAAATGGCTTTCGCGGGCATTGAGGTCCGCGGTTTCCTGGATCGACTTGAGGCCAATCCCGTCGTTGCGAAACTCGTCGGCGAGCCAGCCGAGCTGGACGGCGATGCCGAGCCCGGTCGGCACCGGGCAACGTGTGTACCAGAGATGCGTGATCGAAGCGCTCATGGGAATTTCCTGCTTTGGGCAAGCGACCGCCACGGCCGGCAGCGCATCAAGCGCCGCCTTCCCTCGCGCCCGAACGGCGCACAGGTCGGTGACCCGCGAGCGTCAGCCCGGGGCGGTCAATTGCGGATGTCGGGTGGGATCAGCCGTTGGCCGGGCAAATCAGGCCCAGGGGCCGTGGCGGGGCTGCGAGGGAGATACACTTGCTCATCGTCGTTCCTTTTAACTCGGAAACACGAGGCCGCCGGACTCCTTCGGCAACACCGTGCGCTTTAGCAATTGGTGACGCGGCGCAATCTGCGTTCCGTCAAAAACCGCGGGTCGAGGATCGGCGACGGGTCGCCGCGCGGCGTGACCAGCGCCTGCGACTCAATACATACTTGTTTAATGGGAATTACGAGCCAATAGCTTTCCTTGGGGCTGGCAAATGCCAGCTTGCCGGGAGGTCTGTGCTCGACTGAGCGGCGTCCGCGCAGGCGCAGTCGCCGATCCCGCGCAGGCACGAACCGCGTCTCGGGCGTTCCGGATCGACAATGCACATACTAGCCCAGCGGCCGCGGCACGCCCCCAATGGGACTGCTCGCAGGCCGCTGGTCGATCGGAATGCGCCCCGCTCGGCCGGAAAAGCCAGGCTAGGCACTTCCCCAGTAGCAGAGGTTCCCCGGCGAGTTCCCCGGCCCGCCCGCGCTACTCGCTGATGCTGGAAAGCAATTCGTCGAGCTGCCCCAGCTGCTCCGGCAACGCCACCGCCGAGCCCTGCAGCGCTTCCTCGAGCGCCTCCCTGGACGGATAGATTTCGTGGAAAGTCAGCAACGTCTTCCCGCCCTGATCCTCGAAGGTCACGGTCGTGATCGCGCCCTCCTCGCCCTCGTCGTTGGTCCAGACGATGCGCTCGTTCGGCACCACCTCGAGATACTTGCCGTAGAAGGCCATGGTGTCCGAACCGCCAGCGCCGAATTCCAGCCGATATTTGCCGCCGGTACGCACGTCGAGCTCGCACGATACGAGCGAAACGCCGGACGCCGATTTCGGCATCCACCAGCGTTGGAACAGCTCGGGCCGGACCCATGCCCGATAAACCATGCTCGGCGGCGCATCGAATGTCCGCGTCACGAGGAGCTCGCGATCCCCCTTCCGCTCGACCGACGTCGGGTTCTGCACGCCACCTGCACTGTCAACTCGCTGATTCATCGATTCCCTCCTGTTTCATTTCGCTGATGATTTCGTCCAATGCCTCGAAGCGAGCCTCGAAGAGCTTGCGATGCGCCTCGATCCACTCGGCCTCCGCTTCGAGGCCGCGCTTCCCGAGCCTGCAGGTCCTCACCCGTCCGACCTTCTGCGTGACGACGAGCCCCGCCCGCTCGAGGACCTGGACGTGCTTCTTCATGCCGGTCAGCGTCATCTGGAACTTGTCCGCGAGGCTGGTGATCGACGCGTCCCCTCGCCCGAGCTGATCGATGATCCCGCGGCGAGTCGCATCGGCCAGCGCCGCAAACGAGAGATCGAGGGGAGGGTTTGCACACTGAACCATATGGTTCAGTGTTTAGCCCGCTTGCGCGGGAAGCGCAAGCGCCGGGCCGCGGCGGCGGCAAAAAGGCGTCTGCTCGCTCTGAAACCCTATTGCCGCTTCAGGATCGCTTTCATCTGATCGATCTCGCGTTCCTGCGACGCGATGATCCCCTTCGGGCCGAAGCAGAGCTCGCGTATCTCCGGGTCGCTGATCGAGGCCTGCTTGCACATCAGGATCGCGCCCGAATGGTGTGGGATCATCGAGCGCAGGAACTGCCTGTCGCCTACCAGCGCCTGGGTGCGGACCGCGAGGAAGGCGAGAAGGAAGACGAGGATCAGTGCCGCGTGAAGCACGATGTTGAGCCGCTTGTTCGCGTACATCGAGCCCATCATCAGCAGCATCAGCACGCCCATCGGCGCGGCCATGGTCAGCGCCATGTAGAAGAAATTGATGTTCTGGATGAACTCGCCGCTGCCGCGGATCATCTCGAACATCACCAGATACATGATGATCGTGCTGAGGAGCATGTTGAGGCCGAACATCCAATAATGCCTGCGCATCATCTCCGGGCTCATCTTGCTGTGCTGCATCTCCTGTTTCATGGGCGCCTTCTCCGTGTTCCGCCCACCCCTGAAATCCGTCATTGCCTATCGTCGTCGATACACGAACGTTCCGCCGAGCCCTTCGGCCTGTAAGGCTTGATGACCTTCCCCGGCATACCCCGCATCAACCGGCCACTGCTCGCCCGCATGCTGGCGACGGCCGCATCGGCGGCACATCGACGGCCTGTCCGTCGCTCCCCTCCATGTCCGCGCGCCCGCGCGGTTCAGAACCAGAGGCGCACGCCGGCAACAAAGCGCGTGGTTATGGGATCCTCGCCGTTGGCACGCGCGTAATCGGCGGTTCGGCCGGTCCTGGCGTCGTAGGAGACGCCGACATAGGGCGCGAACTGGCGCGTGATCTCGTGACGCAGCCTGAGCCCCAGCTCGGCGCTGGTGAGGCCCGAGCCGAGCCGGTTCTCGGGCACGTCCTGCGCCGACAGGTTGAACTCGACTCGCGGCTGCAGGACCAGGCGCTGGGTGATGCGCTGGTCGTAATAGCCTTCGAGCCGGCCGAGCAGGTCGCCCTTGTTGCTGAGGAACAGCGCGCCCTCGACCTCGAACATATAGGGTGCGAGCCCTTCGAAGCCGACCGTCGCATAGGTGCGGTCCGGTCCCGGCCCGAAACCCTGGCGGACGCCCGCCTGGAGGTTGAAATAGGGGCCGATCGCGTGGCTGTAGAGCGCCTGGACCTCGGCGCTCTCGATGCCTTCACGGAACGCGCCTTCGCCTTCCGACTTGAGCCACAGGCGGTTGATGTCGCCGCCGACAAAGGCCTCGCCGTCCCAGTGATAGCCGTCGCGGCCCCGCCTCGCCTGATATTCGGCGAGGTTGAACATGACCTGATAGACGGTGCGTGCGCCCTGCTCGCGCATCATCTGCTCCCGCGCGCGCCGCATCTCCTCGCCGGGGAATTGCCGGTCGGCATAATGGTCCATCGGCGGCGGGGGCGCCGGCGCATCGCCGGCGGGAAGCGCCGTGCCGGTCATTTCCATGCCGGCGTGAGCGCCCGACGGCGCAGGCCCGTGCTGGCTATGATCCTGCATGTCCGCGCCCGGCATCGCCGGCTGCGGCGGCGGCGTCTCCATGCCGGGCATGGTGGAATGATCCATATGCTCCATGGCCCCGGCGGGCGCGGCCTCCTGCGGCGCCGGCTTGGCCGCGGGTCGGGCCGCCGGCCTGCGCGCCGGCTTCCTCACGGGCTTCTTCGCCGCAGGCTTCTGCGGCGCCGGCATGCTCATGCCCTGATGCTGCGAATGATCTTGCGCCAGCGCCGGCTCGATCGCCAGCAGCGCGGCGGAAGCGGCGAGCGTCGCGAGCGGGCGGCTCATCGCGCCTCTCCCGTCGGACGCACGCTGACGATCCGCATCATGCCCGCCTCCATGTGATAGAGGAGGTGGCAGTGGAACGCCCAGTCGCCGACCGCGTCGGCGGTGAAGTCCCAGGTCACCTTGCCACCGGGCTGGACGATCACGGTGTGCTTGCGCGGGCCATGGTCGCCATGGCCGGTGACCAGTTCGAAGAAATGGCCGTGGATGTGGATCGGATGGCTCATCATCGTGTCGTTGATGAGGTTGACCCGTACCCGCTCTCCCTCGATGAACGGGATCGGCTCGTGCACGTCGGACATCTTCTTTCCGTCGAACGACCACATGAAGCGCTCCATGTTGCCGGTCAGGTGGATATCGATGCTCCGCGACGGCGCACGCACGTCGGGATTGCGATCGAGCGCCATCAGGTCCTTGTACACGAGCACCTTGTGGCCGACGTCCTCGAGCCCCTGCCCCGGTTCGCCGGTGCGGTCCATCGGCATCGGCGAGATCGTCTGCACGCCGGGGCCCTTGGTGACCTGGGGCGCGTTCGAGAAGTCCCGCATCTTCATCGCGCCCATGTCCATGCCGCCATGGTCCATTCCCGGTATCGATCCGTGATCCATGCCGGGCATCACGCCATGATCCATCCCCGGCATCGCGCCGTGATCCATGCCCCCCATGGCCGCTGCGCCGGCCGTCGCGAGCGCGGCGGAAGCGTTCTGCTCGGCCGTGGGATCGACGCCGCGCGGGGCGGCACCCTGGCCGCCGGACATGTCCATGCCCTCCATGCCGGGCATGCTCGACATGTCCATGCCCATATCCTTCATCGTCGCGAGCGGCCGCTTCCTGAGCGGCGGTACCTCGCCGGCCATGCCGGCACGCGGCGCCAGCGTCGCGCGCGCCATCCCCGAACGGTCGATCGCCTCGGCGACGATCGTATAGGCCTTGTCCTCCACCGGCGTGACGATGGCGTCATAGGTCTCGGCGACGCCGATCTGGAACTCCTCCACCGTCACCGGGTGGACGTTCTGGCCGTCGGCCTGAACGATCGAGAGCTGAAGCCCGGGAATGCGAACGTTGAAATTCGTCATCGCCGAGGCGTTGATGACGCGCAGCCGCACGCGCTCGCCGGGCTTGAACAACGCGGTCCAGTTGTCGCGTGGGCCGTGGCCGTTGACGATGTAGGTGTAGGCGGCGCCGGTCACGTCGGAGATGTCCGTCGGATCCATCCGCATCGCGCCCCAGTCGAGCCGCTCCTTGAGCCGCTGGTCACGGCCCGAGAGCAGCCCGGCGAGCGTCTGACGCTGGAAGTTGAAATGTCCGGGATCGACCTTCATCCTGCGGAAGATCTCCTTCGGCGAAATCGGGCTGTGATCGGCGAGGACGAGCACATGCTCGCGGTCGTACCGGACCGGATCGGGCCCGGCGGGATCGATGATGATCGGCCCGTAATGGCCGAGCTGCTCCTGGAATCCGGAATGGCTGTGATACCAGTAGGTGCCGTTCTGCTTGACCGGAAATTCGTATAGATAGCTCGATCGCGGCTTGATGCCGGGGAACGACACGCCCGGTACGCCGTCGAACTGCGCCGGCACGAGCAGGCCGTGCCAGTGAATCGAGCTGTCCTCGTCGAGATCGTTGACAACGTTGAGCCGCACCGTCTGCCCCTCGCGCAGCCTGATCAGTGGTGCCGGCACGGTGCCGTTGACGCCGATCGCATCGGACCTTCGCCCGTCGATGATCATCTTCTGCCGGACGATCCTGAGCGTGATGTCGTTGCCCGACACGGTCGGCAGCGTCGGCGCGATGCCCGCCGAAACGGTCTGCGCCCAAACCGGAAGCCAGTTGGCGACGATCCCGCCGCCGGCGGTGAGCGCTGCGCCGCGCAGCAGCTGGCGACGGTCGATTGGATGTTTCATTCTTGTCCCCGGTGGGCATTCGGGCCTGAATCCGTGACTGTCGATACGCGCGAGCACGCCGCCGCCCTCACAATCCGTCCCGTTTTTCGTTCGAGTGAGATGGGGTCTGACACTATGTCAGGGTCAAGAGGCCGCGATCAGCCTCGCCCCAGCCGCTCGGAAAGCCGCGCGCGCGCGCGCCGGACCCGCGTCTCGACCGCCTTTTCGGTGAGGCCGAGGATTGCGGCGGTCTCGGCCTGGCTCAGATCCTCCACCGTGCGCAATACCAGGGGCTCGCGGAGCGCCGCCGGAAGCTCGGCTATGGCGCGCGCGACCCGCCGCACTTCCGCGCGGTCCGCCGCCTCGATATCGGGCGGGGCGCGATCCTCCGGCACTTCGACGCTGCCGGCATCGAGCGGCAGCGCGAAGGCGAACAGGCGCCGCACTTCGCGGCGGCGGCGCCAGTCCCGGCACTTGTTGAGCGCAATCGTCGACAACCAGCTGCGCATCGGACGCGCCCGGTCGTAGCGGCCGAGCGCCCGATGCGCGGCGACGAAGGTCTCCTGCACGAGGTCGAGGGCTTCTTCCGGATCGGCGATGTTCCCGACGATGACGCGGTAGACCATGTTGCGGTGCCGCCGCATGACCTCCGCATAGGCGGCCTCGCGTCCGGCGAGGCTCAATGCGGCGAGCTCGGCGTCGCTCAGCCCGGAAAGATCGAGGCTCACCGCGCGTCGGCGGTGAGCGCCTTCACCACGGCCCGGTCGAATATCTCGGCCTGATCCGGGCGCAGGATCTGCCGCATGGCGAAGATGTGCGCGAGCGTCTCCTTCTGGAGCTCGCCCATCGCGACATGCGATGCGTCGACTGCCGCGGCAACGCGTGGCCCGTTGCCATGCTCCGCCTGGATCGCATCGGCGAGCCGCGCATTGGCAGCGCGCATCTCGAGCTCGAGCGCCCGCCGGCGCACAGCGAACTGACGTTCGAGAGCCTCGAGCCGCGCCTCCTGGGTCTTATCCAGCTTGAGCTGATGATGCAGGACCTCGTGCAGCTCGCTCGCTTCCTGGCGCGCCGGGATCAGCGCCCGGCCGACGAAGACACCCGCGATGCCGGCCAGGAAGGCGATAAGCGCGATCGCCGCCGTCCAGCGCCAGGGCTTCATTCGCCGGACGCCAGCAGGGTCGAGGGCGCGAACGGACTCGCCGGTCCGAACGGCGACAGCGCCGCCTTCGAAGGCCGCGCCGCGACCGGGCTGCCCGCGGCGATGCCGAGCCCCAGCGCCGCGAGCGCCGCAACCGCGCCCAGGCGGAGCCGATGCGCAGCCTGGGCGGCCAGCGCGGCGTCGTCGCGCACGCGGGCCAGCACCTTGTCCTCGATTCCGGCCAGGCCGGGATGAACCGGCGCAGTCGAGAGGCTGGCCAGCACCTCGTCCAATTCCATGCTCATTCCAATGCTCCGCACCCCATCGACGCTATTACGCACGAATGGCGCCGATCCCTCAAGGGTCCGACACGGCGACTGCGATTGCCACGACCGCGTCGATGAGGGCCGCGCCTACGGAATGCGTATCCTGGTAACCCGGCACGCCGCCGGCATCCTGGAGTGAATTTCGAATGCGCACCGCCCTTCTGTTCGCGACCGCGATCCTGATCGCGCCGCTCCCTGCTTATGCCCATCCCAAGCTTCTCTCGGCGACGCCTGCGCCCAATAGCAGGACCGCGCCGACCGCGCGCATCCAGCTCGTCTTTTCGGAGCGGCTGGTCCAGCAATTCTCGGACGCCGACGTGGTGATGACGTCGATGCCCGGCATGAAGATGCACGGTCCGATGAAGATGCCGGTGCGCGCGAGCCTTTCCGAAGACGGCAAGACGCTGGTGCTGACGCTGGCCAAGCCGCTCCCCAAGGGCGGCTACCGCGTCGATTGGCGTGTCGTGTCGGCCGACACGCATCGGGTGAACGGCAACTACAGCTTCCAGGTCCAGTAAGCGTGGAGGCGCTGACAGGTCTGATCCGGTTTGCGCTCTATCTCGACCTGATGGCGCTGTTCGGCGTCGCCGCGTTCGGCCTTTACGGCTTGCGTGGCGGCGAGCGCCGGTCAGGCGCGGCGCTCCCGTTTCGCCCGCTGCTGGGCGGGACGGCAATGCTCGGCCTGGTTCTGTCGGCGCTCGGACTCGCCTCGCTCGCCGCAGTCATGAGCGGCGTTCCGTTGTCGCAGGTCGACTCGGCGTCCATCGGCATGATCCTGACCGGCACCGCCGTCGGCGCCGCATGGATCGCGCGCACGGCTGCGCTCGCCGCCGCCTTGGCGCTTGCCCTGCTCACCCGTGCCCGTCCGCGCGACGCGCTGACGGGCACGGCAGCGGCGGGAGCCGTAGCGCTCTCCACCCTGACCTGGGCCGGTCACGGTGCCATGGATGAGGGCGCAACCGGCACGCTCCACCTCGCAGCCGACCTGCTGCATCTGCTCACCGCCGGAATCTGGGTCGGTGCGTTGCTCGCGCTGGTCCTGCTGGTGTTCCGCCGGCGTGACCTGATCGACCGCGACCATCTCCTGCTGTCGCAGCGCGCCCTTGCCGGCTTCTCGCTGACCGGCACGATCACAGTGGCGGCGATCCTCCTTTCGGGCCTCGTCAACAGCTGGCTGCTGGTTGGCCCTGCCAATTTCCTCAAGCTGTCGGAAAGCCTGTACGGCCAGCTGCTGATCGCCAAGCTGGTGCTGTTCGCCGCGATGATCGCTCTGGCCGCGGTCAACCGCTTCAGGCTAGTTCCCGCCTTCGAGCGATCGCTCCTGTCGGCGGATCATGGGACGACGTTGCGCGCGCTTCGGCACAGCCTGGCGGTCGAGACGAGCTGCGCTCTCGCGATCCTCGCGCTCGTCGCGTGGCTGGGAATGCTCGAACCACCCATATCAGCGATGTGAACGCTACGTGCCGGAGGAACCGGATCGCCGCTTGACCCTGACATGATGTCAGACCTTATCTGGAATTGCGTTGGAGGAATGGAAGATGAGCAACCACCACGACGCACATACCGGTCACGATCATAGCTGCTGCGCCAACCTGGCTGGGAAACCTGGCATTTCGGAAGCCGTGCCGCCGGGTACGATCTGGACCTGCCCGATGCACCCCGAGATCCGCCAGGACGGTCCCGGCGCCTGCCCGATCTGCGGCATGGCGCTCGAGCCGGAGATCGCGACCGCCGATGCCGGGCCGAGCGCCGAGCTCGTCGACATGACGCGACGTCTCTGGATCGGCCTCGCGCTTACCATTCCCGTGCTGGTGCTCGAAATGGGCGGTCATCTCTTTCCCGCCCTCCACCACCTCGTTTCCGAGCGCTTCTCGACCTGGATCCAGCTCGCGCTGGCGACGCCCGTCGTGCTGTGGGGCGGCTGGCCGTTCTTCGAGCGCGGCTGGATGTCGCTCAAGACCCGCAACCTCAACATGTTCACCCTTATCGCGATGGGGACCGGGGTCGCCTGGGGCTACAGCATGGTCGCCACGCTGGCGCCGGGCATCTTCCCCGCCGCCTTTCGCGAAGGCGGGACGGTTGCGGTCTATTTCGAGGCGGCCGCGGTCATCACCGTCCTCGTCCTGCTCGGCCAGGTGCTGGAGCTGAGGGCGCGCGAGCGGACTTCGGGCGCGATCAAGGCGCTGCTCAATCTCGCGCCCAAGACCGCGCGCCGTATCGCACCCGACGGTCAGGAGGAGGAAGTCGGCCTCGAACTGATCGCGATCGGCGACCGCCTGCGCGTGCGCCCGGGCGAGAAGGTGCCGGTGGACGGCATCGTCGAGGAGGGCCGCTCGGCGATCGACGAATCGATGGTGACCGGGGAATCGATGCCGATCGCCAAGGAGGCAGGCGGCGCCGTCATCGGCGGTACGCTCAACCAGAGCGGCGCGCTGGTGATCCGCGCCGAGAAGGTCGGCCGCGACACGATGCTCGCGCGCATCGTCCAGATGGTCGCCGAGGCGCAGCGCTCGCGCGCGCCGATCCAGCGCCTTGCCGACCAGGTCGCGGGCTGGTTCGTGCCGATGGTGCTGGCGGTCGCCGCCGTTGCCTTCATCGCCTGGGGCATCTGGGGACCCGAACCGCGCCTCGCCCATGGGCTGATCGCGGCGGTGGCGGTGCTGATCATCGCCTGCCCTTGCGCGCTCGGACTCGCCACGCCCATGTCGATCATGGTCGGGGTCGGCCGCGGCGCGGGGCTCGGCGTGCTCATCAAGAATGCCGAGGCGCTCGAGCGGCTCGAGAAGGTCGAGACACTGATCGTCGACAAGACCGGCACGCTCACCGAAGGCAAGCCCAGCGTCACGCGGATCGTCACCGCCGAAGGGCTCGACGAGGCCGAAGTGCTGCGGCTCGCGGCGGCGGTCGAGCGTAGCTCCGAGCATCCGCTGGCCCTCGCGGTCGTGACGGCGGCCACTGAGCGCGGGATGGCGATCCCCTCGGTAGCGGACTTCGACGCGCCGACCGGCAAGGGCGCGGTCGGAACGGTCGAAGGCCGGCGCGTGACGCTCGGCAATGCCCGCATCATGCGCGAGAGCGGGATCGACCTTGCCGTCATGGAGCAGGCGGCCGACGATCTCCGCCGCGACGGCGCGACCGCGATCTTCGTCGGGCTCGACGACCGCATCGCGGGCGTCATCGCCATCGCCGACCCGATCAAGGAGACCACGCCCGATGCGCTTGTGGGGCTGCGCGCGGCCGGCATCAAGGTCGTGATGCTCACCGGCGACAACCGGACTACCGCCGAGGCGGTGGCGCGCAAGCTCGGCATCGAAGCGGTCGAGGCCGAGGTCCTGCCCGACCAGAAGGGCGCGGTCGTCGAGCGGCTGAAGCGCGAGGGCCAGGTCGTCGCGATGGCCGGCGACGGCGTGAACGACGCGCCCGCGCTCGCCGCCGCAGATGTCGGGATCGCGATGGGATCGGGCACGGACGTCGCGATCGAAAGCGCCGGCGTGACGCTTCTCAAGGGAGACCTCGGCGGCATCGTGCGGGCACGGCGGCTGAGCCAGGCGACCATGTCCAACATCCGCCAGAACCTGTTCTTCGCCTTCATCTACAATGCGGCTGGCGTACCGATCGCGGCGGGGGCGCTCTATCCCTTCTTCGGCATCCTCCTGTCGCCGATCATCGCGGCGGCGGCGATGGCGCTGTCGTCGGTGAGCGTGGTCGGGAACGCGCTCCGGCTCAATCGGGTGGAGCTATGAACATCGGTCAGGCCGCGAAGGCGAGCGGCGTCTCCCAGCGGATGATTCGCCATTACGAGAAGATCGGGCTGATCCCAACGCCGCCGCGGCGGGACAGCGGCTATCGCGACTATGCGGATGCCGACGTCCATCGCCTGCGGTTCATCGCGAATGCGCGCGACCTCGGCTTCCCCATCGCCGAGATCGAGACCCTGCTCGCGCTCTGGTCCGATCGCCGGCGATCGAGCGGCGAAGTCAAGGAACTGGCCGAGACGCGAGCGGCCGAGCTCGGCCGCAAGGCCAGGGCGCTCGAGGCGATGCAGGCGACGCTGCTCGATCTGGCGCGTCGCTGCCACGGCGGCGAGCGGCCCGAATGCCCGATCCTCGATCAGCTCGAGCATCGCTGAGCCGATTCCCTGCCTATTTGTGCTGCGAGCCATCCGCAGCACATGGCCCAGTGGCACACGTGCGGCTAGGGAGCCCCGCCATCGCGGGCAGCGACGTCCGAGCGCTTCTCGGCGGCATTCCATCCGCCGCCGAGTGCCCGGAAGGAGGCGATCGCAGCGCGGGCGGCAGCCGCCTTCGACTGTATTTCGGCATCGCGGCTGGCGAGTAGGCGCTGGTCGGCGTCGAGCACGTCGAGCAGGCTGGACACGCCGCCCCTATAGGCCGCTAGGGAAGATGCGCGTGCCCTGGTGAGGGAGGAGACGCCCTGGTCGAGGACTTGCGCGCGGACCTGCTGCTTGACGAGCGCCGAGAAGGCGTTCTCCACATCCTCCGAGGCTCTGAGAACCGCCAGGCGATAGGCGGCAAGCGCCTCGGCGTTGCGGCCTCGCGCGGCGGCGATCTCGGCATCGATGCGGCCGAAGTCGAACAGGCGCCAGCGCAGTCCGAGAACGCCGCTCGCCTGGGTGGCATTGCCGCCGAACAAGCCGCCCACGCCCATGGTCGCCGTGCCGAGCAACCCGCTCAACGAGAATTTCGGATAATATTCGGAGATCGCCACGCCAATTCGGGAATTCGACGCGGCGAGCGTGCGTTCGGCTGCGATGATGTCCGGGCGCCGGCGCAGCAAGGCGGCCGGGCCGCCCGCGTCCGAGACCGCAGGGACATCGGGGATCGGGGCGGCGGCGGCAAGCTCGGGCCGGGTCGAACCGGGCTGAAGGCCGAGCAGGACGTCCAGCGCGTTCATCGTTGTGTCGAGATTCTGCTCGAGTTCCGGAACACTGGCTTTGACTTGCGCCAATGCCCCCTCGGCCTGCCGCAGCTGCAATTCGGCCGCCACTCCCTTGCGATATTGGAGCGCCACCAGGTCCACCAGCTGTTGCTGGACCTGTAGCTGGCCCCGGGCGACGTCGAGCCGCGCCTGCAGGCTGCGGATCGCGACATAGGTGTCGGCGGTCTGCGCCGCGACGGCCAGCCTCGCGGCGACGGCGCCGGCCGCGGATGCCTGCCATTCGGCGCGTGCCGCGTCGCGCGCGGCGTCCTTGCCACCGAAGAGATCGAGTTCCCAGCTCGCGCCGAGGTTCAGCTCATAGCTCTGCGCCTCGCGCTCGAACCCCGGCAACGCGCTGGCGATGCGGCCTTGCGGCGTCTCGAGCGATTGATAGTTCTCGCTCGCCTGGCCGCTGACCTGTCCGGAAGGAAGGAGGTCGGCCTTGGCGTGGCGCAGCACGGCGCGCGCTTGGGCGACGCGGGCGCTCGCCTGTTGCAGGTCGAGATTCTGCGCCAGCGCCCGCTCGACCAAGCGCGCCAGCAGCGGATCGTTGAACGATCGCCACCAGTTCACCAGGTCGACCTTCGCCGCCTGGCCCGTGGCGGCCTCGACGGCGGGGCTGCCCATGAATGCCGGCGGTGCCGCCACCTCGGGCGCCACATAGGATGGGCCCACGGCACAGCCGCCGAGCAGCGCGGCCGTCGCGGCAACCGTCAGGATCGAAGATGAAATGCGCATGCGATCGTCCGCCCAACAGCTCCATGAACCATCTCATGGACGCTGACTGATAACGCAATTGGTCACAATTTGTCAATCCGGGCTTTTGACGCTATGGGTGCAGCCATGAAAACGCAGAGCATGGGCAAGGCCGCCACGCGCGGACCGGCGGAACATTCGGTACGGGACCAGATCGTAAAGGCCGCGCGCGAATGCTTCGCGCACTATGGCTATACCAAGACGACGGTGTCTGATCTCGCGCGCGAGATCGGCTTCTCCAAAGCCTATATCTACCGATTCTTCGAATCGAAGCAGGCAATCGGCGAGGCGATCTGCAGCGACTGTGTAAGCGGGCTATTCGACCAGGCCCGAGAGGCGGTGGACCAGGGACAGGACGCCACCGACAAGCTGCGCAGATTCGCGAGAACCCTGACCACCGCAACGGTCGAGCTGCTCTTCTCCGATCGCAAGCTTTACGAGCTCGCGGTCAATGCCTCGTCCGAAAACTGGGAGGTCGTGCGCGCTTATACCGAACGTCTGCAGGCCCTGCTCGAAGAGATCCTCAAGGAAGGCCGCGAGAGCGGCGAGTTCGAGCGCAAGACCCCGCTCGACGAGACCCGCCGGTCGATCTTCTACGCCCTCCGCCCCTTCATCGATCCGGTTTTCCTCGAGCGCAGCCTCGACCTTCTGCCCGATGCGCAGATCGAGGTGACCGGCCTGGTGCTGCGTAGTCTTGCGCCCTGAGCTTGGGCGTTTGCAAGTGACTACTTGACACATTAGTCACTCGATGACATTTGGTTCCCACTGAACAGGAGGAACCAGCGTGTCGATATCGTCTTGCGCCCGAACGGTCGGGATCCTTGGACTGGCAGCCGGCGCGCTGGCCGGGTGCGGACAATCAGACG
>CBIFVW010000014.1:0-26730 GCA_966186155.1 uncultured Sphingomonas sp.
ACTATATCCGCGCGCCCGGCAGCTTCGCCGATCGCGGCAAGGACGCGCTGCTGACCCGCGCCGATGCCGAGGCGCTGCTGCCGGTGGTGCAGGGACGCACGCCGCTGCTCGTCCATGTCGAGCGCGGGTCGGACATCCTGGTGCTGCTGCAGCTGAAGCGCGAGATCCCCGCGCTTCGGTTGGTGCTGGTCGGGGCGACCGAGGGCTGGACCGTCGCGCCGCAGATCGCCGCGGCCGGGGTGCCGGTGATCGCCACTGCGCTCAACGACTTGCCCGAATCGTTCGAGCAGTTGGCGGCGACCCAGTCGAACGTCGGCCGGATGCAGGCGGCGGGCGTCACCGTGGGCATCGGCACGATCAACCAGGACGAGGCGCGCCAGGCGCGCTGGGAGAAGCAATATGCCGGCAATCTCGTCGCGCTGACCAGGGTGCCGGGCGCCACCGGGCTCGACTGGGGCGCGGCCTTCGCCGCGATCAGCTCGAAGCCCGCCGAGGCGCTGGGGCTGGGCGGCGAGTTCGGCTCGCTGCGGCCGGGGCGGCATGGCGACGTGGTGATCTGGGACGGCGATCCGCTCGAGATCGGCACTTCGGCGGTGTCGGTGTTCATCGATGGCGTCGAGCAGCCGCTCGAGACGCGCTGGACGCGCCTCCGGCAGCGCTACCTCGATCCGAAGGAAGGCGCGCTGCCCAAGGCCTATCAGCGCTAGGAACCTTGGTTACGCTCCCGCATTGACATTTGAGACCGGTTGCAGAGGGAATTGAACATGCGCATCCAGACAATCGCACCGGCGCTCGCGGTGCTGGCGCTGGCGGGCTGCGGCCCTTCGAACGAAGGCAATATCACGGCGAACGACATCGTCACTGCCGAGCCGCTCAACGACGTCGCGGTCGAGGCCAATGCGGTCGGCAACGAACTCGAGCGGAGCAATTACAGCGCCGCAGTGCTCGCGCAGAACGACCGCCAGCGCAACGCCACCTTCGTCCGCGCGCTGATGGACGCCAACCTGCCTTGCGAAGGCGTCGAGAGCTCGGTCCGCGTCGGCGACCAGAATGGCGTCCCCGCCTGGCGGGCCAATTGCAAGGGCGGGCTCAACTATATCATCAGCATCCCGCCCGACGGCACCGCCCAGATCGTCAGCCGAACGGACCGCTAGGCGCAGTCCCCAAACAAAAAGGGGAGGCTCCCGGCGGAGCCTCCCTTCGAGTTTGGCCGATCGGAAATTTCAGAGGCCGACGACGCCGCCGTCGTTCTTGGTGATGACGACCACCGCCGAGCGCGGACGGATCGTGGCGCCGGCGGTGCCGGTCGCCTGGCTGTCCGGCCAGTGGCTCGAAGGTGCGGCCGGGGTACCGCCTTCACCCGGGTGCTGGATGCCGACGAACAGCGTGCGGCCGTCGGGAGTAGAGTCGACGCCCGTGATCTCGCACTCGACCGGCCCGACCAGGAAGCGCTTGAGGTTGGCGCCGGGCGCCGCGCCGATCCTGGTCGCCTGGGTGGCCGTCGCGCCGCCCGACCCGGTATTGGTGATCGTCCGCGCGCCGCCGTCGCCGACGGTGCCCGGCTGCGCCGCGAGCATCATGCAGTTGGTCACGTCGGTGAAGGCGCCGTCGTCGGTCTGGATCCAGAGCAGCGGCTTCACCAGGCCCGAGGCGTTGGTCGGGCGGCCGAACCACAGGCCGTCGGGGCTCGAGAAGTCGTTGTCTGCAGTCAGGCCCGAGAGGTTGATGTTGGCCGCATCGAGGTCCGAGCCGGCTCCGAAGGCGTAGATATCCCAGTTGAAGGTCGTCGCTTCGGTTGTGTTGCCGGTCTCGCGCAGGCGGATGATGTGGCCGTTGGGGTTGCCGAACTGCGCGGTGTTGGCCGGGCCGAACGGGTCATTGTAGTGACGCGGGTTGGCGGCGTCGGTGCCGTTGAGCGGCCGCAGCGAGGCGTTGCTGTTGGTGAGGGTGAGATAGACCTCGCCCGTCACCGGGTTCACCGCCGTCCATTCCGGACGGTCCATCGGAGTCGCGCCCACGACGTCGGCGGCGAGGCGGGCGTTGATCAGGACGTCGGCCTGGTCCGCGAACGGATAGATCGCGCTCGCGGCAGTGACGCCGTTCTGGCCGAACACCAGCGGCAGCCAGGTGCCGGTTCCATCGGCGTTGAACTTGGCGACGAAGAGCGTGCCCGTATCGAGATATTTGTCGCCGATCGCGAGGCGGTTGGTCGCGGTGGCGTCGGCAGTCGCCCAGGCGTTCGCCGAGACGAACTTGTAGAGATATTCGCGGCGCGAATCGTCGCCCATGTACCAGGCCGGCTTGCGGCCCGCGACGAAATTGCCCGGCCAGCAGCCTTCGTGGCCAAGGCGGCCGAGCGCGGTGCGTTTGCGGGGCGCCGCAGCGGGGCTGTACGGGTCGATCTCGACCACCCAGCCGAACTGGTTCGGCTCGTTGCGATAGTCGCTGAGCGCGTCCGCGCCGGTTGCCCGCGCGTCCCAGCGGCGGAAGCTGCTATTGGTCCCGTCGGCGGGAACGACGGTCGACCAGCCAAAGTTGCCGGTGCTGCTGGTCACGCCATAGCGGGCGAGCGACGTCAGCTCCTTGGCGGTGCGGGCGGCATTGTCGCCCGAGCGGCGGAAATAACCGGCCCAATTCTCTTCGCAGGTCAATGCCGTGCCCCAGGGCGTGGTGCCGTTGGCGCAATTGTTGATGGTGCCGCGGCCGGCGGTGCCGTTGGTCGAATAGGGGGTCCTGAGCAGGTCCGAGCCGCGCGCCGGGCCGTTGAACGCCATCGGTGTGTTCGGCGTGACGCGCCGGTTGAAGCTGCTCGACGCGTTCACGGTCCAGGCGCGGTTGGCGCCTTCGCTCACTTCGGTGACGCTGACGCCATGGCATTCGATCTCCTTGAGCGCCTCGGCTTCCGGGCGCACGCCGCCCACGCTGGTCGCGCCCGCAGGGTGGAGATATTGCTGGTTGATGTTCTCGTGGTTCTGCACGATCAGCCCGCGCGTCGAGCTCGCGTCGTCGCGGGCGCCGGCAGCGCTCAGGCCGTACCAGTAGAGCGCGTCGCCATGGTCGCCGATCCGCTGCGCGAAATTGGTATCGGTGCCGTCGTTCTTGTACGCTGCGACGCCGGCCGCGATCGGATCGCCGGTGCGGTTGATCACCTGCACGGTATAGCCCGCCGGCACGGTGACGACGTCGTTCTTGTTCTTGGCGACGGCGGTGAAGCCGAGCGCCGCCGGGCTGACGGTGACCGTGGTCGTCGCCGCCGAGGGCTTGCCGCTCGCATCGGCAGCCGAGAACTGGAAGGTGAGGACGGTCGCCGCCGAGACGCTCGGCGCGAGGAAGGTGACGGTGTTGCCGGAGCCCATGAGCGTCACGGTGGGGCCGCCGGTCTGGGTCCAGGCGGTGGTGAGGCTGCTGCCGCCGCTCGCGGTGCCGGCCAGCGTGACCATGCGGCCCGAAGCGGTGGTCGCGGCGCTGCCCGCGCTTACGGTCGGCGCGGCGCCCGGGTCCTTGGCCTCGCTGTCGCAAGCGGCGAGGACCGAGCCGCCCATCGTCGCCGCGACGATCGCCGCGGTGCCGCGCTGGATCGTCTGACGGCGCGAATAGCGCTGCCCGGCGAGATCGTTGAGCGAGGGAACGCTGCTGGTGTTGGTATCGACGTCGCCGTCGGTATAGCCGAAGCTCTCGGTGAGATTGGTCATGGAAACCCCCAAGCGGCCGAGTCACCTGCGACCCGGTTCGCTCGGTCCTTGAAAGCGGCGGATGACGCCGTGATGCGATTGTCGTTTCGGCGGCGTGACTCTTGTGGGTCCGGTTCGTGACGCTTTGCGCTGCGCAGCGGCAGCGCGTAAGCGACGCGCGATGGACGCCGGCAAGCCCGACCCCGATGAAGCGCGCCAGCAGGCGCAGAGCCTGTCGCAACGGCTGGCGGTCGCGCTGCGCGGCGTCGCTGTGCCCGGGGGCGGCTGGCGGCTTGCGGCGGCGGTCGGCGCGTTCGTTGCGCTCGGGCCGGTGGTGACGATCGCGGGCGCGATGCTGCTCGTGCGGCACGAGCGTGGCGAAGCGGCGAAGCTCCAGGCCGAACTGGCCCCCCGCCTCGCCACCGAGCGCGTCGCCCGCGATGCCCGCGCGGAGCTCGGCCGTGCCGCGGCGCGCCCCGCGATAGGGGTCACGCTCGACGCGCTGGCCGGCGCGCTGCCGCCCGATGCCGCGCTTGCCCGTGTCGAGCGCACGCGCCAGGGGATGCTCGAGCTCGACATCGCCACTCCCGATCCCGATGCGCTGCGTGCCGCGGTACGTCGCGTGCCCGAATTCGCCCGGCTGCGCGACACCAGCCAGCGCCGCACCGACGCCGCGATGATCGTGTCGATGCGCGAGGAGGAGGAGCCATGAGGCCGCCGCCGCTCGCGATCGGTGCCGGAGCGGGCCTCGCCGCCGCGCTGCTGCTCGCGCCTGCGACGGGCACCGCTATCGGCACGCTCGCCGCGGCACGGGCCGAGCGCGCGCGACTGGCGGCGCTGGCGGCCGAGCCCGCGGCGGAGCCCGTGATCGCCGCGCCCGGGCTTGGCCTCGGCGCAGACGATCCGGCAGCGGGCCGCGCGGCGATCATGGCGCGCGTCCAGGGGCTGGCCAAGGCGGGCGGCGTGCTCGTCGAGGAGACCAGTGCCGCGTCGGCGCCCGCGGCACTGGTCGCGCTGCGAATCCGGGTCTCGGGAGCCGAGAAGGCAGTGATCGCGTTCGCCGACACGCTCGAACGCGGGCGGCCGCTCATGCGCCTACGCAGCTGGCGGATCGAGCCGATCCCGGGCGGCGTCCGGCTGATCGGCGAAGTGCTCGCGCTGGTGCCGGACAAGCCTGCCAACGCGTCGCGGCCACCCGCTGCCGCGCCGATCGTCGCGGGGAACCAGCCGCCGCTCGCGCGGGTCTATGAGCGGCAGCTGTTCGGCGCGGCCGAGCCCGAGGCCGCGCCTGCCGACGCGCCCGCGCTGATCGGCATCGTCGGGCGGCTCGGCGCGGACGCGGTGGCGCTGGTGCGCGCCTCGGACGGCAAGACGCGGACGCTGCGTATCGGCGAGAGCGCCGATGGCTGGAGCCTCGCCAGCCTAGCGATCAACGCAGCCTTCTTCACGCGCGGCACCGAACGTGTGCGCGTGCCGCTGCCGATCGAGCCCGAACCGGCTCAGTAGATCCCGTCGATCTCCACCGTCAGCCGCGGCGCCGGGGGGGCGAGCAGCAGGCTGTTGCGCTTGGTGTTGGCGATCTCGTCGGCGCGGAGGCGCGCATAGCGGTCCTTCGCGGCCGCCGAGGCGTCCTGGCCGTCGCGCAGGATCGTCGGCTTCAGGAAGATGAACAGGGTGCGCTTCTGATGGCCTTCCTTGCGGCTCTTGAACAGTTCGCCGACGATCGGGATGTCGCCCAGGATCGGCACCTGCTGGCGCGTGTCGCTATAGTCGTCGCTGATCAGCCCGCCGAGCACGATCGTCTGGCCGTTGTCGGCGACCACCGTGGTGTTGATCGCGCGCCGGTTGGTGACGAGGTCGGAGGCGTTGGTGATCTGGATCGGCGCGATCGACGAGGCTTCCTGGTTGACCTGGAGCCGGATCGTGTCGCCCGCATTGACGCGCGGCAGGATACGTAGCGTGATGCCGACGTCCTTGCGCTCGATCGTGGTGTAAGGCGTGACCGCGCTCGATCCGGTGGTGAGCACCGATCCGGTGACGAAGGGCACGTTCTGGCCGACCACGATCTCGCCGACGACATTGTCCATCGTCGTGATCTGCGGCGTCGAGAGCAGGTTGGCGCGAGTCGAGGTGCCGAGCGCCTGGACGAGGACCGAGAAATCGTCGCCGATCGCGACGTTCCCGGTGAAGCCGTTACCGAGGATCGAGCCCGCCGGCACGCCAAGCGCGGTCAGGATCGTGCCGAGTGACGGACCGGCGGCGTTGAACGACGTGCCGGCGCCTTCGACTCGATCCAGCACCGCCCCGCTGGTGCCGAGCTGCACGCCGAGCTGTTCGGCGTCGTCGCCGGTGATCTCGGCGATCGCGGCCTCGATCAGCACTTGCGGGCGGCGCACGTCGAGATCGGTGATCAGCGGCTCGATCGAAGCGATCGCGGCCGGCGTGCCGCGCACCACTACGGCGTTGAGCTCGGGCGCAGGCTGGACAGTGAGGTCGGGCGTCGAGAAGCCTTGCGGCGTCGGCGCGGGCGTCGCCGTCATCTGGGGCTGAGAGGGAGCGGTGGCGCCGGTGGTCGCCGCCGTGCCGTTGGCGCCGTTCAGGGACGAGAGATTCTGGTTCGCGGCGCTCAACCGCGCGAAGGGATTGCTGCTGCTCTGCGAGAGGCTGCGCGCGATCGGATTGTCGGCGGCCTCCCCCTGGCCCAGCACGCCGCGCAGCACGTCGCTCACCGTCTCCGCATCGGCATAGTTCAGGCGGAACATCCGCGTGATCGGCGTCGCGCCGCCGGGCTGGTCTAGCGAGACGATCATCTTGCGCGCGTCGTTCACCGCGGAGGGGGTTCCGCGCACGATCACGGTGTTGCTGCGCGCATCGGCGGCGACACGCGTGCCTTCGCCGAGTACGGTCTGGAGCGACTGGGCGACGTCCTGGGCGTTGCCGTTGCGTAGCGTGAAGGTCTGGAAGGTCGCCCCACCGCCGCCGTCGAGCTGCCGCGCGATGCTTTCGACGCGGCGGACATTGTCGGCATAATCGGTGATGACGACGGCGTTGGGGCTGGTCAGCGGTTCGACGCTGCCGAAGGTCGCGACCAGCGGGCGGAGCACGCGCGCGACATCGGCCGAGGGAACGTTGCCCAGACGCACCATCCGCGTCACCAGCTCCTGGCCCGCCGCGCCGCGGCTCGGCACGCCGCCGTCGCGCACCGCGTTGGCGGCGGGCACGATCCGCCAGGCGCGCCCGGAGCGAACCGCCGCGAATCCGTTGGCACGCAGCACCGACTGGAACAGCTCCCACACGCCGGCGGGGCTGAGCGGCGTCGCCGAAGTGACGGTCACCACCCCCTTCACTGCCGGATCGAGGATCAGCGTGCGGCCGGTGATCCGCGAGATCTGGTCGGCGACGTCGGCGATCTCGACGCCGCGCATGTTGATCACCACGTCGCCCGCCGACGCATCTTGCGGAGCCGGCGGCGCGGTCTGGGCGACGGCTACCGTATCGAGCGCGATCCCGGCGAGCGCGAGGGCGGCGAGAGAGAAGCGAATCTTCACGGGGGCTCTTTCTAGCGAAGCGGCACGGTAAGCGTCAGCCGCTTCCCGTCGCGCAGGATCTGGATCTGGGCGGAGCCGCTCGCCTGGGCAGCCGCGAAGGCGCCCTGGGCTGCGGCGGGGTCTGAGAGCGACGTGCCGTTGACCGACTGGATGATGTCGCCTGCCACCATGCCGGGCGGGCCATTGTCGCCGATGCGGTATCCGCCCGAAACCGGCGCCGCGTCGAAGCGCTGGAGGATGCCGGCGACCGCGGCGGCGGGCGGCGCCCCGGCAGCGGGAGCGTCGATGGGCGGAGGCGGAGCGCCCGGCGTCGTGGCGGCCGGCGCCGCGGCGGCCTGGGCGGCTGCGGCCTGGCGCTGCTCGGGCGAGAGCGTCGGGTCGGGGAAGGCGAGGAACTCGTTCCGCCCGGCATTGGTCAGGATCACTCGGTCGCGCAGGATCGCCTGGATCACGCCGCCGCCGGCATTCTCGCCGACATGGAAGGGCTTGGCCGGTTGCCCGCTCACTGCGATGAACGCAGTCGAGAGCTCGGCGGGAAAGGCCGCGATGATGCCCTTGAGCTCGAGCGGAAGACTCGTCGCCTGACCCGCTTCGGCGACGGCGGCCTTGCCGAAGGGCGCGAGCGCGAGCGCCGGCGCGATGTCGGGCGTGGCGGCCGGCCCGGTGCGGCCCGAGGGCACGGTGATCGCGCCGGTGCCGGCGTGCCCCGCGATCCGCCAGGTCAGCCCGGCGAGCGCCACGCCGACCGAGATCACGACGAGCCCGGTCAGCACGTCGAGTCCGATGCGCGCCTGGCGCGGCGAGAGGGAGAGTCCGGTCGTCACGACTGCCTTCCGTCGACGAAGCCGTCGAGCGATGCAAGCGGGCTCTGCTCGGCCCCGGCAAACACCTGGATGCGGACGCGCGCGATCTCGGGGTCGTCGGTGCGCCGCCGCTCGACCGCGACGCGCCATTGCTGGCCAAGCATCTCGACCTGCTCGGTGCCCGGCACGCCGGCCTGCAGCTCGGCGAGGCGGTTCTCGGCCACCCACATCGCGGCGCTCCGCCGCTCGAGCCCGCGCGTCGAATCGATGTGCGTCTCGACCGTGCGCATCAGCCCGACGGTCGCGATCGCGAGCACCGCGAGCGCGACCAGCGCTTCGATGAGCGAGAAGCCCTGCTGGCCCGGACATTCCGTGTTCCAGGGCCTTCGCGGTGGAACAGTGAAGATATGACGGACGCTACTCATGCCGCCGGAACCGGAAAGGCGCGCGCGGTCATGCCGTCATAGACGACCTGCCAGCGTTGCCGGCCGCTCTCGATGATCGCCTGCATCGGCCGCCCGGCGCCGTCGACGCCGAGGATCACGGGGGGTCGGGCGTCGAGCGTCATCACGATCCCGCCCGGAAGCTGGTGATAGCCGAGCGCGTCGTCGGTGCGCGGCACGGTCTTGCCGTCGGAGC
The DNA here is from genome assembly GCA_966186155.1 of uncultured Sphingomonas sp. Lineage (GTDB taxonomy): Bacteria > Pseudomonadota > Alphaproteobacteria > Sphingomonadales > Sphingomonadaceae > Sphingomonas. The sequence goes on from CBIFVW010000014.1 coordinate 8,662, forward strand.
GTACCGTCGCGAAACCATAGCCGTGCTTGCCGGCGGTGAAGGCGATCGTCCGGTCGCCGAGCATCGCGTCGTCGGCTGCCGCCTGGAGCCGGGTGGCAAGGCGGCGCGCCTCGGTCTCGACACTCGGCGCGCGCGTCACCGCCCCCATGCCGAAGGTCACCGCGCCTGCCGCGACGCCGATGATCGCAAGGACGATCAGCATCTCGATCAGCGTCATGCCCGTCTCGGAAGGACGGCGCGCGATGATGCCGGCCCCCCGCATCCGGCTCAGCCCTTGCCTTCGATATCGGCGTCGACGCCTTCGCCGCCGGGCTTGCCGTCCTTGCCGAGCGACTTGATCGTGAAGGCGCCGCCCTGCGAGATATAGTCGTAGGGCCGGCCCCAGGCGTCGAGCGGCGGGGCGGAGAGATAGCCGCCCTGCGGCCAGCTGGTCGGCACGGGCGGGGCGGTCGGCTTCTCGACCAGCGCCTTGAGGCCCTGCTCGGTGGTCGGATAGTCGCCATTGTCGAGCCGGTACATCTTGAGCGCGCCCGAGATGCTGGCGATGTTGCCCTTGGTCGTGGTCGCCTTGGCCTCGTCGGGCCGGCCGATCACGTTCATCGTGATCAGCCCCGCCACGACGGCGATGATCACGAGCACGATCAGCATCTCGATGAGCGTCAGGCCCGCCTCGCCATCGGAGACGGGACGAGGCTTGCGATTGGGCACCTTCGGTGCGATGTCACGGAACTGTTTCAAAACTATGCGCATCCCCGCCCCATGCGTCCTGCCCATGAAGCAAATGTGACAATGAGCCCAAGCACCATGGGTAGCCCAGACCCGTCCGAGCCGCGCGCAACCGGCGTGTGGACGCTCGCGGGCGACCGGCTGATCATAGCCAGCGGGGAGGGACCCGCAACCATTCTCGTCCCGACCGAGCAAGTGCGGCTGCTCGCGGTCGACCTGCCGTTGCCGAGCCGCGCCAAGCGGCTCGCCGCCTTGCCCTTCGCGATCGAGGACATGATCGCCGAACCGCTCGATTCGGTGCACATCGCGCTGGGCGGGGAACTCGCGTCCGGCCGCTACCTTGTCGGCGTGGTGCGGCACGAGATCATGGCGCGCTGGGTGGAGATCGCCGACGAAGCCGGGCTCGGCGCCGCTGCCATGGTCCCCGACGTGCTCGCGCTGCCGCGCCCCGCCGAGGGGTGGGCGGTCGACCAGGCGGATGGCCGAGCCGCCGTGCGCGCGAGCGACGGGACCGGCTTCGCGGTCCCTGCGCCGCTGCTGCGGCCCGCCTGGGAAGCGGCGGGCCGGCCGCGTGTCCATGGCTATGGCGACCCGCTGCCCGACGACATCCAGGCGACCTCGGGCACGCTCGCGCCTCTGGCGCCGACGCCCGGCGCGCTCGACCTGCGCCAGGGCGCCTATGCCGCACGGCGTTCGGCGCTGCCCAACATGTGGCGCCGGCTCGGCTGGATCGTCGCGCTGGGCGCGGCGGCGCATGTCGTGATCGCCGTCGCCGACACCGCGATGCTCCGCGCCATCGCCGATCGGCGCGAAGCCGACACGCGCGCGCTGGTCGCCGAGGTGGCGCCGGGTACCGTGCTGGGCGAGGACGTCGCCGCGACGGTGACGGGACTGCTGCCGAGCGGCGGGGCAGCGCCGCAGGTCTTCCTGCCGCTGGTCACGCGCCTTTCGACAGCGCTCGCCCCTCTCTCTGGTTCGCTTAGCGTGCGCGCGATGCGCTTCGAGGCGCGTGCGCTGACGCTCGACCTCGATGCCACCGATCCCGCGCTGCAGGGACGGATCGAAGCGGCGCTCAAGTCCGCCGGAGTGGCGGGGCAAGTGACGCGCTCGCCCGACGGCTCGATCCGGGTTACGGCGAGCGCCGCATGAGACTGATTCTCGCCCGCATGCCGGCGCTCGACGCCGCGCTGATCCGCTTCGACGGCTGGTGGAGCAATCTGAGCCGCCGCGAGCGCATCCTGCTGGGCGTGCTCGGCGCGCTGCTCGCCGGCGTGGTGCTCGTCTATGGCGTGGTCAAGCCGATCCAGGCCGCGCGCGCCCAGGCGCTCGCCGAGATCCGCACCTATGAGACGCTGAGCGCTCGTATCCGCGCGGCGGGAACGCTGACGCCGGCCTCCGGGCCGCGTCGCCAGGGGGAGCCCGCTTCGGTGGTGAGTGCGGCCGCCACGAGCTTCGGCCTCGTCGCCACCACCGAGCCGATCCCGGGCGGGGTCCGCGCGACGATCGCCGACGGCAGCTATGAATCGGTGATGGCCTGGCTCGCCGATCTCGGCGTTTCGAGCAGCCTCGGCGTCCGCAGGGTCGCGATCCAGCGGCGCCCGGCGCCGGGCAGGGTGAGCGCCACCGTGGATTTCGGCGGATGAACGAATCGCTGATCCTCACCACCGACGCGCCCGCCTCGCTCCCCTACGGCTTCGCGCGCCGCCACGGTGTGCTGCTGCGGCCGGGCGCCGCGGGCATCGAATGCGTCCATCGCGCCGGCGCCGGCCTCGATGGGTTGCTCGAGGTCCAGCGCATCGCGCCGGGTGCGCGCTTCGTCAGCCTGCCCGACGCCGAGTTCGATGCTGCGCTGAGCGCGGCCTATGGCGGCGCCGGTGCGGCGGCCGAGATCGACCTCGGCGACATGGACCTGGCGGCGCTCGCCGACAGCGCGGCATCGGTTGACGACCTGCTCGACACGCGCGACGACGCCCCCGTCATCCGCCTGATCAACGCGCTGCTGCTCGAGGCGGTGCGCGAAGGCGCCTCCGACGTGCATATCGAGACGCAGGAGAAGCGTCTCGTCGTCCGTTTCCGTATCGACGGCGTGCTCCGCGACATGATCGAGCCGCCGCGCGCGCTGGCGCCCTTGCTGGTCAGCCGCATCAAGGTGATGGCCAAGCTCGACATCGCCGAGCGGCGCGTGCCGCAGGACGGCCGCGTGACCCTGCGGATAGGCGGGCACGACGTCGACGCGCGCGTCTCGACCATCCCGACTCAGCATGGCGAACGCGTGGTGATGCGCCTGCTCGAAAAGGGCTCGCTGCGGCTCGACCTGGAAGTGCTCGGCATGAGCGAGCGCGACCGCGCCGTCTTCGCCCGCCTGCTCGATCGCCCGCACGGCATGCTGCTCGTCACCGGCCCCACCGGTTCGGGCAAGACCACCACGCTCTATGCCGCGCTCAACCGTCTCAACGACCGCAAGCGCAACATCATGACGGTCGAGGATCCGATCGAGTACGAACTGCCCGGCATCGGCCAGACCCAGGTCAATTCGCGCACCGACATGACCTTCGCGCGCGGACTGCGCGCGATCCTGCGCCAGGATCCGGACGTGATCATGGTCGGCGAGATCCGCGACCAGGAGACCGCACAGGTCGCGGTCCGCTCGTCGATGACCGGCCATTTCGTGCTCTCGACGCTCCACACCAACAGCGCCGTCGGATCGGTCACGCGGCTGATCGACATGGGGGTCGAGCGTTACCTGCTCGCGCCGATGGTGGTCGGGCTCTGCGCCCAGCGACTGGTGCGCAAGCTCTGCCCGAGCTGCCGCCGCCAGGATGTGGCGAGCGAGGCAGATTCGCTGCTGCTCGGCGGGGCGCTCAAGCCGGGCAAGAAGGTCTGGCGCGCGGTGGGCTGCGGCGAATGCCATGGCGAAGGCTATCGCGGTCGCGCAGGTCTGTACGAAGTCGTCGCAGTCGACGAGAAGTTCCAGAAGCTGATCCACGACGGCGCGTCCGAGGCCGAGCTCGAAGCCCATGCCCGCAAGGAAAATCCGAGCCTGCTCGATGACGGACTCGCCAAGGTGAAGGCGGGCGTGACCACCGTCGAGGAAGTCGCACGGGTGGTGAGGGACGAATCATGAGCGCTCTCCAATTCCTCCCCCAGCTTTGCTGGGGGAGGGGGACCGCCGCCGAAGGCGGTGGTGGAGGGGCTGCCGCGAAGACGGCGATGTTCCACCGCCGCCCCTCCACCATTCGCTGGCGCGAATGGTCCCCCTCCCCGAGACAAGCTCGGGGAGGATTTTAAGCGATGCCCGCCTACGCCTACCGCGCTGCCGACCGCTCCGGTGTGTCGAGGAAGGGCATCATCGAGGCCTCAAGCCCGGCCGCGGCGCGCGCCGCGCTGCGCGAGCAGGCGCTTCTGCCGCTTTCGGTGGAAGTCGCCGCCGAGAAAGGCGCGAGCTTCGGCAGCATCACACTCCCGCGCCTGCGCCGCGGCACGATCTCGCCCAAGGCGCTCGCCACCGTCACCCGCCAGATCGCCACGCTCGCCGGATCGGACATCGCGATCGAGGAAGCGCTCCGCCTCGTCGCCACTCAGTCCGAACAGGCCGCGACCAGCTCGCTGCTGCTCGACGTGCGCGCAGCGATCCTCGACGGCCGCAGCTTCGCCGCTGCGCTGGCGCAGCATCCCAAGGCCTTTCCCGAATTCTACCGCGCCTCGGTCGCGGCGGGCGAGGCGTCGGGCCGGCTCCCCGACGTGCTCAACCATCTCGCCGAATTCGTCGAGAACCGCCAGGCCAACGGCCAGAAGCTCCAGCTCGCGCTGATGTATCCCGCGCTGCTCGCCCTGGTGTCGTTCGGGATGATGGCGCTGCTGCTGGTCTATGTCGTGCCCGACATCGTGAAGGTGTTCGTGTCGCGCGGCGCCGACCTGCCCTTCCTGACCCGGCTGCTGATCGCGATCAGCTGGTTCCTCCAGAATTTCGGGCTCTACCTGATCCTCGGACTCGCGGTGGCGGCGCTGATCTTCCTGCGCTGGGCGCGGGTGCCGGCCAACCGCTTGAGGATCGACCGGTTCTTCTCCGAGCACCGTCCATTCCGCCGCTTCAGCCGCCAACTGAGCGCCGCGCGCTTCGCCGGCAGCCTCGCTACGCTGGTGGGGAGTGCCGTGCCGCTGGTCGAGGCGCTCCATGCCGCCGCCGCAGTGACGCCGAACCGCTGGGTGCGCGAGAAGGCGCTCGGCGTCGCCGCCCGGGTCCGCGAAGGCATCAGCCTTCGCGCCGCGATGGCCGAGGCGGGCGTGTTCCCCTCGATGTTGGTCGCGATCGTCGCCTCGGGCGAGAGTTCCGGCCGCCTCGCTCCCGCGCTCGGCCGCGCCGCCGGCGAGCTCGAGCGCGAGCTCGACGCTCTCGTCTCCACCCTCGTCGCGCTGGTCGAGCCTTTGGTGCTGCTGGTCATGGGCGGGCTGGTGCTGATGATGGTGCTGGCGATCCTGTTGCCGATCATCAACCTGAACAATCTGGTCGGGCTGTAAAAAAGAGCGCGGGCCTCACATCTGCCCCTGCACCCTTGCACCCGCCGGCAACCCCACGAACGGCAGGATCGCCGCCCCGTCCGGCGTCATCGAGATGTCGAGCGCGCCATCCTCGGCCAATACCGCGGTCAGCAGCGTCTTGAGCCGCTGGGCCGAGGGCGCGACACGGATCGTGGTGCGGGTGCCGACATGCTCGGCGGTGATCAACAGCGCCGGCACCGCGGTGGCGGCGCCGGCGTTCTTCGGGCGGCAACTGCCCGGATCGGTGGTGATCTTGCCTTCCAGCAGGCGCGCGCCGCCGCCGATCGCGATGCGCTCCATCTCGACCTGCGCGCCGAAGTCGCAGGTGAAGGGCAGGTTGGGCTGGAGCGCCTGGAGCAGGCTCGCCGCCGCCGAGCCGCTGACATGGTCGAGCACCGTGCGCCCGCCGAGATGGGCGATCGCGCGGCCGCCGAGATCGGTGTCGGGGCCGGTCGCCTTCCAGTCGGCCGCGAAGGCGAGGCTGGTCAGCGAGCGGAGCGGTGCCATGCGCCATTCGAACTTGGCGCCGCCGGCCACTCCGACCTCGCCGTTCCACACCGTTCCCGCGACGCCGGTGCGCCATGGCCGGTTCTTGAAGATCACGCTCGCCGGCATGGTGACGAGCAGCGCGAGCAGATAGGCGGCTATGCCGATGATCGCGAAGACGATAATAGGGCGCCGTGCCCCGCTCCCAACGCTTTGAGTCGGCAATGGATCGACGGACCCTGCTGAAGTCGCTGCAATCAGGCCTGGTCGCGTCAGCGGCATCGGTCGCCTTCCCCTCGTTGGTGCTCGCAGCGGGGAGGAAGAAGGACAAGCGCCCCGTCGCCCTGCTGCTGCCGCTCACGGGCACGCGAGCGCGGCTGGGCCTTAGCATGCGGCAGGCGGCGTTGCTCGCGGAAAACAGCCAGTTCGTGCAGAGTTTCGACACCGGCGGCACCGCGGCAGGCGCCGCCGCGGCGGCTGCCAAGGCGCTCAAGGCCAAGCCCGCGCTGATCCTCGGGCCGCTCTCGGCCGAGGAAGTGCCCGCGGTTTCGAGCACCGTGGCGGGGCGGGTGCCGATCATCGCGTTCAGCAACGATTCGGTCCTGCGCGCACCCGGGACCTGGATTTTCGGCATCACCGCCGGGCAAGTGACCACCGCGATCCTCCGCTACGCCCGATCGCGCGGCGTCAAGTCGGTGGTGGTGATCGACGATGGCTCCCCTTGGAGCGTCGCCGCCGCGCATGCGGCGGGGCAGAGCGAAGGCGAGCTCGGGATCACCGTCCGCGTGCTTCCGGTGAAGCCCGGCCAGCCGCTTCCGGATCCGGGCGAGACGCCCGACGGCCTGCTGCTGCCCGGCAGCGGCGAGGCGGTGCTTGCGGCCGCGCGCGCGCTCAAGGACAGTGGCGTCCAGCTGCTCGGCACGCTGCAGGGGCTCGATCATCGCCCCCAGGCGCTCGAAGCCCTGGACGGGGCGTGGATCGCCAGCCCCGATCCCAAGGCCTTCGGCACCTTCGCCACCGAGTTCAAGGAGCGCAACGGCGGCGATCCCGGGACGATCACCGCGCTCGCCTATGATGCGGCGGGCCTCGCCAATTCACTGCGCGCCGACGACAAGCTGAGCGGGCAGGGCCTGCTCGACAGCAGGGGCTTCCACTGCGTCACCGGCCCGGTGCGCTTCCGTACCGACGGATCGGTGGCGCGCGATTTCGCGATCCTCGTGGCGCGGCCGATCGGCTATGAGCCGGTGGCGGTGAGCTCTGGATCGTGAAGAATTCGGCCGAAGCCGGCACTTCCGGCTTCACGCTGATCGAGCTGATGATCTCGCTCGGCCTGTTCGCGCTGATCGCAGTGGCGGGGCTCGCTCTGGTCGACGGCATCATCAAGGTGCAGGGCCGCACCGAGGTCCGGCTCGACCGGCTCGCCGATCTCCAGCGTACCATGTTCGTGGTGACGAGCGACCTCGACCAGATCGCGCGCGGCCAGGTCTCGGGCGGTGGCGAGAAGCTCCAGTTCACACGTGCCGCGCCGGGGTTCGGCGGACAGGCGATCGGGCTGCAATATTCGATCGCCAACGGCAATCTGGTGCGCGGCTCGGGGCCGATGGTGCAGACCGTGCTCACCGGCGTGCGTAGCGCGCGCTGGCGCTTCTGGGACGGCGCGTGGGCCGATCGCTGGCCGGTGAACGACGAAGGCCGCGATCGCTGGCCGCGCGCCGTCGCGCTCGAGCTGCAGGTGGTCGGGCCGGGCGGCACGCCGGGCGCGCTGCGCCGCGTGATCGCGCTCCCCACCCAGCCGGAATATCCCGAGCAATGAGCCGCCGCCGCCTCCGCGAGGGCGAGACGGGGATGATCCTCGTCAACGTGCTGATGTTCGTCGCGATCGCGAGCGGATTGGTGCTGTTGCTGATCAATCGCGAGGAATTGGCGCTCGATCGCGGTCTGCGCACCCGCGAGGCGGCGCGCGCGCTCGCGGTGGCGCGGGGCGGCGAGCTGTCCGCGGTGATGGCGCTGCGCCGCGACGCGGTGGCTTCCCCCGACGAGGACAGCCCGGCCGAGCCCTGGGCCAAGCTTTCGGAGAAGGGGGCGCCGATCGAAGGGGGTACCTTCGACCTCGCGATCGCGGATGCCGAAGGGCGTTTCAACATCAACATGCTGCGCTCGGGTGAGGCCGGCGCGGTGGTGATGTTCCAGACGATCGGCCGGGAGGTAGGGCTGACGCCCGAGCAGATCGTCGAGGCGATCGCCTATGTCCGGCTGCGCGGGCCGGTGACCGACCTGCGCCCGATGCGGATGGCGGGGTTCGATCCCAAGGCGGTCGACCGGCTCGAGCGGCTGGTGACGGCGCTGCCGGGCGAGACGCAGATCAATCTCAATGCCGCCGATCCGGAGATGCTGAACTTGTTGTTCCGCGATCCGCTGATCGCGGCGCGGCTGGCCGAGATCCGCGCCCGCAACGGAAGGCTGACGCTCGAGGATCTCTCCGACCAGAATGCGAGCCTGCCTTGGGGCGCCTCGTTTCGGTCGAACACCTTCTGGGTGCGTACCCGTGCGACGATCGGCGGAACCAGCCAGCAAATCGCGACGCTGATCCAGCGGCGGCGGCTTCCCGACAAGACGATCGCGGTCGACCCGGTCGAGCGCTGGCGCGGCGCCGCGGTGCCGCCAGGCGTGCCGGCGCTGCCCGTGCGCTAGAGGAGGATCCGGAACAGCGCCCCGCCGCCGGGAGCATCTCCCACGTCGATCGCTCCGCCATGCGCGACCACGATTTGGCGCGCGAGGTTGAGGCCGACCCCGGTGCCGGCTGCGCGCGTGGTGAAGAAGGGCAGGAACACGTCCTGCCGCAGCGTCTCCGGCACGCCTGGGCCGTTGTCCTCGACTTCCATCACCACCGTCTCATGGTCGGTGAACAGGCGGAGCGCGAGCCGTGGCGGCCGGTCCTGCCCGGCCATCGCCTGGGCGGCGTTCTGCATCAGGTTGATCAGCACCTGGGCGAGCAGATCCGGATCCGCGTCCAGCGCGAGGCTCTCGGGAACTATGTCGACCGCGAGCGGCACCTCGGGGGCGCGCGCGGCGAAGATCCGGGCGAGCTCGTCGGTCCAGGGACGCGCGGCGAAGCGTTGACGCTTGATCTCCGGCGTGCGCGCGACCGCGCGATAGGCTTCGATGAAATGGCCGAGCCCCTGTGCGCGCCGCGAGAGCGTCGTCACCGCCGCGCGCGCGTCGCCGATGCGCGGGTCGGCGGAGAGGTCGGGATCGGCCAGCAGGTCCGCGGCGGTCGCGGCGAGCGACGTCACGGGGGTGAGCGAATTGAGGATCTCGTGCGTGAGCACGCGGACGAGGTCGGTCTGCGCCGCCATCTCGACTGCGTCGAGCGTTCCCTGGATCGGCTGGACGGTCACTGCGCGGACGCTGCGCCCGAGCCGCTCTAGCGTACCGGAACGGACCAGCGCGCGCTGGGTGCGACCCTCGATCGCGAGCAGCAGCACTTCCTCGGCGGCTCCGCCGGCCATGAGCCGCTTGGCGAACGTCGCGCCGTAGACGGCATAGTCTTCGGCGCGCGTGCCCTGCTGCTGGCGGAAAAGGCGCCGGGCGGCCTTGTTGGCTGGCTCGACATGACCCCCGGAATCGATGGTGAGCAGCGCGACGGGCATGTCGTCGACCAGCGCCTCGAGGAAGCGCAGCTCGGCGGCCGCCGCGTCCTGGCGGGCGCGCACCCGGTCCATCGCGGCGTTGAGCGCCGCGCCGAGCTGGCCGAAGCCGCCGCCCTGCGCGTCGCCGAAGCGCGTCGATGTGTCGTCGAAGCGCAGTGCCTCGATGAACCGCGCCACTGCCACATTGGTGCGGCTGACATGCTGCCACAGCCCCGCGAACGCTCCCGCCACCAGCGCCAGCGCGACGATGCGCGGTGCCACCAGACCCTGCACGGCGAAGCTGGCCAGCGCGGCCGCGATCGTCACCGCCAAAGCGGCGATCCAGAAGATCAGCCCGAGCGTGAAGCGCCGGTCAAAGCCCATGCTTCTCCATCCGGCGATAGAGGGCGGCGCGCGACAGACCCAGTTCGGCGGCTGCGAGCGAGATGTTGTAGCCGTGCTTCTTCAGCGCCTCCTCGACCAGCCGGCGCTCGACCCGCTCGAGATTGAGGTCCTCGGGTGCTTTCGGCGCCACCACCGCCGCGGGCGCGATGCGCGGCGCCGCGGAGATCAGCGAGAAATCCTCGGGCTCGAGCGGCGCGTCGCGCGCGAGGATGACGGCGCGCTCCAAGGCATGGCGCAGCGCCCGGACATTGCCCGGCCAGTCGTGGTGGAGCAGGGCGGCGCGCGCCGCCGGGCTCAGCACCGGCACGTCCCGGCCATAGCGCTTCGCATAATGCTGGAGATAATGGTCGATCAGCTCGGGCACGTCCTCCCGCCGCTCGCGCAGCGGCGGCAGGTCGATCTCGACCGTGTTCAAGCGGAACAGCAGATCCTGCCGGAAGTGGCTTTCGTCGCGCAGCTTCTCGGGCGGCAAATTGGTCGCGGCGATCACGCGGATGTCGACGGGCACCGGCTTGTTCGCGCCCACCGGGGTCACTTGGCGTTGCTCGAGCACGGTGAGCAGCTTGGGCTGGAGTCTGAGCGGCAGGTTGCCGATCTCGTCGAGGAAGAGCGTGCCGCCGTCCGCCGCCTGGATGCGGCCGACCCGGTCGGTGCGCGCGTCGGTGAACGCCCCCTTCACATGGCCGAACAGCTCGGAATCGATCAGGTCCTCGGCAATCGCGCCGAGATCGACGGTCAGCATCACCTTGTCGGCCCTGAGCGACTGGCGATGCAGCTCGCGCGCGACCAGTTCCTTGCCGGTGCCGTTCTCGCCGAGCACGAGGACATTGGCGTCGGTCGGCCCCGCGCGCGCGATCAGCGAATGGACGCGCGCCATCACCGGCGATTGGCCGAGCAGCGGCGATCCCGCGGCTGTCGGAGCGGAAGCGGAGGGGATCTTGCCGCCGGCCAGCGCGGTACGCGAGCGGCGCAGCGACGCAGCTGTGCGCACCGTGCCGAGCAGCTTCTCGTTCGACCAGGGCTTGGAGACGAAGTCGGTCGCGCCGCGTTTCATCGCCGCCACCGCGACCTGGACGCCGGCATGGGCGGTGATCATCACCACCACCATCTCGGGATCGATCGCGAGCAGCTTGTCGAGCCAGGCGAGCCCTTCGGCCGCGTCGGTCGCGCCGCGCGCGTAATTGGCGTCGAGCAGCACCACGTCGGGCGTGCGCGCCTCGATCAGCGGCAGAGCCTCCTCCGGACCGCGCGCGGTCTCGACGTCCTTGAACAATCGGCGCAGCAGCAGCCGCGACGCCATCAGGATGTCGTCGTCGTCGTCGATCACCACGCAGAAATCGAATTCCGGCCCGCTCATCGCGCCCACTCCCGTACAGCGACTGTGCGGAATCGGACAATCAAATTGCGTGCCAAGCTTGGCGGCATGCGGCCGATTTCGCGGCAGTCGCGGATTTCTGCGGTTGGCACGGCTCCTGCTCTGTCTGCGGCATGTGCAGGCGAAGGGGAGTCGGGCCAGTGTTTCGGCCGCCGTCCGACAAATTGGCGAGAAAGGCGCTGCTCGTGCTGGCGATGGCCGGCGCGGCGGCGCTCTGGTCGCCAGCCGGATGGGGAATCGACGTGGCCGTGAACGGAGCGAGGGGCGGCCATGCGCTGCTCCGGCTCGGCTTCGCGACGGTGCGTGTCGCGTTCGATTTCGGACAGGAGTGTTCGAAATCGAACGGTTGCGAAGGTGCGATCCGATGAACGGGCATACTTCCGCGCCTGCCCGCGGTTTGGCACGCTGGTTGCTGGGGCAATGAACATGGGTGTCGTTCGGATGCAGAAGAACCAGGGGGAGCGTCCCGTCTCGGGCAGCGGGATGGATCAGGTCGTGGAGTCGCGGAAGCTCTCCATGCGGACCAAGGCGATCATCGGCGGGGCGGTGGTGCTCGTCGGTGCCTTGCTCTTCTGGTGGTTCGCCCCTTCGGGCTCGAGCCAGACCGTGGGCGCGGACCGCGTGACGGTCTCCACCGTCACGCGCGGCACCTTCGACGACTTCATCCCCTTGCGCGCTCGCGTCACGCCGTTGCTCACCGTCTATATCGACGCGGTCGAAGGCGGTCGCGTCGAGAAGATGCTGGTTGAGGACGGCGCCAGCGTCGTGGCCGGTCAGCCGATCGCCGTGCTCTCCAACGCCGAGCTCCAGCTGTCGACGCTGGCCCGCCAGACCGAGGTCGAGCAGCAGATCAACAACATGCGCAGCCAGGAACTGGCGCTCGCCCAGACCCGTCTCGCGAACGAGCGTGCGGTGCTCGCGGCCGAAACCGCGCTCGACAAGGCGCGACGCCAATATGAGCGCGAGAAGCCGCTCGCCGAGCGCGGCTTCGTCGCCGCCAAGCAGTTCGCCGATACCAGCGCGGACTATGAACTCAGCCGCCGCACACTCGCCGCGCTCAAGCGCAGCCAGGCGACCGACGAGCGGCTTCAGGGCAGCCAGCTGTCCCAGCAGGCGGCCGCCGCCAAGTCGATGCAATCGGGCCTCGCGATCGCCCGGGCGAATCTCGACGCGCTCCAGCTGCGCGCGCCGGTCTCGGGCCAGCTGTCGGGCTTCTCGGTCCAGGTCGGTCAGTCGCTCCAGCGGGGCGAGCGCGTGGGACAGATCGACAGCCCGGGCCGCAACAAGCTGATCGCGGGAGTCGACGAATTCTATCTCGGGCGCGTCCGGCTCGGCCAGCAGGCCGCGCTGGACTGGGGAGGCAAGCGCTATGCGGCCAAGGTGACGAAGATCTATCCCCAGGTCCAGAACGGCCAGTTCGAGGTCGATCTGCAGTTCGTCGGCGACGAGCCGCAGCAGATCCAGCGAGGCCAGACGATGCAGGCCCGCCTCACGCTCGGCGATCCGAGCCCGGCGCTGCTGATTCCGAACGGATCCTTCTACAACGACACCGGCGGCAACTGGGTATTCGTGGTGACGCCCGACGGTCGTTCCGCCGAGAAGCGCAACGTTCGCCTCGGCCGCCGCAATTCCGAATTCGTCGAAGTGCTCGAAGGCCTCGAGCCCGGCGAGAAGGTGATCACCTCGCCCTATACCGGCTTCACCGACAAGACGCGCCTGGACCTGACCAAGTGATCGAAACGAAAGGGAACCCGATGCTGCAGATGCGCGAACTCTCGAAGGTCTACCGCACCGACACGGTGCAGACGACGGCGCTCGACGCGATCGACCTCGACATCGCCGAGGGCGAGTTCGTCGCGATCATGGGGCCGTCGGGTTGCGGCAAATCGACGCTGCTCAACATGATCGGCATGCTCGACAGCCCATCGAGCGGTTCCTACCAGTTCAACGGCCAGGAGGTCGCCGGCCTCTCCGAGAGCAAGCTCGCCGATGTCCGCAAGGAGAATATCGGCTTCATCTTCCAGAGCTTCAACCTGGTCGACGAGCTGAGCGTCCGCGACAATGTCGAGCTCGCACTGCTCTATCACAACGTCCCCAATGCCGAGCGCAAGCGCCGGGTCGACGAGGTGATGGACAAGGTCGGCATCGCCCATCGCGCGCGCCATCGACCGAGCCAGCTCTCGGGCGGCCAGCAGCAGCGCGTCGCGGTCGCCCGTGCGCTCGTCGCCAATCCCAAGCTGATCCTCGCCGACGAGCCGACCGGCAATCTCGACACGCATCACGGCGAGGAAGTGATGCGCATGCTCCAGACGCTGAATGCCGAGGGCTCGACGATCGTGATGGTCACGCACTCGCCCGCGCATGCCGATTATGCGGGCCGGATCGTCTCGATGCTCGACGGCCGCATCCTGCAGGAGCGGCGGCGGGCTGCGTGAAGGAGGTCTTCCTCTCCCCGCTTGCGGAGAGAGGACAGGGGAGAGGGGCAATCTCTCCGCGTCCCTCGCGGATCGGCCCTCTCCCCACCCCCTATCCTGAAGGAGGAGAGGGAGAAGAAGGGGATGCCGGATGTGGCGTAACTATCTGACCATCGCGCTGACGCTGCTGGCTCGCAATCGCGTCTACGCGGCGATCAACATCGGCGGGCTGGCGCTCGGCCTGGCCGGCTGCCTGCTGATCCTCAACTATGTGCGCTACGAGAGCAGCTACGACAGCTGGTTGCCCGATAGCGGCCGGCTCTATCAGGTCCAGTCGCAGTTCAACCTGCCCGGTCAGCCGGCCCGCCATGTCCAGATGAGCCCGTTCATCTTGTACGAGAAACTGCCCGGCGGCTTCCCGCAGGTCGAAGCAGTGACTTCGCTCGCGCCCGGCAAGACCGTGACCGAGCGCGACGGCCAGCCGGTCTTCATCGATGTGGCCACGGTCGATGCCAATTTCTTCGATGTGCTGGGCCTGCCCTTCGCCCAAGGTAACGCCGCGACGGCGCTCCCCGACACCAATTCGGTCGTACTCACCGAGAGCGAGGCGATCCGCCATTTCGGCACGGCTGATGCGCTCGGCAAACAACTGAGCCTCGGCGCGGGGCCGGGCAAGCGCGACTATCGCGTCACCGGCGTGCTGCGCGATCTGCCGCGCAACACCAGCCTGCGGCTGAGCCTGCTCTTCCGTCGCGACCTGAGCGCGATCCCCCCCGAGCAGCGCGGCTGGGGCAATTTCAACCAGCAGCATTACGTCAAGCTGCGCCGCGCCGGCGATGCCGCTTTGGTCAATGCCGGTCTGCCGGCATGGGAAAAGCGCAACATTCCCGACGCGGTCGTCGACGGAAAGCCGGCGACCATGTCGGACGCCGTCGATCTCAAGCTCGTGCCACTGACCGACCTCCATCTCGGCGCCACGCAAGAAGCGGCGCTCACCCCCGGCGGCGATCCCCGTGCGCTCGCCACTTTCGTCGTGGTGGCCTTGCTGACGCTTGCCATGGCGGTGATGAACTTCGTCAACCTGTCGACTGCGCGCGCTACCCAGCGCGCCCGCGAAGTCGCGCTTCGCAAGGTGCTCGGGGCCTCACGCGGCCAGTTGATCGTGCAGTTCCTCGGCGAAAGCGTGGTGATGGCGGCAGTGGCGATGCTGCTCGCGCTGACCATCGTCGAGCTTGCGACGCCGTGGATCAGCGCCACGATCGGCGCGGACATCCGCATTGCCTATCTCGGCCCGACGGGCATGCTGGTTCCCGCGCTGGGGCTGTTCCTCGCGACCGGGCTGCTCGGCGGGCTCTACCCGGCCTTCTATCTCAGCCGCTTCCGTCCCGCAGACGTGCTGCGCGCCAACAAGTCCTCGATCGAGACGCCGGGCAATGGCCGCTTCCGCACCGGATTGGTGATGCTTCAGTTCGCCATCGCTATCGGTCTCATCGCCTCGACCTGGGTGATCTTCTCACAGACCCGCTATGTCGAGACGGTGGACCCCGGCTATCGTCGCGACGGGCTGATCCAGATCGTCAACGCCTGGCGCTTCGCCAAGGGAAGCGAATACGACGCCGCCCACGCCGAGATGCTCGCGATTCCCGGCGTCACCAATACGACGCGGACCTCGATCCCGATGGCTTCCGACACGCGGCCGATATGGCTGGTGAAGGCCTCCGGCGCCGAGGAATATCAGTCGCTCAGCTATTATGGCGTCGATGCCGAATATCTTCAGACGACGGGCATCGACCTGCTCGCCGGCCGCCGGTTCGACGATCGCATCGCGCTCGATCGGGTTCCGGCGGGCGACGATCGGGTTTGGGCGGGGCGGGGGGTCAACATCGTGATCAACCGGGCTGCGGCGCGCAGGCTCGGCTTTCGCACCCCGCAGGCGGCGATCGGGCAGACGGTGCGGGCGATGCGCGGTGGCCCTCTGGTCCCTTCGACGATCGTCGGCGTGGTCGAGGACACGCGCCTTCGCAGCGCGCGCGAGGCCATCGAACCGGCTTTCTATGCCGTCGATCCGGACGCGACCGAGGTGGTCCTGGTCCGCTTTGCCGCCGCCCGTCCGGGCGAGGTGATGGCGGCACTGAACAAGGTCTGGCGCAAGTTCGAGCCCGAGATCCCGTTCGAGGCGCGCTTCGTCGACGACATCGCGCACGAGCTCTACGCCGCCGACCGGGCGCGCGGCGTGCTGTTCGCGGGTTTCTCCGCGCTGGCGGTGCTGATCGCCTGTCTCGGCCTCTACAGCCTCGCCTCGTTCGCGACCGAGCGGCGCACCAAGGAGATCGGCATCCGCAAGGTGCTCGGCGCCAAGGTGCGCGACATCGTGCGGCTGCTCGCCTGGCAATTCTCCAAGCCGGTGGTGCTCGCCAACCTGATCGCCTGGCCGGCGGCCTGGTGGGCGATGCGCGAATGGCTCAACGGCTTCGACGTCCGCATCGCATTGACGCCCACGCCGTTCGCGCTCGCAGGGCTGCTCGCGCTCGCAATCGCGATCGCGACGGTCGCGGGCCATGCCGTCCGTGCGGCCCGCGCCAAACCCATCCACGCCCTCCGGTACGAGTAGGACCCGATCGATGTGGCGGAACTATCTGTTGGTGGGCCTCCGGGCGCTGGCGAAGAACAAGACCTACGCCTTCATCAACATCTTCGGCCTTACGGTCGGCCTCGCGGCATGCCTGCTGATCCTGCTCTATGTCCGCTACGAGCGGAGCTACGACAATTGGCTCGCGGACGCCGACCAGGTCTATCAGCTCCAGACCTACATCTCGGCGAGCGGCCGCGGCGGCGAGCAGCGAGACCTGCAGCTGAGCGCGATCGCGGCAGGGCGCGCGCTCGAGAAGGATTTCCCGCAGGTCGAGAAGGTCGTCTGGATGCGCTCCTTCTCGCCGATCGTCATCCAGGACGGCGAACCTTCGCAGGTGCCGACGCTGCGCATGGTCGACGGCAATCTCTTCGACGTCTTCGATCTACCCTTCGTACGCGGCGACGCGCGGACCGCGCTGCCCGATTCGCACTCCGTGGCGCTCAGCGAGAGCGAGGCGAAGCGCCGCTTCGGCGACGCGGATCCGATCGGCCGGTCGCTGACGATCGTCGATAACACCGGCGACGTCGACTATCGGGTCACCGCCGTCTTCAAGGACATCCCCAGGAACAGCAGCATCTCGGCCGACATGATCGCGCGGTTCGATCTCGAGACGCAGTTCGCCGACCGGATGCAGCAAGTGACTCGCTTCGGCAGCCAGCAGGGCTGGAACTTCGTCAAGCTGCGCAAGGGCGCCGATGCGGGCGCGATCAATGCGCAGCTCGCCGCCTGGGAAAAGCGCAACATCCCCGACGAGGTGACCAATGGCGAGCGGACCAACCCCGGCGACGACATGGACTTCGGGCTGGTCAACATCCGCGACGTCCATCTCGGCAAGGCGCAGATGTTCGGGCTGACGCCCGGCAACGACAATGGCACGGTCGCGACCTTCGCAGTGATCGCGGCGCTCGTGCTCGGCATGGCGTCGATCAACTTCACCAATCTCGCGACCGCCCGCGCATCGCAGCGCGCGCGCGAAGTGGCGCTGCGCAAGGTGCTCGGCGCGACCCGCTGGCAGCTGATCGCCCAGTTCCTCACCGAATCGATCCTGCTCGCGCTGATCGCGATGCTCGCCGGGCTCGCGCTGGTCGAGCTCTTGCTGCCGGTGTTCAACGGCTTTCTCGATACGTCGATCGCGATGCGGTACTGGGGGGCGGACGGCGTGTGGCTGCCCGTGCTGCTCCTGGTCCTGCTGGTCGGCGCGGCGGGAGGGCTCTACCCGGCATTCTATCTCTCGCGTTTCCAGCCCGCGAAGATCCTCAAGGCGAACAAGTCGGCCGCCGACACCGTCGGCTCGGGCCGGCTGCGCAGCTTCCTGGTGGTCGTGCAGTTCGCGATCTCGATCGGGCTGATCGTCTGCACCGCGGTGATCTACACCCAGACCCGCTTCGCCCAGACGCTGGACGCCGGCTATCGGCGCGACGGCCTGCTCCAGGTCACCAACCTGGACTTCCGCGGCGCCACGCAGGCGCAATCCCAGCAATTGGTCGAGCGCATCCGCCGCCTCCCGGGAGTCCAGGCCGCGGCGCGCACCCAGATCGGCGTCTCGCCCGACGGCAATTCGACGGCGGACTTCTTCCTGCCCGGCGCCACGCGCTCGGTCGCTTTGGGAGCCTATGGGATCGAGACCGGCTTTTTCGAGGCGATGGGGATGCGGCTGCTCGCCGGCCGCTTCTTCTCGGATTCGCAGGGCAAGGACGACGCCACCACGCCCTTTCCGCTCCAGCTTGAAGCCGAGCGGGCGCTCGTGGCGCGCGGCATCAACGTCGTGATCAGCGAAGCCGCCGCGAAGCGTCTCGGCTTCCGCACGCCGCAGGACGCGATCGGCAAGCTGATCCGCGGCACGCTGACGCTTCCCGAGGCCGG
>CBIFVW010000015.1:0-26515 GCA_966186155.1 uncultured Sphingomonas sp.
CGGTGGGCTACACGCTCGACGAGATCGAGAACGACATCACCGGCGCGACGCCGGCTTCGTTCGAGCCGACGATCGATTACGTCGTCACCAAGATCCCGCGCTTCGCCTTCGAGAAATTCAAGGGCGCCGAGCCGGTGCTGGGCACCGCGATGAAGTCGGTGGGCGAAGTGATGGCGATCGGGCGCTCCATCCACGAATCGCTCCAGAAGGCGCTGCGCGGGCTCGAGACCGGGCTCAGCGGGTTCAACGATGTCGACCGGCTCGCGGGGGCGCCGCGCGACGTGATCGAGGCGGAGCTGGCGGTGCGCTCGCCCGACCGGCTGCTGATCGCCGCCCAGGCGCTGCGCGAGGGCTTCACCGTCGCCGAGATCCATGCGCTCACCCGATTCGATCCCTGGTTCCTCGAGCGGATCCACGAGATCGTCGAGGCCGAGGAGCAGGTCTGCCGCGGCGGCCTGCCGCAGGACGCCGCGGGGATGCGGCGACTGAAGGCGATGGGGTTCAGCGACAAGCGGCTCGCCTATCTCGCGCTCAAGTCCGCCAATCTGCGCGAGGGCGCGGGGGCGATGGCGCGCGCCTCGGGGCTGCTCCACGACGCCGTCAAGGCGATGACCGGCGGGATCACCGAGGCCGAGGTGCGCCGCCTGCGCCACCGGCTGGGCGTGCGGCCGGTGTTCAAGCGGATCGACACCTGCGCCGCCGAGTTCGAGGCGCGCACGCCGTACATGTACTCGACCTACGAGGCGCCGAGCTTCTCGACTTCGCTCGAAACAGGCTTCGGCGAGCCCGAGAACGAGGCGATGCCGTCCGACCGCCGCAAGATCGTGATCCTGGGCGGCGGGCCGAACCGGATCGGGCAGGGGATCGAGTTCGACTATTGCTGCTGCCACGCCTGCTTCGCGCTGGCCGATGCGGGCTATGAGACGATCATGGTCAACTGCAACCCGGAGACGGTGAGCACCGACTATGACACGTCGGACCGGCTCTATTTCGAGCCGCTGACCGCCGAGGACGTGCTCGAGATCCTGCACGTCGAGCAGTCCAAGGGCGAGCTGGTCGGCGTGATCGTCCAGTTCGGCGGGCAGACCCCGCTCAACCTCGCCAAGGCGCTCGAGGGCGCGGGGATCCCGATCCTCGGCACCTCGCCCGACGCGATCGACCTGGCGGAGGATCGCGAGCGCTTCGCCGACCTGGTCAACAAGCTGGGGCTCAGGCAGCCGCTCAACGGCCTGGCGCGGACGCGCGACGAGGCGGTCAAGATCGCCGAGCGGATCGGCTATCCGGTGCTGATGCGGCCGAGCTACGTGCTCGGCGGGCGGGCGATGGAGATCGTCGATTCGACCCAGCAGCTCGACGACTATATCCAGACCGCGGTGCAGGTGTCGGGGGATAGCCCCGTGCTGATCGACCAGTATCTGCGCGACGCGATCGAAGTCGATGTCGACGCGATCGCCGACGGGAGCGACGTGGTCGTGGCGGGCGTGCTCCAGCACATCGAGGAGGCGGGAGTCCATTCGGGCGACAGCGCCTGCACCATCCCGCCCTACAGCCTGCCCGCCGGCATCATCGCCGAGATCGAGCGCCAGGCCGACGCGCTGGCGCGCGCGCTCAAGGTCAAGGGGCTGATGAACATCCAGTTCGCGGTCAAGGACGGCGAGGTGTACCTGATCGAGGTCAATCCGCGCGCGTCGCGGACGGTGCCCTTCGTCGCCAAGGCGATCGGGACGCCGATCGCCAAGCTGGCGAGCCGGGTGATGGCGGGCGAGAAGCTCGCGGACCTGCCGAAGATCGACCGCGACATCGGCTATATCGCGGTCAAGGAAGCCGTCTTCCCGTTCAATCGCTTCCCGGGCGTCGATCCGGTGCTCTCACCGGAAATGAAGAGCACGGGCGAAGTGATGGGGATCGACCAGGATTTCGCGACCGGTTTCGCCAAGGCGCAGCTCGGCGCGGGGACGGTGCTGCCGTCCGCGGGCCGGCTGTTCGTCAGCGTCAAGGACACCGACAAGCCGATCATCCTGCCCGGCGTCCGGCTGATGGCGGCGATGGGCTTCGCGATCGTCGCGACCGGCGGCACCGCCGACTATCTGGCGGCGCAGGGGATCGCGGTCGAGCGCGTCAACAAGGTGGCGCAGGGTCGCCCGCACATCGTCGACCGCATCCTCGACGGCGACATCGCGATCATCTTCAACACCACCGAGGGCTGGCAGTCGCTCAAGGATTCGTCGGACATCCGCCGCTCGGCGCTGAGCCTCAAGATCCCCTATTTCACCACGGCGCAGGCGAGCATCGCCGCGGCGCAGGCGATCGAGGCGCTGTCGCAGCACAGCCTCGACGTGCGGCCGCTGCAGGATTTCTACGCGGCGCGCTGAGCCTGTCCCCTTCCGCTCGCGGGAGGGGAACATGGGCTTGGGGGAGGGCCAAGCTTTCCTAGCCTTGCACCGCGCCCGCCAGAGTCCTATTATTCGCATTCGCACAATTGATCCCCCACAACCGGTGTTAATGTGCGGGCGCCCCCGATGTGGGACGCTTGGGCCCGGGGGCGTTTTTGAAGGACGTGACGAATGGCGACGGTCGAGAAGATGCCGATGCTTCAGGAAGGCTATGAGAAGCTCAACGAGGAGCTTAAGCGCCTGAAAGCGGAACGCCCGCTGATCGTGGACGCGATCGAGGAAGCGCGCGCGCATGGCGACCTTTCGGAGAACGCCGAATATCATGCCGCCAAGGAGCGCCAGGGCCAGATCGAGGCGTCGATCGCCGATATCGAGGACAAGCTCTCGCGCGCCCAGATCATCGATCCGCGCGACCTTTCGGGCGACAGGATCGTGTTCGGCGCGACCGTGACCCTGCTCGACGAGGACGACAAGCCGGTCAGGTACCAGATCGTCGGCCAGACCGAGGCGGATGCGAGCAAGGGCCGCATCTCGTACAATTCGCCGCTCGGTCGCGCGCTGATCGGCCGCAAGGTCGACGACGAGGTCGAGGTCTCGGTGCCCGCGGGCGACCGCTATTATCTGGTGTCCGAGATCCAGTTCATCTGAGCGTGGACATGCGCCGTCCGTCGGCGACCTCGGCGATCGCGCTCGTCACGGTCCTTGTCAGCCTGTTCGTCACCTTCACGCACCGCGAGGTCGACGCCGCGGTGCTGGCGGGGTTCATTCCCGCGCGGCTGAGCGGGCTGATCGACGATACGGGCGTCACCGCGGTCCCGACGCTGCTCACGCCGCTGAGCTCGGCGCTGATCCATGCCGGGCTGTTCCATCTCGGCATGAACCTGCTCATGCTCGTCTATACCGGCCGCGAGACCGAGAAGGCGACGGGCCCCTGGGGGATCGTCGCGCTCTACCTGATCGGCGCCTATGCCGCGGCGGGGGCGCAATGGCTGGTCGACCCGCAGTCGATCCGGCCGATGATCGGCGCGAGCGGCGCGGCCTCGGCGATCGTCGGGGCCTATTCGCTGCTGTTCGGACGCTCGCGCGCCCAGGCGATCGGGCCGATTCCGGCCAAGGTCGTCCACGTCGCCTGGCTCGCGCTCGCCTGGGTGGCGATCAACCTGCTGACGGCCTTCGCCTTCTACGGCGCCGGAGTCGCGGTCGCGGCGGCCGCGCATATCGGTGGCTTCCTCGTCGGATTGGCGCTGGCCCGGCCGCTGCTGATCTGGCGTTGGCGGCGGGCCTAGCCCTTCGGATCCAGCTCCGGCTCGAGCAGCCGGTGGAGGTGCACCACCACATAGCGCATCTCGGCATCGTCGACGGTGCGCTGCGCGGCGGCGCGCCACGCCTTTTCGGCGCTCGCGTAATCCGGATAGATTCCAACGACGTCGAGCTTGGAGGGATCGACGAAGTCGAGCGTCTGGGGATCGCTCACGCGACCGCCGAAGACGAGGTGCAATTTGCTCATGAGGCCTCCGAAGGGTGTTTCGGGCGGCCTTAGCGGCGGGGTGGGGCGGGCCTCAAGCCCTTTGCGCCGCGCCCTTCGCCGCGTCGACCAGGTTGCTCACCAGCGCCGATATCCGATCCTTGGCCTCGTCCCGGCCCGGGAGCAGCGAGTCGATCTCGGCCTTGCCCGCATCCTTGACGGCCTGGACGGTCGAGGTCGCGCGCTCGGCGAGCTTGCGGCCGGCGGGCTCGAGCAGCTCGCGCTCCCTGGCGGCGCGCGGCAGGAGCATGCCGACGAGCACGCCGATCGCGACTCCGCCCGCGACCAGCGCGATCGGATTTTCGGTGATGCCTGCGGCGGTCTCGCCGGCCGGGCCGTTCTGGTTCGCCGGGCGCGGCGTGGTCCCATTGCTCATGGATGGCGTCCTTTCTTGCCTTTGCGCTTCAAACCCGTGGCCGGGTCGCGAGTTTCATGCCGCTTGCCGATGATGTCGCCGATCCAGCCGCGCGCCATCACCAGCCCGATCGTCGCGGCGATGCCCGCGGCGGCGAGCGGGCGCGAGCGCACCGCCTCCGCGCCCTTGCGCGCGACGGTGGCGACGCCCTGGGCCGCGCTTTCGACGGCATCCTGCGCGAGGTGCGAGGGACGGAGCCGCTCCTGGACCTGGCCCAAGGTGCCGAACAATCGCGCGCGCGCCGCGTCGATCCGCGCCTGCGCCGCGGCCAGGTCGTGCGGATTCGCGCTCACGGCTTCTCCCCCATGATGCGCTTGATCCGGACCCAGGCGAGCCGGGCCATGAAGCCGGCCACCGCCGAGATGCCGAGGAACACGATCAGCGTCGCCCATCCGGGGCCGACCAGCGGCGACAGCGTCAGCACGAGCCCGACGACCAGCGCGACCGCTGCGGCGAGGGCGAGGGCGGCGGCCGCCGCGCCCAGCCACAGCATCGCCCGCGCGTCGCGCAGCTTGGCGCGGACCAGGGTCCGGTAATAGCCGAGCTCGGCCTCGGCATAGCCCTTGCCGTCCTCGAGAAGCCGCTGGAGCAGCTCGCCGATGCTCTTCTCGTCGGGCTCCCGCGCGTCCACCCCCCGTTTCGCCCCTTATGCCTTGTCTTTGTCGCCGAGGTCGGCGGCGGCATCGATGCCCGACTTGACCAGCCGCGCGAGCACGAAGCCGATGCCGGCCGCCACGCCGACCGCGACTACCGGGCTCTTGCGGACGAAGGCAGTGACGTCGTCGACCAGATCGTCGACTTCCTTGCCGCGCAGCGTCTCCGCGAAGCCCGAGATGCCCTCGGCGGCCGAGCGTGCGTAGCGGCCGTAATTCTCGCCGAGCCGGGCATCGACGTCGTCGGCGGCCGACTGCATCATCTTGGCGACCTCATCGAGCGCGCCGGTCGCCTTCTCCTTGCCTTCGCCGGCCAGGGCACGCGCGCGTTCGGCGGCTTGGCTGCCGAGCTTGGAAGCCTCTTCGCGGATCTTGTCCGAAGCCGAGCGCGACGTGTCCGTGGCGGCGCCTTCGGCCGCGGCGGGGGTCGGTGCGTCCAGCGTCTCGATCGTCGTTTCGTCAGCCATGCCAAAAACCCTCCATGTCTTGCGCGAAACAACCACGGCCCCGTTTGCGAGTTCCATCATGAGCCGTTAGAGGCCCGCCCGAGCCCCAATTCCCCATAACTAGGGAGACCGTTCCGTGACCGCAATCATCGACATCCACGCCCGCCAGATTCTCGACAGCCGCGGCAACCCGACGGTGGAAGTCGACGTGATGCTCGAGGACGGCAGCTTCGGCCGCGCGGCGGTGCCCTCGGGCGCCTCGACCGGCGCGCACGAGGCAGTCGAGAAGCGCGACGGCGACAAGTCGCGCTGGCTGGGCAAGGGCGTCGAGGCGGCGGTCGAGGCCGTCAACGGCGAGATCTTCGATGCGGTGGCGGGCATGGAGGCGGAGGACCAGGCCGATCTCGACACCGCGATGATCGAGCTGGACGGCACGCCGAACAAGGGCCGGCTGGGCGCCAACGCGATCCTGGGCGTGAGCCTCGCCGCGGCCAAGGCGGCGGCCGACGCGCGCGGGCTGCCGCTCTATCGCTATGTCGGCGGCGTCAACGCGCACGTCCTGCCGGTGCCGATGATGAACATCATCAACGGCGGCGAGCATGCCGACAATCCGATCGACTTCCAGGAGTTCATGATCGTGCCGGTCGGCGCCGAGAACATCGTCGAGGCGGTGCGCTGCGGCTCGGAGATCTTCCACACGCTCAAGAAGAAGCTGCACGACAAGGGCCTGGCGACGGGCGTCGGTGACGAGGGCGGCTTCGCGCCGAACATCGCCTCGACCAGCGAGGCGCTCGACTTCATCATGTCGAGCATCGAGGCGGCGGGTTACAAGCCCGGCGACGACGTGATGCTCGCGCTGGACTGCGCGGCGACCGAGTTCTTCAGGGACGGCGCCTATCACATCTCGGGCGAGGGCAAGGTCCTCTCGCCGACCGGCATGGCCGAGTATCTGGCGGACCTGACGGCGCGCTATCCGATCTTCTCGATCGAGGACGGCATGGCCGAGGACGATTTCGAAGGCTGGAAGGCGATCACCGACATGGTCGGCGGCAAGGTACAGCTGGTCGGCGACGACTTGTTCGTGACCAATCCCGAGCGGCTGGCGATGGGCATCGGGAAGGGGCTCGCCAACTCGCTGCTGGTCAAGGTCAACCAGATCGGCACGCTGACCGAGACGCTCGAGGCGGTGAGCCTCGCCCAGCGCTCGTCCTACACCGCGGTGATGTCGCACCGTTCGGGCGAGACCGAGGACGCGACGATCGCCGACCTCGCGGTCGCGACCAATTGCGGGCAGATCAAGACCGGCAGCCTCGCGCGCTCGGACCGGCTCGCCAAGTACAACCAGCTGATCCGCATCGAGGAGGAGCTGGGCGACGCGGCGGTCTATGCGGGGAGGGCGGTGCTGAAGGCCTGACTCCATCGTCTCCTGGAGGGGACAGTCGCGGGCTGGGCGAGGATATTCTCCGCCAGCGGTGCCCTTGGGGCAAGCTACCCCTCCGTCAGCCCTGCGGGCTGCCACCTCCCCCTCCGGGGAGGATCAAGGGGAGAATACGGAGCTTGATTACCCGCCAGGGTTAAGCGAGAATCAACCCATGTCGTCGCGCAACCGCTCCCCGATCCAGATGCTGCTCCGTCGCGCGGGCCTGCCCGCGGCGGCGCTGATCGCGATGGGATTCTTCGCCTATAACGCCGTGCTCGGCCCGACCGGGATCGTCGCGGCGAAGGAGATCAAGGCCGAGCTCGCGCAGAAGCAGACGGAATATGCCGCGCTCGACAAGAAGCGCGCCGAGATCAAGAACCGCGTCGACCTGCTCGACCCCAAGCGCGGCGTCGATCCCGACCTGGCGGACGAGCTGGCGCGCAAGCAACTCAACGTCGTCCGCCCCGACGAAGTGGTGATTCCGCTCAAGAAGAAGTGAGGGTTTCCCCCTCGATCCTCCCCGGATTTCGTTCCGCTTTTCAGGCCCTCCCCCGACCCCTCCCGCAAGCGGAAGGGGAGAGGGCTCGCGCATTTCTGGCATGCTGCGGCGCCGCATGCGCCAGCCGCATTCCTGCGTGCACATCCTGCAATTGCCGTTACGGCGACTGAACGCCACCGCTTTGCGCGCGTTAGTTGCGCGGCGGACAAAAACACGCTTATAGGCACCCGCCTTTCCCCTCCCCGGACGAGGATTTCCTGATCGTGGCCAAAGCACCGGCTCGCAAAACCGCCGAACCCGCCGTATCCAACCGCGAACGCCCCGACGAGCCGGAGCGGTACAAGGCCTCCAAGGAGGAGCTGCTCGAATTCTACAAGCAGATGCTGCTGATCCGCCGCTTCGAGGAGAAGGCGGGGCAGCTCTACGGGCTCGGCTTCATCGGCGGCTTCTGCCACCTCTATATCGGCCAGGAAGCGGTCGCGGTCGGCCTCCAGTCGGCGCTCGACGGCGACAAGGACTCGGTGATCACCGGCTATCGCGACCATGGCCACATGCTCGCCTATGGCATCGATCCCAAGGTGATCATGGCCGAGCTGACGGGCCGCGCTGCCGGTATCTCCAAGGGCAAGGGCGGCTCGATGCACATGTTCTCGACCGAGAAGAAGTTCTACGGCGGGCACGGCATCGTCGGCGCGCAGGTCGCGCTCGGCACGGGCCTCGCCTTCGCGCACAAGTACAATGAGGACGGCGGCGTCGCGATGGCCTATTTCGGCGACGGCGCGGCCAACCAGGGCCAGGTCTACGAATCGTTCAACATGGCCGAGCTGTGGAAGCTTCCGATCATATACGTGATCGAGAACAACCAATATGCCATGGGCACGAGCGTCAATCGCAGCTCGGCCGAGGACCAGCTCTACAAGCGCGGCGAGAGCTTCCGCATCCCGGGCATCCAGGTCGACGGCATGGACGTGCTCGCCTGCCGCGGCGCCGCCGAGGAGGCGCTGGCCTGGGTCCGCAGCGGCAAGGGGCCGATCATCCTCGAGATGAAGACCTATCGCTATCGCGGCCATTCGATGTCCGACCCCGCGAAATACCGCTCGCGCGAGGAGGTCCAGTCGGTGCGCGACAAGTCCGACCCGATCGAGCACGTCAAGCGCGAGCTCGAGGCGCTGAAGGTCAAGGAGGACGAGCTGAAGGCGATCGAGGCGGATATCCGCAAGCTGGTCAACGAGGCGGCCGACTTCGCCGAGCAGACCCCCGAGCCCGACCCCGCGGAACTGTACACCGACGTGCTGGTGGAGACCTATTGAGATGGCGATCGAACTGAAGATGCCGGCGCTGTCGCCCACGATGGAGGAGGGCACGCTCGCCAAGTGGCTCGTCAAGGAGGGCGACACCGTGAAGTCGGGCGACATCCTCGCCGAGATCGAGACCGACAAGGCCACGATGGAGTTCGAGGCGGTCGACGAGGGTACGGTGGCCAAGATCCTGGTCGCCGAGGGCACCGACAATGTGAAGGTCGGCACCGTGATCGCGATGATCGCGGGCGAAGGCGAAGACGCTTCCGCCGCCCAGGCGCCGGCTCCCGCCGAGGCGCCCAGGGCGGAGGCTCCGGCGCAGGAGCAGAAGGCCGCCGAGTCCGAAGCTCCCGCCGAGCCCAAAAAGGCCGACAGCGGCACCAGGCAGCTCGCCAGCGACAAGGCGGCGAGCGTCGCCGACCCGGCGATCCCCGCGGGCACCGAGATGGTCAAGATGACCGTCCGCGAGGCGCTGCGCGACGCGATGGCCGAGGAAATGCGCGCCGATCCGCGCATCTTCGTGATGGGCGAGGAAGTCGCGGAGTATCAGGGCGCCTACAAGGTGACCCAGGGCCTGCTCGACGAGTTCGGTCCCAAGCGCGTCGTCGACACGCCGATCACCGAATATGGCTTCGCGGGCCTCGGCACGGGCGCCGCAATGGGCGGATTGAAGCCGATCGTCGAGTTCATGACCTTCAACTTCGCGATGCAGGCGATCGACCACATCATCAACTCGGCCGCGAAGACCAACTACATGTCGGGCGGCCAGATGCGCTGCCCGATCGTGTTCCGCGGGCCCAACGGCGCGGCCAGCCGTGTCGCCGCGCAGCATTCGCAGAATTACGGTCCCTGGTACGCCTCGGTCCCCGGCCTGATCGTGATCGCGCCCTATGACGCGGCCGACGGCAAGGGGCTGCTCAAGGCGGCGATCCGCTCGGAGGACCCCGTGGTCTTCCTCGAGAACGAGCTGATGTACGGCCGCACCTTCGAAGTGCCCAAGCTCGACGACTATGTCCTGCCGATCGGCAAGGCGCGGATCGTGCGCGAGGGCAGGGACGTGACTCTGGTGAGCTATTCGATCGGCGTCGGCGTCGCCCTCGAGGCGGCCGAGAAGCTGGCGGCCGAGGGCGTCGAGGCCGAAGTGATCGACCTGCGCACGCTGCGCCCTCTCGACAAGGCGACCGTGCTCGCGAGCCTCAAGAAGACCAACCGCATGGTGGTGGTCGAGGAAGGCTGGCCGGTCTGCTCGATCGCGTCCGAGATCATCGCGATCGCGATGGAGGAGGGGTTCGACGACCTCGACGCG
Source organism: uncultured Sphingomonas sp. (assembly GCA_966186155.1). GTDB lineage: Bacteria > Pseudomonadota > Alphaproteobacteria > Sphingomonadales > Sphingomonadaceae > Sphingomonas. Next base: position 9,956 of record CBIFVW010000015.1, read on the forward strand.
CCGGTGCTGCGCGTCACCAACGAGGACGTGCCGCTGCCCTATGCCGCCAATCTCGAGAAGCTGGCGCTGATCACCGCCGACAAGGTGCTCGCGACGGTGAAGAAGGTGACGTACCGGTAGGTTGCGACTCATATTCTCTGATCGTTGTCCCGGCGAAAGCCGGGACCCAGAGCCAGGCAGAACATCGCTCGGGGACCTGGGGCGTATCGATATTCAACAAGATCCTCCCCCTCCGGGGGAGGATCGAATGGTCTTCGCCCGGACGGTTTTCAGCAGTTCGACGTCGCTGGTGTGACACCCGTGACCTTGTAGACCCCCAGCGGGTGCAGCGGGTTCGGGTTGGTCGTGCCGTTGGCGAGCTTGCTGTCGTCGCTGGTGTCGCGGCGGTCGCGGACCATCATCGAGGCGATCTCGGTGAGCTTGGTCTCGGGCGAGAGCGAGGTCTTGATCAGCGGCGTGTACTGATACTGCACCTCCGCGAACATCGTGACGCCGTCGGCGGGCGCGCCGACCTCGCGGCCGGTGGGGCCGAATCCGTCCTTGTTGGTGGTGCCCGCATCGTCGAGCGTCGAGGTCCAGCTCGTCTTGTTGCCCGCGCACCGCTCCCAGCGGATCATCGACTTGCCGGCATTGTTGGGGTCGGGCTCGACGCTCGAGATGATCACGCGCCCGTTGGTGAGCAGCTTGAGCTCGCCCGACTGCAGGTCGGCGCCGGTGATCAGGTCGTTGATGTCCGCTTCGCTGATCGTCTTGGCCTGGAGCTGCGTGCCCGAGCCGATCCGCGCCGCGTTGTCGGCGAGGTGGAGCGCGATCTGGCTGATCCGCATCCGCGTGATGATGTAGTTGGTGAGCTCGGCGCCGCTGAGGCTCAGCGTCAGCACGATCGGCAGCGAGAAGGCGAATTCGAGCAGCGCCACGCCGCTCGTGTCGCGCCGCAGCCGCCGCAGCAGCGCGCGGAGATCGGGACGGATACGCGTCATGGGCAGTTCCGCACGGTCGGCGCTCCCTGGTCGCCATAGGGCTGGTTGCGCAGCACCGTCGCGGCGCTGACGCTGGTGGTGCTCGATCCGCCGATGATCTTGTAGATCGGGAAGAAGCGCGGGTAGCTGACGGTCACGGTGTAGACGACCGCGTCCTTGGCGCCGCCCTGGCCGCTGTTGCCGCCGGTCGCGTCCCAGCGTCCGTTGTTGTTGTTGTCCTCATAGGGCTCGCCCGGCGTGCTGCCGGACGGGCCGTCGCAGGTGCCGTTGCCGTTGGTGTCGGTGAACGGCTCGAACTTGGTGGCGGCGGCGTTGGAGAAGCTGCGGTACCATTGCCGGGTGATGGTCACCGTCGCGTTGTTGGCCAGCGCCTTGGCCTGGGTGCGCACCTTGGCGTCGAGCGCGGTCTGCTGCGAGCCGACGAGGCCGGATTCGAGCGTCGAGTCGCGCGACACCTTCTGGACGACGCCCTGGAGCACCGCGCGCATGTAGAGCGTGTGCGCGACGTCGAATGCGCCGAGCAGCATGATGCCCATCACGGGCGCCACCATCGCGAACTCGACGATGGTCGCGCCCCGCTCGCTCTGCGCGAGCGCGCGAACGGCCCGGCGGCGGGGAACCGGCCGGGTCATTTGGTGAGCCTCAGCTGCGAGATCTGGTCGGCGATCGACTTGAAGGTCTGCTGCAGCTCGGCGGCGTTGGTCGCCTTGAAGTAGCGGCCGGTGGTCGCGCAATTCTGCAGCCGCGTCTCGGTGCTGCTGGCGAGATTGCCGAAGGCGATGACCCACAAGGTGATGTTCTTGTTCTTGATCGCGGCGCACAGGCCTTCGGTACGCAGGTTGACCTGCTCGGTCAGGTTGCCGGTGCTCGTGCAGCCGTCGGTCGGGTTGGTGTTGGCCGGCAGGGTCCGCCGATCGTACCAGTCGACGCCGTGCGAGGTGTAGTTGCTGACGCCGGTGCAGGCGTCGCCGTCGGTCATGAAGATCATGTGCCGCTCGATGTCGCCGCCCTGTGGCGTATGCGCGTTCTCCGACGCGAAGATGCCGGTCGGCGACAGCAGCCGCGCGCCCCAGATCAGGCCGACGTCGTGATAGGTGTTGCCGTCCGGCGTCAGCTGGTCGACATAATCGTCGAAGTCGGAAGCGCTGGACCAGACCTGAAGCTTCTTCGCCGCGGTGGGGCAGAAATAGCTGCTCTCATTGTCGAAATTATTCGGCGTCGTGACCTGCGACCGCGTCCAGTTCCCGCTCGAATCCTTGCGCGTGAAGATGACGTCGGGCAGCGCCGGCTTCCAGAGCGTCGTCGCGTCGCTCTGCGAGGGCACGAGATCGATGTTCAGGTCCTTGGCGCCGCTCGGGATCGGGTCATAGTCCGTCGTGCTGACGGTATCGCGTTCCTCGATGCAGCCCTGCCAGCTGACCGTACGGTTGCTGCCGTCGTCGTTGATCGGCCACTGGAAATTGTAGCTGCTGTTCCAGTCCGTGCCGTTCTTGAGCAGGCCGACATTGACGTCGAGCTGATCGTAGATCCAGTTCGGTCCCTGGTGCCGCTCGTCGACGCGGCAGGCCCAGCTTCCGCCCCAGCCGGTCGCGGTCGAGGTATATTGCTGCGTGCTGGTGTTGGCCGGCGCGACGCAACTTCCCTGCGACTTGCTCGTGTAATAGGCCGTGGTCCAATTGGTCCAGGCGGTGCCGCTCTGCTTGCGCGTCTGGTATTTCGCGGTGCTCGCGAACCATTCGGGCTTGAGCAGCCTGCCGACATTGACGTTGGTTGCATAGGGCACGAAGCCGAAGCGGATCTGGACCTGATTGCCGACGCCGCCGCCTGGGGTACCGGTGGTGCAGGTCGCGTCGGTGTCGAGCCGCGCGACGATCTCGAAGAAGCATTTCACCGCGGTCTTGAGCGCGGTGATCTTGTTGACCGTGTCGCCCGGCTGCGGATCGCCCATCGATCCGGTGGTGTCGAGCACGAACATCACGTCGGTGTTCGGCAGCCGCATCTCGGCGTCGCAGGTGACGGTGAGCGTCTCGCTGGTCTTGCCGAAGATCCGCATCAGCGTCATCGGCACCGTCGCCGACGCCGTGCCGCTCACCTTGCCGGCATTCTCGGTGAAGGTCTTGGTGACGGTAGCGGGATCGATGCCATAGGCGTTCTTGTTGTAATTGGCGTCGAAGAACTTCCCGGCCTGCACCTGCGGATAATTGGCGACGCCGCCGACCGTCTGGGTCCAGGTGCCGCCGCCCATCGTCTTGCGGCCCGCGAGCGCGCCGGCGTCGCAGGCGTGTTGCAGCCGCGTCTTGACGATGTACATGCGGCTGATGTCGACGCCGCCGCCGACCATGCCCGCCAGCGGGATCAGCGCTATCGCCATGATGGCGAGCGTGTTCGCGCGCGCGTCGCGGGCAAGCGCGCCGAGAAAGGCGCGAGCGTCCGTCCAGCCCAGGCGTTTCTTCCCCATGTTTGCGACCCCGGTCCCCGATCAATGCGGCAACATGCACTGCCTCTGGCTAAGGCTGCCTAAAGCCCTCTGGTTAACACCGGCCTTAGACCGGATAGGGAAGAACCCAGTGCCATGACGTCACTCGAGCATCCCGAACGGACGCTGATCCTGGCTTATGCTCCCGCGGCGCGGCGGGGCGGGCTGGCCGCGCTGCTCGCGCTGGACGACGCGCTGGCGCTGCTGCTGCGCACGACGCGCGAGCCCGCGCTCGGCCAGCTCCGCCTCGCCTGGTGGCGCGAGGCGCTCGACAAGCTCGACCGCGAACCGGCGCCGGCCGAACCGGTGCTGCGCGCGCTCGAGGCGGAGGTACTGCCTCATGGCGTCAGCGGCGCGGCGCTGGTGCCGATGGTGCATGGTTGGGAAGTGCTGGTCGAGGAGGAGCGGCTCGGCGAGGCGGCGATCCGGCGCTTCGGCGAAGGGCGGGGCCGGCTGTTCGCGGCGGCGGGCGCGCTGCTCGGCAGCCACGGCGATCCGCTCGAAGCGGCGGGGCAGGGCTGGGCGATCGCGGACCTCGCACGCAATCTGAGCAATGGCGAGGAAGCTGAAACCGCCCGCGCGATCGCCGCTCCGCTGCTGGAGGAGGCGAGAAGCGCCAAATGGAGCCGCGGCGGCCGGCCGCTGGGCGCATTGGCGCACCTCGCCCGCCTCGATCTGACGGTCCCCGCCGATACGCCGCCTCCCGCCGGATCGCCGGGGCGGGTCGGGCGGCTTCTCTGGCACCGGCTGACTGGACGTTGACCCACTCGCCGGGTTAGCCTTTCCATAGTCAGAGGGGAGAGGGGTGATGTGGCGCTATCTGGCGGGCGCGGGTGGTGCCCTGCTGCTGGTGGTGGCGGGGCTGTTCCTGTTCCGGGGATCCGCGACGACCGAGAAGATCCTACCGGCGGCGCCGCAGCCGGCGGCGAGCGCCGCCCAGGCGGAAGAAGCGCTGCCCGCCGAAGCGCCGAGCGCCACGGCGCGGACGCGCGAGCAGAAGCGTTTCGATCGAGTCGACAAGGACAAGAACGACAGCGTCACGCGGGACGAGTTCCTCGCGCTGCGCCGCAAGGCGTTCGCGAAGCTCGACACCGACCGTGACGGCAAGCTGAGCTTCGAGGAAACCGCGGTGAAGGCGGTCGCGCGCTTCCAGGGCGCGGACAAGGACAAGTCGGGGGCGCTCACCCGCGCCGAGTTCGCCGCCACCGCGCAGAAGCGCACGGCGCGCCCGCGCTGCGCCTGCGGGTCGGCGGCCGCCAAGCCGGCGACGGCGCCGGCTCAGGAAGCCGGGGCGGAGGACGGCGAGGAGTAGGGAGAGGATCTATACTCATTGAACGGCATACCGGCTTACGCCGGGGTACCGTCGACGTTCAACAATCCTCCCCCGGAGGGGGAGGGGGACCGCCGCCGAAGGCGGTGGTGGAGGGGTAATCTCCACAAGCGACGGAGCCCGCGGCAAGCTACCCCTCCGTCAGCCCTTCGGGCTGCCACCTCTCCGGGGCAGGATTGGGTGATCGACAGCCCTAAGCCATCCATCCTCGCATCGCCTCGCGCGCGCGTCCGGTGTAGAGGAGCTTGCGGTCGGCCTTTTTCGAGCGGCCCTCGATCGGCGGGAACAGGCCGAAATTGACGTTCATCGGCTGATAGGTCTCGGCCTCGGCCTCGCCGGTGATGTGCGAGAGCAGCGCGCCGAGCGCCGTCTCGCGCGGGGGCGGTGCCAGCGTCTCGCCCGTCAGCTCGGCCGCAGCGAAGCGGCCCGCGAGCAGGCCGATCGCGGCGCTCTCGACATAGCCTTCGCAGCCGGTGATCTGGCCCGCGAAACGGATGTGCGGCGCGCTTTTCAGCCTGAGCGTCGTGTCGAGCAGCTCCGGCGACTTGATGAAGGTGTTGCGATGGAGACCGCCCAGCCGCGCGAACTCAGCCCTCTCTAGCCCCGGTATCGTCCTGAAAAGAGCGACTTGTTCGGCATATTTGAGCTTGGTCTGGAAGCCGACCATGTTCCACAACGTGCCGCTCGCATTATCCTGGCGGAGCTGCACCACGGCATAGGGCCATCGCCCGGTGCGCGGATCGTCGAGGCCGACGCCCTTCATCGGACCGTAACGCAGCGTGTCGACGCCGCGCTCGGCCATCACCTCGATCGGCATGCAGCCTTCGAAATAGGGGACGTTCTCCCATTCGCGGAACTCGGTCTTCTCGCCCGCGAGCAAGGCGGCGTGGAAGGCGAGATACTGATCCTTGGTCAGGGGGCAGTTGATATAGTCCTTGCCCGTGCCGCCGGGGCCGACCTTGTTCCAGCGCGACTGGAACCAGGCCACTTCCATGTCGATCGTGTCCCGGTGCACGATCGGAGCGATCGCGTCGAAAAAGGCGAGCTGCTCCTTGCCGGTCGCGGCGCCGATGCTCTCGGCGAGCCCCGGGGCGGTGAGCGGACCGGTGGCGACGATGGTCGGCCCTGTCTCGGGCAGCCGGTCGACGCGCTCGCGCACGATCGTGATGTTCGGGTGGTTCGAAAGCGCGGCGGTGACGCCGTCCGAGAAGCCGTCGCGGTCCACCGCTAGCGCCGATCCCGCCGGCACCTTGTGCGCGTCGCCCTGCGCCATGATCAGCGAATCCAGGTCGCGCATCTCCTGATGGAGCAGCCCGACCGCATTGTTCTGGGCGTCGTCCGAGCGGAAGCTGTTCGAGCAGACCAGCTCGGCGAGCCCGTCGGTCTGGTGCGCGGGGGTCATGGTGCCGCTGCCGCGCATCTCGGAGAGGCGGACCTTGAAGCCCTTCCGCGCCAATTGCCACGCGGCTTCGGAACCGGCGAGGCCGCCGCCGATGATATGGATGTCGTGAGTCACGGGAGGCCAGATAGGGCGATGCTTGGCAGAGCGCCAGCCGCGGGGCATCAAGGGGCATGGACCGCAACCGCCTCGACCCGCTCTTCCTCGCCGCGCTGATCGCCGGTGCCAGCTATTATGCCGAATATTGGCTGCATGTCGGCGGCACGCCCGCGATCGTCTGGAAGGGCGCGGGCGTGGGCCTGCTGGCGCTCTGGGCGCGGGGCAAGGCAATCAACCAGGACGGCCGGATGATCGGCGCGGTGCTCGCGCTCGGCGCGCTGGGCGACGTGCTGCTCGAAGCGCAGGGGATGATCGCCGGCGCGATCGCCTTCCTCGCCGGACACCTCCTCGCGAGCTATCTCTATCTGCGCCATCGGCGCGTGCCGCTCGCCAACTGGATCGCGCCCGCGGTGGCGGCGGCGGTGGCGGCGCTCGCCTGGTACGTCTTCCGCGCGCTGCCCGATCCCGAACTGCTCGCGGTCTATGTGTTCGGCCTCGCGCTGATGACCGCCGCCGCGGTGCTCAGCCGTCTCGGCGCGCTCGTCGCGGCGGGCGCGCTGCTGTTCTTCGTCTCCGACTGGCTGATCTTCCTGCGCATGGGCCCGCTCGCGGGCTCGCCAGTGCCCGGCCTGCTGGTCTGGCCGACCTATTTCGCCGGACAGGCGTTGATCGCCTGGGGCGCGGTGCATGCGTTCCGCGACGGGGAGGACAAGCCGTGAGGATCTTCACCATCGGCTATGAGGCGACGACGATGGACGAGTTCATTGCCGCGCTCCGCGACGCCGGCGTGGAGCGCGTGATCGACATACGCGCGGTGCCGCTGTCGCGCCGGCCGGGCTTTTCGAAGAACGTCCTCGCCGCGAGCCTGAAGGAAGCGGGGATCGACTATGTGCTGCTCAAGAATCTCGGCACCCCCAAGCCGGGCCGCGACGCCGCCAAGAAGGGCGATGTGAAGACGCTGCGTACGGTATATGCCAACCAGCTGGGCCTGCCCGAGGCGCAGGCCGAGGCGGCGCAGATGCGCGCGCTGGCGGCGGAGAAGCCGAGCGCATTGCTCTGCTTCGAGCGCGACCCCGCGCATTGCCATCGCACGCTGCTGCTCGCCGCCGAAGGGGAGGGCGCCGAGGTGGTGGACCTGTTTCCCTGAAGCATGTGGAGGAAGCCATGCTCGACCATGTCGGATTTGCAGTGACGGATGCCGAAGCCTCGAGGCGCTTCTACGAGGCCGCGCTCGCCCCGCTCGGCATCACGCTGCTGATGACCGTGCCCGCCGAGGAGAACGGCTCGGGCGGCACCGCGCACGGCTTCGGCAAGGACGGCAACCCCTTTTTCTGGGTGGGTGACAACGAGCGCGTGGGCGAGGGCACGCACATCGCCTTCACTGCCGGCACCCGCGCCGAGGTGGATGCCTTCCACGCGGCCGCGCTCGCCGCGGGCGGCACCGATCACGGCGCGCCGGGGCGCCGGCCGCGCTACCACCCGGACTATTATGCCGCTTTCGTGCTCGACCCCGACGGACTCAACATCGAAGCGGTCTGCCACCGCCCCGAATAGCGCGGTCACACCATCGCCAGCTCGGCCTCGCTGGCGAGCGGCAGCGTGAAGCTGAACATGGCGCCGGCGGGGCCGTTCTCCGCCCAGAGCCTGCCTCCATGCGCCTCGACGATGGCCCTGCAGATCGGCAGGCCGAGCCCGGTGCCGCTCTCCTTGGTGGTGCGGAACGGCTCGAACAGATTCTCGATCATCTCGTCGGCGAGCCCGCGTCCCGTGTCGCTGATCTCGACGAGCACCTCGTGCTCGCGGACCTGCGTCCGGATGGCGACCTCGCGCCGCGGGCATCCTTCGGTCGCTTCGATCGCGTTGCGCGCGAGATTGGCCACGACCTGCTCCAGCTGCACCGAATCGCCGAGCAGCGGCGGGAAGCCGGGGTCCAGGTCGCAGGTGATCGTGACGCCCTGGGCGAGCTTGAGCCGTCGCATCGAGGCGCAGGCATCCTGGATCACCGCCTCGAGATCGACGCTCTGCCGGGCGATCTCGCCGCTCATGGTGAAGGCGCGGATCTTGCGGATGATCGCGCCGGCGCGCAGCGCCTGGTCGCGCGCGAGCTCGAGCGCGTCGATCACCGTGTGATCGGGCTCGGGCTTCCTGCGCATCAGGTAGCGGCAGGTCTCGACATAGTTGGTGATCGCCGAAAGCGGCTGGTTGAGCTCGTGCGCCAGCGTCGACGCCATAGCGCCCATCGCGCTCAGCCGGGCGACGCGGAGCAGCTTGTCGTGCGCCTCGCGGAGCTGCGCCTGAGCCTCGACGTCGTGCGTGATGTCTACCGCGAGGCCCAGCAGGCGCGGGCGGCCGTCATGCGGATCGTAGCTGCCATGGAGGTGCACCCATCGGGTGCCGCCGTCGGGCAGCGCCAGCTGCAGCGTCAGCTCGAGCGGCCCCCTGGTGCTGCCCGCATCGCGGATGGCGGCGCGAAGCTCGGCGACCTGCGCCTCGCCGAGCCGCTCGGTGAAATCGGCCATGCGATACTCGCCTTCGCGCCACGGCAGCGCGAACATCCGCGCGCTTTCGTGCGAATGGCGCGAGCCGCCCCGCACCAGGTCGATCTCCCAGACGCCGACACCTGCCGCTTCCTGGGCGAGGCGCAGGCGCTTCTCGCTCTCCGAGAGCGCGGCCTCGGCGCGGCGCTTGTCGCCGAAGGTGGCGAGGAGGAGCGTCGTGGCGCAGGTCACCGCCACGAATCCCTGCGCCATCAGCGGGCGATATTCGGGATCGGCCAGCGCGAAGGGGCCGAACCCCATGCCGGTGCCCCAGAGGATGATAATGGCGGTGGCCGCGACCGCGGTGGCGGCGCCGCGCAGATGGAACATCAGCGCGGCCAGGATCAGCGGCGGATACACGACCCAGGCGATCGGCCCGACGTCGCGCGAGAGATAGGTGAAGGCGGCGACCACGACGCAGAGAAGCATCGCAGCGAGGAACGACAGCCAGGCCACCGGCCGCCACGAATCCCTCGCCGGGGTGGCCCAGACGAGCACCAGCGGCGCGGCGAGCATCAATCCGAGCCCGAAGCGCGTCGCCCGGTCGGAGAACGCCTCGGCAAGCGAATCGAGGCGCCCGTGCGCCCAGGCGCTGGCCGTCCCGACCACCGCCGCCGCGAGCGCGCCCGCGACCGCGGCGACGAGCACCCAGGCCAGCGATTTGGGGTCGAGTATCTCGGCCGGCCGGATGCCGCGGCGGCGGATCAGCGATGCGGTGGTCACGGCGCCACTCGTCACCGCGGCCATCGCCATGAGGTGAGTCGACAAGGGACGGGAGGGCTCGGCGAAGAGGAAGGCGAAGAGCATCCCCAGCGCCACCGCCCACCAGTGCCGGACGCCGCCCAGGATCAGCCCGGCCGCGGCGAAGCCGATCGACAGCGAGATCGGGGGCGGATTGTGCGTCGCATGGGACCACATCAGCCAGAGCGCGCTGCTCGCGAAACAGCCGAAGAACAGCAGCGCGTCGAGTCGCAGCGCGCCGAGGATCCGGCGAATATCGGGAGCCGTCACGCAATCCACCTGTCTTCGTCGACGTGCAGCGAAGATCGGCCTGCCGATGAATCAAGTAAATTACGCGCAACTACGGATGCTTAGCGAATGACGGGAACGAAACGATCCCGTATCCCGAAAGATCAGGCCGCCGCCTTGCGCCGTTCCGCGAGTTCGGCGTTGAGCATCTCGGCGAGCAGGAAGGCGAGCTCGAGGCTCTGGCCCGCGTTGAGGCGCGGATCGCAATGGGTATGATAGCGGTCCGCAAGGCTCTGCTCGGTCACGTCGATGGCGCCCCCGGTGCATTCGGTGACGTTCTGCCCGGTCATCTCGGCATGGATGCCGCCCGCATAGGTTCCCTCGGCCCGGTGCACCGCGAAGAAGCCGCGCACCTCGGCGAGGATCCGGTCGAACGGCCGCGTCTTGTAGCCATTCGCGGCCTTGATGACGTTGCCGTGCATCGGGTCGCAGCTCCACACCACCGGATGCCCCTCGCGCTTCACCGCGCGGACGAGCGGCGGCAGGCCCTTCTCGATCTTGTCATGGCCGTAGCGCGTGATCAGCGTGATCCGCCCCGGCGTGCGCGCGGGATTGAGCGTGTCGAGCAGCCTGAGCAGCGCGTCGGGCTCGAGGCTGGGCCCGCACTTCATCCCGATCGGATTGCCGATGCCGCGCAGGAACTCGACATGCGCCGAGCTCTCGAAGCGCGTGCGGTCGCCGATCCACAGGAAGTGCGCGCTGGTGTCGTACCAGTCGCCGGTCAGGCTGTCCTGGCGGGTCAGCGCCTGCTCGTAAGGGAGCAGTAGCGCTTCGTGGCTGGTGTAGAATTGCGTCGCCTTGAGCTGGGGCACGCTGTCGGCGTCGATCCCGCATGCGGCCATGAAGTCGAGCGCCTCGCCGATCCGATCGGCGAGATCGGCATATTTCTTCGCCCAGGGGCTGCGGCCCATGAAATCGTGGGTCCATTTGTGGACCTGGTGCAGGTTCGCATAGCCGCCCTGCGCGAAGGCGCGGAGCAGGTTGAGCGTCGCCGCCGACTGCGAATAGCCCTGGAGCATGCGCTGCGGATCGGGCCGCCGCGCCTCGGGCGTGAAGGCGATGTCGTTGACATTGTCGCCGCGGTAGGACGGCAGCTCGACGCCGTCCTGCACCTCGGTATCGGCGGAGCGCGGCTTGGCGAACTGGCCGGCCATGCGGCCGAGCTTCACCGTCGGCAGCTTCGAGGCGAAGGTGAGCACCACCGCCATCTGCAGGAGCACGCGGAACGTGTCGCGGATGTTGTTGGGATGGAACTCGGCGAAGCTCTCGGCGCAATCGCCGCCCTGGAGCAGGAACGCCTCGCCGCGCGCCACCTTGGCGAGCTCGGAAGTGAGCTCGCGCGCCTCGCCCGCGAACACCAGGGGCGGGAAGGACGTGAGCTGCGTCGTCGCGGCGTCGAGCGCGGCCTGGTCGGGATAATGGGGCAGCTGGCGCGCCTCGAACGCCGGGGCACGCCAGCTCGCCGGGGTCCAGCTCGCGCTCATGTCGTTCTCCGCGTCGCGCACGGTGACGTTCCAGTCGGCATGGCCAGCGATGCCGTGCGCGGCGATCAGGTTCATGACCTTGGCGCTCGCACGCTTGCCGTCCTTCTCCCAGCCCTGGACGGTGCTGCCGGGCGTGTCGAACCAGGCGCCGAAGGCGGCGCGGGTGAGGGAGCGTTCCTCGCGGAAGCGGCGGATCTTGGTACCGGCGAGCGTGGTCATGCCAAGCGCTTACCCCTACAGGGTAAGGCCCGACAAGCGATTTTTGCCCGACTTGGGTAAAATTTTGCCTGAACTCCACTCAATCCTGTTATGGAAAGCCCGTACAGGGAAAAGAACGCCGATCAGGCGCCGAGCGCATCCGCGAGTTGGTCATATTGGACGCCGATCCCGTGGAGGCGCGAACCCTGGTCCTCATAGCCGTCGAGATAGATGCCGTGCTCGGTATGGAGGAGCCGGGTGCCCGCGCCCTGGGGAAGCAGCTCGACCGAGGCGAGGCTGACCGAGATCGGCTTGCCGTCGACCTTCATCCGATAGGCGTAGACGATCCGACGATCGGGCACGATGTCGTGGTAGGTGCAGTCGTAGCGAGTCACGCGCCCGCTCTTCCAGCGGCCTTCGAGGCATTCGGTGCCGCCCACGGTGAAGTCGAAGCGGCGCTCGACGGGATCCCAGAGATCCCGGGGCGCGGTGAACCAGAGCGCCTTGCCCTCCTCGGTCGCGAAGGCAGCGAAGACCCGGGCGGGCGGTTGCGGGAAACGGCGGTCGATGACGAACTTGTCGTGGACCGCGACTGGCTCAGCCATCGGGGTTCTCCTGCTGGTTGAGAAAGAGAGCGAGCCGGTCGTAGCGCTTCTCGACCTCGCGGCGGCGCTCGACGATCCAGCGCTCGACCTGGGCGAGCGCGAGCGGCTCGAGCGTGCAGGTGCGCACGCGGCCCTGCTTCTCGGTGCGGACGAGGCCGGCATTCTCGAGCAGGCGGAGATGCTGCATGAAGCTCGGCAACGCCATCGGGAAGCGCCCGGCGAGGTCGGAGACGCTCGCCGGGCCGCTGCCCAGCCGCTCGACCACCGCACGGCGGGTGGGATCGGCCAGCGCGGCCAGCATCGTGTCGATCGGCTCGGATCGGTTAGGCATGGAGCTAAGTATAATATGGGAGCAGGGGAGGCAAGTCGAACCGCACACTCCGGAATCTTCAGCGGCTAGGGCGTATCGAGATCCACTAAATTCCTCCCCCTCCGGGGGCAGGAATTGTTGAATGTCGATCCCTCCCTATGACGGAGGCTGCCGGGATGACGGGGACTCAGTAGCCCGCCGTCAGATCCACTTCGTTCCTGAGCGGCCGGCCTTCGACGAAGGCCTTCAGATTCTCCACGAACAACGCCGTTGCGCGCCGGAACATCTTGGTCTGGCTGCGCCCGGAGAGATGCATCGAGAGGATGATGTTCGGCGTGGTCCAGAGCGGGTGCTCGGGCGGCAGCGGCTCGGGCGCGACCGTATCGAGGAACGCGCCGCCGATGCGCCGCTTCGTACACGCCTCGATCAGCGCGTCCTGGTCGATCAACTCGCCGCGGCCGACGTTCACGATCCAGGCCGAAGGCTTCATCGCCGCCAGCTCCGCCGCGCCGAGCATCGCGCGGCTCTCGCCGGTTGCGGGGGCGGCTAGGAAGACCCAATCCTGGTCGCCGAGCCGCTCGCGCCACTGATCCGGGCCGATCGTCCCCGGCGCGCCGGAACGCGTGACGCCGATCACCTCGACGCCGAACGCCGCGAGCCGCTCGCCGATCAGCCGGCCGATCGTGCCATAGCCGATCACCAGTGCCTTGCTCTCGAAGAGTTCGAGCTTGCCCGGCGCGTCGGTCGGCCATTCGTGGCGATCGGCGGCGCGGAGCACCTGATCGTAGCGCTTGGCAGCGACGAGGGCGCCCAGCACGGCATATTCGGCAACCGTGTGGGCGTTGACCCCGCTGCCGTTGGTCACGCGCGTGCCGCGGGCGCGAAGCGGCGCGAGGTCGAGCGCGTCGAGCCCGGCATAGATGGTCGAGAGCCATCGGAGCTTGCCCGCGGCCGCGACGATCCGCGCCCATTCGCGGGGGTTGTTGTTGTCGAGCCAGCCGATATCGGCGTCGGCCGCCATCGCCGCCGCCTCTTCGGCGCTGGCGAACCATTGGACTTCGACCCCATCGGGCAAATGCGGTTCGACCAGCGGTCGGGCGAGGGCGGGGAGGACCGCCTTCACAGCGCCGGCTTCCAATCCCAGCCGAGTGGATCGCCGTCCATCACCTCGATGCCCGCCGCGGCGAGCGCGTCGCGGATCATGTCGGAGCGCTGGAAGTCCTTCACCACGCGCGCCTGCTTGCGCTCGACGAGCTGGTCCTCGACCTCCTGGGGGGTGAGCGTCGCGGTCACGGGGCGGAGGCGCAGGTCCTCGCGGGTCAGGCCCAGCAGGTTGAGGCCGAGGACGTCGTCGAACTCGGCCAGGCCGGCGAGGCGATCCGCTGCGGACAGCGTCTTGTCGGCGAGCAGCTCGTCGAGGATCGGCAGCGCCTTGGGGGTGTTAAGATCGTCGGATACCGCCTCGTCGAGCCGGGCCAGCCAGGCCTGGGGCGCGGTGCCGTCGCCCTCGGCCTTCGCCTCGAGGGCTGCGACCGTCATCACCAGCCGCTTGAGCCTAGTCAGCGCCGCCGCGAGATTCTCGGTGGAGAATTCCAGCTCGCTGCGATAATGCGCCTGGAGGCAGAGCAGGCGATAGGCGAGGGGATGCACGCCCGCGTCGATCAGCGACTGGAGCGTAGTGAAGCCGCCCTTCGACTTGGACATCTTGCCCTGGCGATCCACCAGGAAATTATTGTGCATCCAGAAATGCGCGCCCGAATCCGCGCAGCCGCAGAACGCCTGGTTCTGCGCGATCTCGTTCGGATGGTGGATCTCGCGATGGTCGATCCCGCCGGTGTGGATGTCGAACGGCGCGGGGCCGAGATATTTGAGGCTCATCACCGAGCATTCGAGATGCCAGCCCGGCGCGCCCTTCCCCCAAGGGGAATCCCATTCCATCTGGCGCCGCTCGTCCGGCGGCGACTTGCGCCAGATCGCGAAGTCCTGCGGGTGGCGCTTGCCCGCCACGGGATCGATCCGCCCCTCGGCGGCATCGTCGGCCGAGCCGGCGAGGCGGCCGTAGTCGGGCACCGTGCTCACGTCGAAATAGAGGCCCGAGTCGAGCTCGTAGCAATGCTCGGGGGCGATCTTCTTCGCGAAGTCGATCATCTCGGCGATGTGATCGGTCGCGACCGACCAGCGCGACGGCTCGCGGATGTTGAGATCGCGGATATTCGCCTTGAACGCGGCGGTATAGTGCGCCGCGATGTCCCAGATGCTCCTGGCCTGGGCGCGCGCGGCCGCCTCCATCTTGTCGTCGCCGGCATCGGCGTCGGAAGTCAGATGACCGACATCGGTGATGTTGATGACATGCGTGAGCGGATAGCCCTTCCAGCCGAGGACCCGGCCCAGCGTGTCGGTGAAGACATAGGCCCTGAGGTTGCCGAGATGGGCATAATTGTAGACGGTCGGCCCGCACGAATAGACCCGCACGCCTTTTGCCGGATCGAGCGGCTGGAAGGCTTCCAGGCTGCGGGTCAGCGAATTGTATAGGGTGAGGGGAGCGCCGGTCATCCGCCGGGGCATAGCGGCTGGGCCGCGCGCCGCAAGCCCGGCCTAGGCCGGCTCGGTCCCGATCGCGGCGCGGACCATCGCGCTCCAGACCTCGGCGGGGTCGTCGCCCGCCTCGCGCCCGGCCTGGACCATCTCGGGGGTCGGCTCGCGGAGCGTGCGGAGCACCGCCCGGGCGCGGCCCATCTCCTCGCGCCACACCGCGTCGACTTCGCCGCTCGCGCTCAGGTCCGCGCCCTCGCCATTGGCGCTCAGCGCCTCGGCCGCGATCACTCGCGCGATCCGTTCGAGCGGCGAGGTGACGGAAATGTCGGTCATGGAAATGGTGCTCCTGATCGCGGATGTCCGACCCGCGAAACGCACCGGAAGGGGGTTGGTTCAGGCGGCGAGCGGGGTCGCGGCCGGGATCCCGCCCCGGCGGATCAACCCGTTGCCGAAATTGCCTCCTGCGACCAGCGGCAGCGCGGTCCCGCAAAAGGCGCATTCGGCGGTGAGCCGGCCGATCATCCAGTGCGACTGCCCGCAGCCGGGACAATGGTTGGTCTCGTGCTGGCGATACGCGACACGATAGCCGGTAAGAGCGTGGCGGATGCCGAAATCGTACATTCGTCGTCTCCCGATAATCGGGGAGTCAACGGGCGCGAATCGCGATTTGTTCCGCTCGCGGGTCGAAACGATGTCGACGAGTCGAGCGATTCTGTCGATGAGTTGCCGAAAAGCCACAGAATGGGAGCTGATCGATGGAGGCCCGAGCCGGAATCGAACCGGCGTGCAAGGATTTGCAGTCCTCTGCGTAACCACTCCGCCATCGGGCCCCGACAGCGAGCGGCGGGAATGCGCAGGAGCGCCGCTCGCTGTCAACATCGCATTGCGAAAATTGGCCCCGGTCGCCTTGGCGAGCGGTTGCGGAGGCGATACAAGCGCGGCGACGTCAACAAGTGTATTGCGCAACTAACACGGTTGTGACACAAGCGGAGTGATGATGGCCCTTTCGGTCGAACCCGCGCCCGTCGAAGCCCAGCGCTTCGAGGCGATGCGCCACGCAATGGTCGCCAGCCAGCTGCGTACCAACGCGGTCAACGATGCCCGCGTGGTCGAGGCCATGGCGCGCGTCCCGCGCGAGGATTTCCTGCCGCCCGAGCATCGGGCGATCGCCTATCGCGACACGCTGCTGCCGCTGGCCGGCGGGCGGCGCCACAATTCGCCGCTCGCCACCGGGCTGCTGCTCACCAATGCGGAGATCGAGCCCACGGATCGCGTGCTGCTGGTCGGCGCGGCGGGCGGCTATGCCGCGGCGCTCCTCGCCGGGCTCGCCGCATCGGTGGTCGCGGTCGAGGAGGAGCCGGCGCTCGCCGCGCTCGCCCGCACCGCGCTGGCCGGCTTCGGCAATGTCGAGCTGGCCGAGGGGCCGCTCAACGCGGGCTGGAAGAAGGGCGCGCCCTATGACCTGCTGCTGATCGACGGCGCGGTGGAGCATCTCCCCGACGCGCTGGTCGCGCAGGTGAAGACCGGCGGCCGCGTGGTCGCGGGCATCGTGGATCGTGGTGTGACGCGCCTCGCGGC
>CBIFVW010000016.1:0-26363 GCA_966186155.1 uncultured Sphingomonas sp.
CGCGCGAGCCTCGAGACCAGCTATGCCTGGGCGCTGTTCGCGCGGCTCTATGGGCACAACAACCTGCCCGACAGCTCGAACATGTGCCACGAGACCACGTCCGCGGCGCTCCGCAAGACGATCGGCGTGGGCGTCGGCACCTGCCTGCTCGAGGATTTCGAGCATTGCGACGCGATCTTCTTCTTCGGACAGAACACCGGCACCAACAGCCCGCGCTTCCTCCACATCCTCTCCGAGGCGCGCAAGCGCGGCTGCACGATCGTCACCTTCAATCCGATCCGCGAAAAGGGGCTGATCCGCTTCCGCAGCCCGCAGAGCGTCCAGATGGTGACCGGCGGATCGCAGGAGATCTCGAACCAATATCACCAGGTGAAGGTGGGCGGCGACATCGCGGCGATCCTGGGCATGTGCAAGCATGTGTTCGAGGAGGACGACCGGCGCGGCGGCGTGATCGACCGCGGTTTCATCGCCGAGCACACCACCGGCTTCAATGCCTTCGCGGCCAAGGTGCGCGACACGAGCTGGGAGGAGATCGAGCGCGAATCGGGCCTCGCACGCGAGGCGATCGTCGCCGCAGCGGACGTCTATATCGCCGCCGAGCGGTCGATCGGCATCTGGGGCATGGGGATGACCCAGCATGTCGGCGGGTTCGACAATGTCGCGAGCGTGGTCAATCTGATGATGCTGTGCGGGAACATCGGCCGGCTCGGCGCGGGCGTCTCCCCGGTGCGCGGCCATTCGAACGTGCAGGGCCAGCGCACCGTGGGCATCGCCGACGATCCCGCGCTCGTCCCGCTCGACCGGCTCGCCGAGCTCTACGGCTTCGATCCGCCGCGCGATCAGGGCATGACCACGGTCGACGTCTGCCGCGGCGTGATCGACGGCAGCGTGAAGGCGTTCCTGGGTCTGGGCGGCAATTTCCTGCGCGCGGTGCCCGAGCAGGGGATGATGGAAGCGGCCTGGCCGCGCATGGACCTCACCGTCCAGATCGCGACCAAGCTCAACCGCGGGCATCTGTTCTGCGGCGACGCGGCGTATCTCCTCCCCTGCCTCGGCCGCAGCGAGGAGGACGTGCAGGCATCGGGGCCGCAAGTGGTGACGATGGAGGACAGCCTCAGCTGCATCCACGGCTCGGTCGGCAAGCGCAGGCCGGCGAGCCCGCACCTGCGCTCCGAGATGGCGATCGTCGCGGGGCTGGCCAAGGCGACGCTCGCGCCCAATCCCAAGGTACCCTGGGAGGCTTGGGTGGGCGATTACGGCAAGGTCCGCGACGCGATCGAGGCGACCTATCCGGCGCTGTTCAAGGACTATAACCAGCGTCTGTTCACGCCGGGCGGCTTCTTCAAGGGCAACAGCGCGCGCGAGCGGGACTGGAAGACTGCGAGCGGCAAGGCCGAGTTCACCGTCCCCGGCATGGCCAACGCGACCGGCTTCGCCGACGTCGAGGGACGTTACCGCCTGATCACCCTGCGCTCGAACGACCAGTTCAACACCACCGTCTATGGCTATTCGGATCGCCTCCGCGGGATCGAGGGCACGCGCGACGTGGTGCTGATCAACCCCGCCGACATGGCGCGCGCCGGGCTGGTCGAGGGGCAGAAGGTCGCGCTGGTGAGCGATGCGGAAGACGGAATCGAGCGCGTGGTCGAAGGGCTTTCGGTGCTTCCCTTCCTGCTGCCCGACGGCTGCATCGCCGGCTATTATCCCGAGCTCAACCCGCTGATCGCGCTCGATCACCACGACCATCTGTCCAAGACGCCGGCCGCCAAGTCGGTGCCGGTGCGGATTCGCGTGTAGCGTTACAGGTAGCGCTAACAGCGCAGCGCGCCTACAAGGGGCCGACAACGCTGACAGAACAGGGAGAGGAACCATGACCATTCGCCGCCACGCGATCGCGGCTCCGCTGGTCGCGCTCGCCTTCGCGCTCGCCGCCCCGGCCGCCGCGCAGCAGGCCCGGCCCTGGATGGATGCCAGGCTCTCTCCCGAAGCACGGACCGAACGGATCCTCGCCGAGATGACCGAGGACGAGAAGCTGGTGCTGGTCTTCGGCTATTTCGGCACCGAATTCGCCAAGGACGGGTTCAAGGTGCCCGCAGAGGCGCGGCCGGGATCGGCCGGCTATGTTCCGGGCATCCCGCGGCTCGGCATCCCGCCCCAATGGGAGACCGATGCGGGCATCGGCGTCGCGACCCAGGGCGGCGCGGCGCGCAAGCGCGCGCGGACCGCCCTGCCTTCGGGCATCGCCACCGCGGCGACCTGGGATCCCCGCCTCGCCTTCCAGGGCGGCGCGATGATCGGCGCGGAGGCGCGGGCATCGGGCTTCAACGTGATGCTGGCGGGCGGCGTCAACCTGCTGCGCGAGCCGCGCAACGGGCGGAACTTCGAATATGGCGGCGAGGACCCGTTGCTCGCGGGCACGATGGTCGGCGCGCAGATCGCCGGCATCCAGTCGAACGACATCATCTCGACGGTGAAGCATTTCGCGGTCAACGACCAGGAGACCGATCGCAGCGAGGGCAATTCGGTGATCGACCCGGTCGCGGCGCGGACCAGCGACCTGCTCGCCTTCCAGATCGCGATCGAGAAGGGCCGGCCGGGATCGGTGATGTGCGCCTACAACCGGATCAACGGCACGCATGCCTGCGAGCATCCCTGGCTGCTCGGCCAGGTGCTGCGCAAGGACTGGGGCTACCAGGGCTATGTGATGTCGGATTGGGGCGCGGTGCATTCGACGGCGCCGGCCGCCAATGCGGGGCTCGACCCGCCCTCGGGCATTCCGTTCGACAAGGAGCCCTATTTCGGCGCCCCGCGCCCGACCGCGCTGGCCAGGGGCGACGTCGGCCGCGCGCGGCTCGATGCGATGGCCGGGAGCATCCTGCGCTCGATGTTCGCGCATGGATTGTTCGACCGGCCGGTGACCGGGGCGCCGATCGACCTGCCTGCGGCGATGCTGTCGAAGCACGCCGACGTGACGCGCACCGATGCCGAGAACGGCGCGGTGCTGCTCCGGAACGAGGGCGCGATCCTGCCCCTCTCGCCCGCGATCCGGCGGATCGCGGTGATCGGCGGGCGCGCCGACAAGGGTGTGCTGGCGGGGGGTGGCTCGTCGCTGGTCTATCCTGCCGGCGGCAACGCCGTGCCCGGGCTCGAGCCCAAGACCTGGCCCGGCCCGGTGATGTACTATCCCGACGCGCCGCTCGACGCGATCCGGCGGCAGGCGCCGAATGCCGAGGTGACGTTCGCCGACGGCAGGGACAAGACGGCCGCCGCGGCGCTCGCCAGGGGCGCCGACGTGGCGATCGTCTTCGCCACGCAATGGGCCGGCGAGGCCTTCGACGTCTCGCTCACCCTCGAGGACGGGCAGGACGCGCTGATCGACGCGGTCGCCGCCGCGAATCCGAAGACGGTGGTGGTGCTCGAGACCGGCGGACCGGTGCTGACGCCGTGGCGCGACCGTGTCCCGGCCATATTGGAGGCCTGGTATCCGGGAACGCAGGGCGGGACGGCGATCGCCAACCTGCTGTTCGGAAAGGTCAATCCTTCCGGGCATCTGCCGGCCAGCTTCCCGCGCAGCGTCGAACAGCTGCCCAAGCCGAGCGAGCCCAACAAGGGCGACACCGTCTATCGCGAAGGCGCGACGGTGGGATATAAATGGTACGACGCCAGGGGCGACGCGCCCGCCTTCGCGTTCGGCCACGGCCTCAGCTACACCCGCTTCGCCTATTCGGGGCTGAGCGCGCGAGCGGCGAAGGGGACGATCGAGGCGAGCTTCACGATCCGCAACACCGGCGAGCTCCGCGGCAAGGACGTGGCGCAGGTCTATGTCTCCGGCGCCGGCTGGGAAGCGCCGAAGCGGCTCGGCGCCTTCGCCAAAGTCGATCTCGCGCCGGGCGAGGCGGAGAAGCTGACCCTCACCGTCGATCCGCGGCTGCTCGCGACCTTCGACGCCGCCGCGAACGCATGGAAGATCGCGCCGGGCACCTATCACGTGCTGCTCGGCACCTCCGCGCGCGACATCGTGGCGACGGCGCCGGTGCGGCTAGAAGCGCGGACGATCGCAGTGGGGTGGCGGCCCTAAAGGCTCAGCCGCCGTCCTTCCTCCGCGCTCCGCCGGGCCAGCTCGATGACGCGGAGGCCCGTCACCGCTTCCTCCGCCGTCACCGGCGGCGGCGCGCCGTTCGCGATCGCCCGGCCGACGCCCGCATAATAGCGCCGATAGTCGCCGGTCTCGGTCGGCACCGTCTCCTTCCGTCCGTCGGCGAGCGTCAGCGTGCCGTGGAATGCCGGCTCCTCGACGCCAACGCCGGGATCGTCGTAGCGCGCGCCGGCCTTCACGCGCGCCTCCTGCGGATCGAGGCCGTGCTTCACGAAATCCCCCTCGGTCCCGTGCAGCGCGAAGCGCGGCCGCGGCGCCAGGAACAGCCGGCCGGCCGAGAGCACCACGCGGCGCCTGCGGTAGAACAGCGTCAGCTCGAAATAATCGTCCGCGCGCGCCCCCTGGCGCTGGATCGCGACATCCGCGCTCAGCGCCTCTGGGGCGCCGAAGAGCTGGAGCGCCTGGTCGATCAGGTGCGGGCCGAGATCGGCGAGGATGCCCGCCCCCGCTTCGGGGCTGTCCTTCCACGCATCGGTGACTTCGGGCCGGAAACGGTCCCAGCGCAGCTCGGCGAGCACCACTTCGCCCAGCCTGCCGCCCGCGAGCAGCTTGGCGGCCGTCAGGAAATCGCCGTCCCAGCGCCGGTTGTGGAAGGCGCTGAGCAGCAGCCCTCTCGCCTCGGCCAACGCGATCAGCGCCTCGCCGTCGGCGACGCTCGTGGCGAAGGGCTTGTCGATCACGACGTGCTTGCCAGCCTCGAGCGCGGCGCGGGCGAGCGGGGCATGCGTGTCGTTGGGCGTCGAGACGATGACGAGTGCGATCGACGGGTCGGCGAGCAGCGCCTCGGGCGTGGCTATCGCGACGTCCGGATAGCGTGCACCCACCGCGTCGGCGCGCGAGGTGGCGATGGCCGCGAGCTCGAGCTCGGGCACCGCCGCCACCAAAGGCGCGTGGAATGCCATCCCGCCGAGACCGTAGCCGATCACTCCGGTACGGATCATGCGCGCCTCCTCTTTTGCCGCTGCCGCGCCCGCTCTATGCCGGCGCCATGGACTTTCCCATCGAACCCGTTCGCGCGCAGTTCAAGGCGCTTTCCGCCAGCCGAGTCTATTTCGACGCGCCCGGCGGCACCCAGATCTGCGAACCCGCGATAGCGCGCATGGTGGCGCACCTCCACGCCGGCACCGCCAATTCGGGCGGGGCGTTCCAAACCTCGGTCGAGACCGACGCGCTCAGCGCCGAAGCGCACGCCGCGATGGCCGAGCTGCTCGGCGGAGCGCCGCACGAGATCGCGTTCGGGCCGAACATGACCTCGCTCACCTTCGCCGTATCGCGCGCGCTGGCGCGGGATTGGCGCGAGGGCGACGAGCTGGTCTGCACCCGGCTCGACCATGACGCCAACGTCTCGCCCTGGCTGCTCGCCGCGCGCGACCGGGGGATGACCGTGCGCTGGCTCGACTTCGATCCCGATAGCGGCCGCTGGAAGCTCGACCAGCTGGGCGGACTGCTCGGCCCACGCACGCGCCTCGTGGCGCTCGGCATGGCGAGCAATGCGCTCGGCACGATCAATCCAGTCGCCGAGGCAGTGAAGATCGTCCGCGCGCATTCGGATGCGCTGGTATTCGTCGACGCGGTGCAATCGGTGCCGCACATCGTCACCGACGTGGCCGCGCTCGGCGCCGATTTCCTCGTCTGCTCGCCGTACAAGTTCTTCGGCCCGCACCAGGGCGTGCTCTGGGCAAAAAGCGAAGTGGTCGAACGCGTCGAGGCCTATCGCGTCCGCCCCGCATCGGACGAAGGCGCGCATCGCTTCGAGACCGGGACGCCGTCATTCGAGGGCCAGGCGGCGACGCTCGGCACGATCGAGTATCTCGAATGGCTGGGCGGCCTGCTCGACCAGCAGGCGAACAGCCGCCGCGCCAGGCTGGTCGCCGCGATGGAGGGCTGCACCCGCTACGAACAAGTGCTGGGGAACCGGCTGCTCGCGGGCCTCGCGACGATCCGGGGCTTGCGGCTCTGGGGACCGCCGACGATGGAGGGCCGGGTCCCGACCTTCTCCTTCACGATCGAAGGCCGCCATCCCGACAGCATCGCGGAGCATCTCGCGGAACGCGGCATCTTCGCCTGGTCGGGCAGCTTCTACGCCGTGGAAGTGACCGCCCGGATCAGGGTGGACGCAAGCGGCGGCCTGCTGCGCGTCGGGCTGTGCCACTACAACAGCGCCGATGAAGTCGACCGGCTGATCGCAGCCTTGCGAGAGCTTTGAAGAAAAAGCGTGATCCCGGCAGCTCGCCGGGATCACGGAGGGGAGCTCGTCGGTCAGATCGCGTATTTCGCCCGCTGCGGACGACTGAGCATCGCATTGGCTTCGTCGTCGCCGATGAACTTCTCCGCCTCGGGATCCCATTTGAGGCGGCGGCCGGTCTTCATCGCGATGTGATGGACGAGGCAGGTCGAGCAGGCGCGGTGGCCGATCTCGGCCGGTGCGCTCACCGGCACGCCCTTGAGGATCGCGTCGAGCCAGTTGCGGTGCTGCTCGGGGGCCTTGTAGAGCCGAACCTCGTTCGGACCGATCACGCTGGTCAGGATCCCGGGGTCGCTCGCGACCAGCGGCACGTCGGACGGTTTGGAGGGATCGGAAGCCGAGACCTGGCCCGTTCGAGTCACGAAGACCCAGCCCTTGTCGCCGATGAACTTGATGCCGTTGGGCA
This sequence comes from uncultured Sphingomonas sp., assembly GCA_966186155.1. Classification (GTDB taxonomy): domain Bacteria; phylum Pseudomonadota; class Alphaproteobacteria; order Sphingomonadales; family Sphingomonadaceae; genus Sphingomonas. Next base: position 6,808 of record CBIFVW010000016.1, read on the forward strand.
GCGCACCCGAGATTGTCATGGTGACGCCATTGGCATAGCGCGCATGCGTCTCGAATGGACCGTGCACGTCCCAGAGGCCGCTCTTGGGGAATTCGGCGGTGCCCCAGACCTCGACCGGGCCCGAATGCTCCATGTCCATGCCCCAATGGGCGACATCGATATGGTGCGATCCCCAGCCGGTGATCATCCCGGCGCCGAACTGCTCCATGCGCAGCCAGCCCGGCCGGTTCTCGAAGCTGTCCTGGGGGTGGACGCGCGTCTCGGTGTAATAGACCTCCGGCGTCGTCCCAAGCCACGCGTCGTAGTTGAGGTTGGGCGGGATCGGCATCTCGGGCGCCTCGGGACCCGAGGGATCGCCGGGCAGCCCGACCTCGACATGCTTGAGCTTGCCGATCCGGCCATTGCGGACCAGCTCGCAGGCGCGGTGGAACTGCGGCCAGGGCTCTTGCCCGCGCTGTTGAGATCCAATCTGAAGAATCTTGCCGGACTTCTTGACTTCGTCCGCCATCTGCCGCCCCTCGGCGATCGTCAGCGAGGCGGGCTTCTGGAGATAGACATGCTTGCCTGCGCGCACCGCGTGCACCGCCTGCGGCGCATGCTGGTGGTCGGGGCTCGAGATCAGGACGGCGTCGATGTCCTTGGCGGCGAGCAGCTCGCGATAGTCGGTATAGCCGCGCGTGCCCGAATAGTCCTTGCCGGTGCTGGCGGCATAGCGATCGTCGACGAGCTGCATGCCCGCGCCGAGCCGCTTGGTATCGACGTCGCACACCGCGACGATATGCGCGTCGGCGTGCTTGTGGATCTCCTTCATGTCGTGGATGCGGCTGATCCGCCCCACGCCGATCGCGCCGATATTGACTCGGTTCGACGGCGCGTTCTGCCCGAATACGCTGGACGGCACGATCATCGGCGCGGCCATGACGGCACCTCCCTGGATCACGTCTCGTCTGGAAAGCCGCATCGCCCTCTCCTCCCGGTCAGGCCGTCACCGGCCGCGTCGCTTTCTTCTGTGCGGTGAGCACCAGTTCGGCGGCGAGCAGCGCCTGTTCCTGGTCCTGTGCCACGCTGCTGCGCTCGACGATGTCGGCGACGAATTGCGGGCCGAAGGGGAGATGCACCTTCGAGCAATCGATGTAGCGCACGCCCTTCTTGTCGCAGATCAGCAGGTGGTTGCCGCCCGGACGGCCGGCGATGTCGACATATTTGCGCAGCTCGATATAGCCTTCGGTGCCGAGGATGAAGAGCCGCCCGTCGCCCCAGGTCGGCAGCCCGTCGGGCGTGAACCAGTCGACGCGGACATAGCCGGTGCCGCCGTCGCCGGTGGCGATCATGTCGCCAAAATCCTCGAAGTCGGGCTTGTCCTTCCAGTTGAGGTTGCCGGTCTGCGAGGCGACGACATGCGCGGTCTTCGAACCGGTGTAGAACAGGAACTGATCCGCCTGGTGGCTGCCGATGTCGGTGAGGATGCCGCCATAGCGCGCCTTATCCCAGAACCAGTCGGGTCGGCCAGGACCGACTCGGTGGGGCGCGAGGTTCACCGTCTGGACGACCTTGCCGATCTGCCCCTGCCGGACGAGCTCGCCGGCATGGACCGCCGCGCGCACCTCGAGCCGTTCCGAATACATGATCGCGAACTTGCGCCTGGTCTCGGCAATCGCCTTGCGGACCTCGGCGAGCTGGTCGAGCGTGGTGATCGCGGGCTTGTCGCCGAGATAGTCCTTGCCTGCGCGCATCACGCGGATGCCGAGCGGTGCGCGCAGGTCCGGAATCGGCGCGGCGGCGACTGCCTTGATCGCCTTGTCGGAGAGAATCTCATCCTCGTCCCGCGCGAGCTTGACGTCGTTGCCGTAGCGCTTGCGGAAGGTATCGATCTGCTTGGGATCGGTCGCGTAGAACGCCTTGAGCACGCCGCCGCCGCGGATCATCGCGTCGGTCATCGAATAGATATGGGCATGGTCGAGCCCGATCACGCCGAAATCGATGCGATGCTTGACGCCGGGCTCAGGCCCGGTGGGCGCGGCGTTCTCCGACACGGCATTGCCCGAGCTCTGCGACTGGGCGAGCACTTCGGGCGGGATGATCGAGGCGACACCGGCAATTCCTGCCCCGGCAAGTATCGAACGGCGGTCCATCTTCCTGCTCCCCTCAATGGGCCGGCGTGGCGGCGGTCTTCCAATTGATCACGTGATAGGTCGCCGGCGTGTCTCCTACGTTGCGCAGGGCATGCGGCGAATTGGAAGCGTTGAAGATCACCGAACCCGGGCCGAGCCGCTTCCATTGACCACCCGACAAGGTCTCGACCGTGCCCTGGTCGACGATCACCAGCTCCTCGTTGGGATGCTGGTGCGGCGGATGCGACGACAGCCCGGGATCGAGCGTGGTGACGTGCATCTCCAGCTCGTCGAGCGTCGCGGTGGGCTGGCGGACGAGATTGCGGATCGCGCCGACATCGGTCTTCTGGACGGCGAGCGCGTTCCAGTCCCAGACGGCGGGGCCGAGGCGGTCATGGGTCCGGGCGAGCGCGCCGACGCCCATGGCGCAGATCGCGGCCGCCGCCGCGATGCCGACGTCCCTTCGCGTGATTCGCATCGCCGCTCTCTCCTCGCTTGCGCGATCGTTGCCGCGTTCGGGGCATGATAGCCACAATTGTACGAGTTTTGAACTCTATTCTTATGCCCTATGTCGGCGCAGGATCGGCTCAAGCACTCCCGCCATCACGTCATAACCGGCCTCGCCCGGATGGACGCCGTCATAGGCCATGCCCGGCTTCATCGCACCCGAGGCGTCGGCGAGCGCGGGCGTATAGTCGACGAAGGTCACGCCCGCACGTCGGGCATAGGCGCGGACCCCGGCATTGATCTCCCGGATCGGCGCGACCGTCTCGAGTCCCGGTCGCCAGGGGAATCCGCTGGCGGGCGGCACGCAGGCGAGCAGCACCCGGATGCCGTTCGCCTTGGCGATCTCGGTCATCATGCGGAGATTGTCGAGGCTCTGCCGGGTCGTGATCTTGCCGGTGTTGCCGGCGATGTCGTTGGTGCCCGCCATGATGTGGACGAGGCGGGGTTCGAGATCGACCACGTCGGCGATCATCCGCAGCACCATCTGCGGGGTGGTCTGGCCGCTGATCCCGCGGCAGACCCGCCCGGGCTTGAAGAAGGCGGGACGCTTGCTCTTCCAGCCCTCGGTGATCGAGTCGCCCATGAAGACGATGTCGGTCTTCGCGCCCGAGGCGCGCAGCGCCGCGTTCTCGGCGGCGTAGCGGCCGAGCCAGGGCCAGTCCTCCTTCAGCTGGCGCTGGTGCTTCTCCTCCCAGCTCTCCTGCGGTTGCGGCTGCGCGCAAGCGGCGAAGGGAAGCGCGAGCGCTCCGGTGAGGAAACCACGACGGACGATCGGCATGAGCGGCTCCGGCAGGTGAGAGTCGCCGCATCAAAGGCGATGTCGAAAAAACGCGCAAGTTTCGCGCGCGCCGGTCGTTCAAGCGGATGAGCCGGCATGGTGCGCGGATGGCGGCTCGCGTTCGGACAGCGTGCCGCGCACCAGTTCGTTTCCTTGCCGCCGGAGGGGATGACCTCGGTCCGGCGGCAAGCGAAACGCCTCAGTGGACAGACGCCATCTCGCCCTCGGCCCGCACCACGCGCGCCCTGCCGGCGGCGATCGCGAAGAAGCACAGCACGACATAGCAGAGCGCGGGAAGGATCAGCGCGAAGGCATAGCCGTGCCAATCCGCGAGCTGACCGACGAGCAGCGGCAGCACCGCGCCGCCGACGATCGCCGTGCAGAGCAGCCCCGAGGTCGATTCCTCGCTCGCGGTGGAACGCTCGAGCGTCAGCGTGAAGATCACGGGGAACATGATCGAGTTGAACAGGCCGATCGCCAGCGCGACGAAGCCTGCGCTCACGCCGCCCACCGCGAAGACGTAGAGGCACATTGCCGCCGCCACGGCCGTGAACAGCGCCAGCAGCTTATAGGCGCTCACTCGCGTGAGCAGCGCCGAGCCGACGGCGCGGCCCACCATCGCACCGCCCCAATAGAAGGCGACCGCCTTGCCCGCCTCCTGGAGCGAAACGCCATGGATGCCGTCGCTGCCCATCAGATAGCCGAGCAGCGGCACCCCGAAGGGCGCGTCGGATTGGCCCCAGACGCTGTTGTCGTTGAGGAACAGCGCCATCTGGGTACCGATCGAAACCTCGGCTCCGACATAGAGGAAGATCGCGAGCCCGCCGAACAACGCCCATTTCGACGCGAAGGCCGAGAGCAGGCCGGCGCTCGACGCCGGGACCGGCGCCGCTTCGGTCACCACGCGCCGGCTGAGGTAGAAGAACACGGCGAGTGCGGCGATCAGCCCGCAGATCCAGAAATAGGCCGAGTCGATTCCCGCCAACGCCTGCGCGCGCACCTCTGCGGTCACGACGGTGCCCGGCTTCACCTCGACTCCCTGGAGGAACAGATGCGCGCCGAGCAGCGGCCCGACGAAGGTGCCGAGTGAATTGAAGGTCTGGCTGAGTACCAGCCGGAAATGACTGCCCTTGGGATCGCCGAGCGCGGCAGCGAGCGGATTGGCGGCCACCTGCAGGATGGTGATGCCGCTCGCCAGGACGAACAGGCCGAGCAGCACCAGCCAGTAATTGGCGATATTGGCCGCCGCGAGCATGATCAGGCAGCCCGCGATCATCGTGCAGAGCGCGAAGAGGATCGACGGCACCGCCTTCAGCCGGGACACCAAGGCGGCGGCGGGCAGCGACACGACGAAATAGGCGAAGAAGAAGGCGAAGGCGCTCGCCTGGGCCTGGAAATTGGTGAGCGTGAAGATGCCCTTGACCGCCGCGACGAGCGGATCGACCAGCGACGTGATAAATCCCCAGGCGAAGAAGAGGGTCGTGACGGCGGCAAACGCCAGCGTCGTCTGCGTCGAACGTGCGGAAGCCAAAGCTGCTCTCCCTGCGGAACCGCCCGTCCGGTAAATGCGAGCGTTGCCATGACCGTGGTCCGACAACGCTGACAAAGTCAAGCATTCCAGCCGATTTCCGCAATATCCCGCTCGCAACCCGCCATTGCTTGGCATAAGAGCAAGCGGCGATTCAGATCGCCCGGCCAAAGGGCAGGCCGCGAAGGAGATTGCGAGTGATACGAGTATATCCGGGCCGCGTGGCTCGTCGGGTGGGGGCGTGGTCGGCCGCGGTCGCGGTGGTGGCGGCGCCGGTCGCCGCGCAGCAGGCCGTTCCCGTGCCGCCGAAGGTCCAGGCGCTTCCCGTCCCGCCGCAGGTGCCGGCTATTCCGCTGCCGGTGCTGAGCGCCGTGCAGGCATCGCAGCTCGCCGCGATGCTCGCCGATGCCGGGCTCGCCCAGGGGCTGCGCAGGGTCGGCGATCCCGCGCCGGTGTTCAAGGACAATGACGCGCTGGTCCGCGCCGCGCTCGACTATGCCCGCGCGGTCCATTCGGGCCGGCTCGACGCGAGCGATTTCGACGAGAATTGGGGCCTGCGCCCCGCGCCCTACGACCCCCTGCCCGCCTTCGCCGACGCCGTGAAGAACAACCGCGTCGCGCAGTGGATCCGCGCGCTGCCGCCGCCTTGGTCGGGCTATGACGGGCTGCAGAAGGGCCTCGTCACCTATCGCAAGATCGTCGCCAATGGCGGGTGGGACAAGCTCGCCGCCGGACCTGATCTCGCGGTCGGCGCCTCGGGCCCGCGCGTGGCGGCGCTGCGCAAGCGGCTCGCGGTCGAGGATGGCGACGTCGCGGCGACCGGCGACAAGTTCGACGCCGAGCTCAAGGAAGCGGTGATCCGCGCGCAGAAGCGCTATGGGCTCAACCCGACGGGTGTCGTCTCGACGGGCACGCTCGCGGCGCTCAACGTTCCCGCGCAGGACCGCGTCCACCAGATCATGGCGAACATGGAGCGCTGGCGCTGGCTCCCCAGCGAGCTTCCGGCCAAGCGCATCCAGGTCAACATCGCCGCCGCGGTGCTCACCGTGTTCGAGGGCGACGCGCCGATCGCCTCGATGAAGGCCGTCACCGGCCGGCCGGGCAACGAGACGCCGATGCTCCAGTCCAAGATCCACTCGATCGTGCTCAACCCGCCATGGAACGTGCCGGCGGGGATCGCCGCCAAGGAGCTGTTTCCCAAGGGCGAAGCCTATCTCAAGCGCAACAACTACAAGATCATCGGCACGGGCGCGAACCGCCGGCTGCAGCAGCAGCCCGGGCCCACGAGCGCGCTGGGGCGGTACAAGTTCGACTTTCCCAACGCCTACGCCGTCTACCTCCACGACACGCCGTCGCAGTCGACCTTCGCGAGCTTCAGCAGGCTCGCCAGCCATGGCTGCGTGCGGCTCGAGAAGCCGGGTCCCCTCGCCCAGCTGCTGCTGCGCAACGACCCTGCCTGGCAGCCCGAGCAGATCCAGGCCGCGCTCGACAAGGGCGACACGCTGCGCGTGAACCTGCAGGAGCAGGACCAAGTGGCGGTCTATCTGCTCTACTGGACCGCCTTCGCCAGCGCGAACGGCACGATGAACTTCCGCGGCGACCCCTATGGCTGGGACAAGATGCTCGCGGCAAAGATCGAGAAACGCTCCGATATTACCGCGGCGGCGGTCTCGGCACGCTAACAGGGAGAAACACCGAATGAAGACCCGTATTTTCGCGCTGATCGCCGTCGCCGGCCTGTCGCTCGCCGCCTGTTCGGGTGGCGGCTCGGACGAGCAGCAGCCTGCGAACGAGACCGTCGTCGCGAACCTCGTCGAGCCCGAGAACTATGCCAATGTCACGATCGAGACGCCGGCGACTCCCGCGGTGACCAACATCTCGACCGCGACGCCGCCGACCGCCGACCTCACCGCCGACGAACAGACCCAGGACTATGCCGATGCGACCGGCATGACCTCGAAAGTCGACCGCAACGCGAGCGACGAGGGCCAGCCGGCGCAATAAGCGCAGCGGCTTCAGGAATATCGATCGGCCGGCGATCCAGGCCATCGCGGGCCGATTTCGTTCAGCGTTGCGTGCGCACGCAGAGCGCCACCGCGGCGCCCGCCAGCGTGCCGAGCGCGAGGATCAGCAACCCCGAGGTATAGCCGGTCTTCTCCGGCGCCAGCGCGAGCGCGAGGAGCGGCGCGACCATTGCGGGCAAGGTGTTGGTGAGATTGAGGATGCCGAGGTCACGGCCGCGATGGTCGGGCGCCGGCAGCAGCTGCATCGTCAGCGCCGAATGCATCGCGAGGAACACCGACAGTCCGGAGAGCGCGGCAGCATGGCCGATCGCCGCGGCGTTCCAGTCCTGCGCAAAGGCCATGATCGTCAGCCCCCCCGCCATCCCTCCCGCTCCGGCGGCGAGGAACGGCTTGCGGCGCAGGATCCGGTCCGAAAGCTTGCCCGCGATCAGCGTGAGCAGCACCGCGACGATCGTCGATCCCGTCATGGTCATGACGATCGGATTGGCCTCGACGCTGGTCTTGCTGATGTCCTCGCGGTCCAGCACCGACAGGAAATAGAAGAAGCCATAGGTGCCGAGGCCATTCCCGGCGATCTGGAACAGGACGCGCGAGGTCCAGGCGAGGACGAAGTCGAAGCGGCGGAGCTCCTGCTGGGGCGCGGGCGGCGGCGCGGGCAGCACGGCGCCTTCGCGCGCGAAAAGGAGGAAGGGCGCGATCATCGCCACGAAGAGCAGGCAGAGCAAGGCGTAGCGAGCGCTGTCGCCGCCGATGCCCGGCATGGTGATCAGCACCGCGGAGAGCGCGCCGATCGGGTGCGCGACGCCGGTGAGGCCCGCGACCATGCCCTTCTGCGCGTCGGGGATCTCGTCCGCCATGATCGCCGCGATCGGCGCGAACATCATGTTGATGCCGATCTGGATCAGCACCACCGCGGCGAGCAGCGTCACCGGATCGGCCGCGAAGCGCATCGCGGCATAGGACAACGAGAGCATAGCGAGTCCCGCCACGATCCATGGCCGCCGCGTGCCGCGCTTCAGCCGGGTGCGATCGCTCGCCGCGCCGAAGACGATGTTGGCGACGCTCGCTACCGCCGCGCCGCCGAGCGCGCCGGCGCCGAGCAGCTGCACCGCCGCCGGCCCGCCCGCGGCGGCGGCCTTGAGCGGCAACAGCACCATGACGAACGGCATGAAGCTGACATACATGCCCGCATAAGCCAGCGCGTAGAGCAGGACGAAGCCGAGGCCGGGGGAAAAGAAGCGCCGCATGGGCGGCCGAACATCGTGGCGTTCGCCAGCAAGGTCAACGCCGCCCGCACGTGTCAGTTGATCGTGATCACTCCGTCCACGGCGCGCCATTCCGACGGGCCGATCAGATGCCGATGCGCAATCCGGATCGAATGGAGCACCGCCTCCACGTCCCGATTCCAGTGCTCGAGGAACGCGTGGAGGACCGGGAAGCGGGGCGCCACGTCATATTGCTGCCAGACGAAGAGCTGGAGCAGGCTGGGATGATCGGGCAGGTAATAATGGATCTCGGCCGTCATCAGGCCATAGCCCTCCAGCTGCCTGAGGAAGGCGCTATCGGTCATTGCTGCGCCCCCTCGGCGTCGAGCCGGCGTAGCGCCGCGAGCACGTCGTCGACCGGTATCGGGTGCGGGAGCTCCGGGGGCTTGCGAAGCGCGGGGCGCGCCGGAATCGCATGGCGGTCCGATGCCCAGGACGCGAGGATCATCCGCTTCACCTCGGGCATGATGGCGGGATTCTCGACGACCTCCTCGGGCCGCGTGAAGGGGATTCGAGCGCCGATCACTGTGACCTCCTTTCCTTCAGTCGCTCCTTTCCTGCGGACGACAACGTCCGACACCTAAATTTGTTGAATTTTTATCAGATAGTTCAAGCCCAGCACCAGGCGGCCCTGGAGGGTCAGCGCGGCGGCGCGGTGGATTCGCGGACGATGAAATCGAACGGCAGCAAGTGACGGCCTGTGCCGGCGACGTGCTTCGCCTTGCCCTCGATCAACAGCTCGGCGGCACGCGCGGTCATTGCCGCGATCGGCTGGCGGATCGCGGTCAGCGCGGGAACGCTCATCCGCACCGTCGGCGTGTCGTCGAAGCTGATCACCGAAAGATCGCCGGGCACCGAAAAGCCGAGCGGCGCCGCGGCGTGGAGCACGCCCAGCGCCATCTCGTCGCTGCTAGCCAGCACTGCCGTGGGCGGACGATCCAGCCTCGCCAGCGCGTTCATCGCCTCGACACCGGCCGCATAGGTGAAGTCGCCGGGCCTGAGATAGGCGGGATCGACCGCGAGCCCGCGTGCCTCGATCGCGCCGGTGAAGCCGCGGAGGCGATCGGGGCTCATCGCATATTCGGGATGGCCCTGGACATAGGCGATGCGGCGGTGTCCCAGGTCGAGCAGATGCTCGGTCGCGGTACGCGCCGCCGCTTCGTCGTCCATATGGACGGCGAACCCCTCGCCCTCGCGATGCGAGCCCAGCCGCGCGAAGATGAGGCCGTTGCGATGGAGGAGGTCGGTGATCCGGTCGTCCTCGCTGTGCGGCGGCGTGAGGATCACTCCGTCCGGATGCAGTGCCGAGAGCGCCGCTTGGACCTGCGCCTCGAGCGCGTCCGAATGCGAATCGACCAGCTCGAACAGCATGCGATAGCCGTGCTCGGCGCATTTCAGCATGCCGCCGAACAGCATCTGGTCGACCCAGTCGTTGCCGCGCCGCGACTGCCAGCCCTCGATCGTCGGCCGCGCGTCATTGAAGGCGAGGATCAGATAGGAGCGCGAACCCCCGAGCCGGCGCGCGGCGAGGCTGGGGACATAGCCGAGCTTGTCGATCGCCTGCTGCACGCGCGCCTGCATCGCGGGCGTGACGTTGGGTCCCTTGTTGATCACGCGGCTTACGGTCTGGAACGAGACTCCCGCCTCGGCCGCGACGTCCTTGATCGTGATCGCGCGCTTGCGCTGCATCACGCCCGTGCCCTTGCCGGCCGCGCGAGATCGACCGCCTCGGCCCGGCAATGCGCGTCGATGAACTGCTGGTGGGTCGGCAAGCCCTCGACCGCGCGCGCGAGCTGGGCGCGCGCCTGGTCCATGCCGGCATAGAGCCAGGCCTCGTCGATCCGGTCGACCAGCGGATGATAGGTGCGCGGGCGGATGCCCATCCCCTCCAGCACCGAGAACCAGCTCGCCGAGCGGAACAACTCGTCGAGTCCCTCGCGCAGCGTGCCGTTGGCGCGGAACAGTTCGATTCGCTCCTCGAGGCTGTCGGGCAGCGCCATGTCGCGGCACTTGCGCCAGAAGGGCGTGTCGTCGCGCGCGCTGGCATAATGGAGCACGACGAAGTCGCGGATCTCGACATAGTCCGCGACCATCCGGCGGTTATACTCGTCGGCGAGCGCGGGATCGCAATTGCGGTCGGGCAGGAAGCGGAAGAAGAAGTCCATGCCGCGATAGATCAAGTGGATCGCGGTGCTCTCGAGCGGCTCGATGAAGCCCGAGGCGAGGCCTAGCGCGAGCACGTTCCTGTGCCAGATCCTCGGCCGCACGCCGGTCTTGAACGGCACCACCATCGGCCCGGCGACCACTTCGCCCTCGACCTGGTCGAGCAGGATGCGGATCGCGTCCTCGTCGCTCATGAACTCGGAAGCGAAGACATGGCCGTTGCCGGTACGGTGCTGTAGCGGGATGCGCCAGCGCCAGCCGGCATCCTGCGCCTGGGCGAGCGTATAGGGGCGCGGGGGACCGACATTCTCGGTCTGCGCGGCGATGGCGCGGTCGCAGAAGAGCCAGTTCGACCAGTCGGTATAGGGCGTGCCGAGCGCCTTGCCGATCAGCAGCGCGCGGAAGCCCGAGCAGTCGATGAAGAAGTCGGCGCTGACCTGACGCCCGTCCTGCAGCGTCAGCGTCGAGACGAAGCCGCGTTCGTCGAGCGCGACGTCGGAAACGATCCCCTCGGTCCGCTTGACGCCGCGCGCCTCGGCATGGCCGCGGAGGTACTGGGCGACGCGCTTCGCATCGACGTGGAGCGCGTAGGAAGCGCCGCCGATCGGCGTGTTCCGCGCCTTGAACGGCAGCATGAACCGCCCCTCGCGCGCCATCACGCTCGCCGGGGCATAGTCCTGCAGCGCTCCGCCCTCTCCGTTCATCCGCGCCTTGAGCCAGCATTGGTAGAATTCGCTCAATTCGACCTGCTGGCCGATCACGCCGAAGGGATGGAAATAGCGTTCGCCCTTGCGGTGCCAGTCCCGGAACTCAATGCCGAGCTTGAAGCTCGCCTGCACCGATCGGATGAAGTCCTGCTCGTTGACGTCGAGCTTGGCGAGCAATTCGAGGAAGGGCGGGATCGTGCTCTCGCCGACGCCGATCGTGCCGATGTCGTCGCTCTCGACCAGCTCGATCTCGAACAGCTTGCCCTTGAAATGGTGCGCCATCACCGCCGCGGCGATCCACCCGGCGGTGCCGCCGCCGACGATGCAGACCTTGCGGAGCGCGTCGGGCGAATTCATGCGCTGGCCCTCAGCGGTTCGGCTGCCGCGCCATCGACGGTGGCTAGGAATTCCTCATGGGTCGGCGTGTCGGCGACGGTGTCGCGGATCGCCCTGCGCATCGCTTCGAGCGAGTGGGCGAGCTCGGCATCATCGACCCCGGCGACGCCCGGATCGAGCCGCTCGGGCAATTCCTCGAAGCCGCCATAGATGGCGAGCCAGGAAGCGGGCGAGAACATCTCCCAGCGATAGCGGACGAAGGCGCCGCGCGCCTTCCACAGCACGATCTTGGCCGCCAGGCTGTCAGGCAGCGCCATCTCGCGGCACGCCTGCCAGAAGGGCCCGTTACGGCCGTTGAGCTTGTAGTGGAGAAGGATGAAATCGCGCACGCGCTCCATCTCCTCGGCGGACTGGATGTTGTATTCCTCGATCACCGCGGGATCGAAGCCCTTGTCGGGGAAGAGCTGCTTCAAGCGCTCGATGCCGGTCTCGATCAGCGCGATGCTCGTCGATTCGAGCGGCTCGAGGAAGCCCGAGGCGAGGCCGAGCGACACGCAGTTCTTCGCCCATGCCACTTCGCGGCGGCCGGGTGTGAAGCTGAGGCGGCGGGGCTCCATGCTGGGCTTGCCGGGCACATTGGCCATCAGCTCGGCGCGGGCTTCGTCGTCGCTCTGGAAGCGGCTCGAGAAGACGAGGCCGTTGCCCTCGCGGTGGCGCAGGGGGATGCGCCACTGCCAGCCGGCGGACCGCGCGGTGACGGTGGTGCAGCTCGGCGGCGGCCCCGCGCGCTCGCCCTGCACCGCGAAGGCGGTGTCGCAGAGCAGCCAATGCGACCAGTCCCGATAGCCGATGCCCAGCGCCTCGCCGATCAGCAGCCCCCGAAAGCCCGAGCAGTCGACGAACAGGTCGCCTTCGACTCGCTCTCCACTGTCGAGTGTCACGGCTTCGATGAAGCCGGTCTCGCCGTTCAACGCGACATCGGCGATCCGCGCGTCGATCCGCGTGACCCCGATCCGCTCGGCAAAGGAGCGCATATGCGCCGCGAACAGCGCCGCATCGAAATGCAGTGCCCAGTCGAACACCGAAAGCTGATTCGATGGATTGGGCGCGGGGAGCGTCGCATGCCCTTCGCGCGCCAGCATCGCGCCGAGCGAATATTCCTCGAGCGGCGCGGCTTGCCCCGCCCGGCTCGCCTTGAGCCAAAACTGGTGGAAGTCGATGCCGCCCCGGTCCTGCCCGAAACGCCCGAAGGGGTGGACGAAACGCGTCCCCGGCTTCCAGTCGACGAAGCATATGCCGAGCTTGGCGGTCGCCTCGCACGCGCGCATTACTTCGGCATCGCGCATGCCGAGCGCGGCGTAGAAGCGGCGGATGGTGGGGATCGTCGCCTCGCCGACTCCGATCGTGCCGATCTCCGAGCTCTCGATCAGCGTGATCCGCGCGCGCGTTCCCGCTAGATATCGGCCGAGCGCCGCCGCGGCCATCCACCCGGCGGTGCCTCCGCCGACGATGACGACGCGCTCGATCGCGCTCCCGGTACCCCCGTTGTCCATCACGTCATCTGATCTTCTTGTCTCCGGCACCGCAAGCGAAACCGCGCCTCGGGAAAAATGGGCCGGCGGCGCTGGAAACCGCCGCCGGCCCAGGAGGGTTGGCCCGTCAGAAGCGGTAGCGCGCGCCCGCCGAGTAGCGCGGCTCGAAGCGGTTCTGCGAGTGGAACTGCTTCGAATCCTCGTCGAACTGGAAGTAATAGCGTTCCCGCTCTCCCAGCAGGTTCGAGGCGTTGCCGTAGATCGCGAACTGATCGTTGATGTTCACCGTCAGGTTCACGTCCACATAGTTGCTGGTGTCCTGCATCACCGGGATGTTGCGCGCGTCGATCGCGGGCCCCGGATCCACGTCATAGCCGAGCCCGGTGCTCGAAAGGCGCGGCGTGCGGTGGTTCCAGGCGACGCGAAGCTGGAGCAGGTCGTCCTGATACCAGCCGACCAGGTTGATCTGGTGCTTCGAATTGTCCTGGAAGGGCAGCTTCTTGCCGTCGAGCCCGCGCGCCGACTGCTCGGAGTCGGAGAGCGTGTAGTTGGCGTCGATGCCGAAGTTGCGCAGGATCGGCACGTTCGGGAAGAGATCGGTGAAGGCCAGCTTGGCCCCGGCCTCGATGCCCTGCAGCTTGCCGCCGTCGCCCTGCACCGGCTGCGTCACCGGCACGGTGCGGCGGATCACGCCGTCGGCGTCCGGATAGCGGCCGGTCATCTGGGTCGCGGTGGTCACGAAGCTGTCGATGTCGAGCCGAAACAGGCCGATGTTGAACATCGATGCCCGGCCCAGATAATATTCGAGGCTGAGGTCGTAATTGTTCGAGCGCCACGGGTTCAGATAGGGGTTGCCGCTCGCATTGGCACTGGTGACCTGGCGGACGCCCACAGGCGCGGCGTTCGGATTGTCCGGCGTCGGCCCCTGCGAGTCCGCGGTGTTGATCTTGAGGCCGCCGCCATAGTTGCCGAGATCGAGCGGGATCATCGTCTTGGCGAAGGCCGCGCGGGCGCGCAGGTTCGGCGTGATGTCGTAGGACAGGGTCACCGTCGGCAGCCAATCGGTATAGCTGCGCTTGGTGACCGAATCCCCCACGTCGAGATTGGTGTCGCCATAGGCGCGCGTGTCGCCGGTGAGGTTCTGCTTCACGTCGATCGTGGTTTTGATGACCTTGACGCCCACCTCGCCGCGGAAGCCGCCGCGCGACAGCCCCGCGTTGATGTACGCGCTCTCCTCGACCAGATCGACGTCATAGGTGTTGCCCGGCACGATCACTTCGTCCGCACCGCCGAAGACCCGGGTCATGAACGACTTGATGTCGTCGAAGTCGTGCGGATCGGCCACCCACAGCCCCGGCATGCCATCGACCACGCCGCCCCAATTGGTCTGAAAATAGACGTTGTTGTACTCGTTGAGGCGGGTCGGGCGGTTGACCGTATAGCCCTGGAAGCAGGTCGGCGTATTGGCCGCCGATGCGCCGCAGGCCGAAGGCGAGGTCGCGAGCGGCAGCGCCGCATTGTAGCCCGGGTTCGACACCATCTCGCCCGCCGAGCATTGCGGATTGTCCATCACCACGTCGATCGCCTTCCACTGGGCCGAGCAGCCCTCGGCGGTGGCGGCACCGTTGCCGCCGTAGAAGTTCGAGAAGAGGTGGAAGTTGCGGATCTGGGTCGAGCGGTCCGAACGCCGCACGCCGACATCGACGCGGCTCAGCAGGCCGAACAGCCCACCATCCTCGAACTCGTAGCTGCCGTCCGCGCGGAAGACGCCGAGGTCGGAGCTGTTCTCCTGGTTACCCTCGGACGAGAAGGCCCCGACGGCATAGCTGTCGAGATTGGCCATATAGTCCTTGAGCGTCTTGCCGGCGCCGAGCCCGCCCGAGATCGGCCGGTCGAAGCCGCTCAGCACCGGATTGCCGCCGCGCAGGTCGAGGTGCAGCAGCGGGTCCTCGCCATAGCCCTGCGGATTGGGATCGATGTAGCGCCCGCCGTTCGATCCGACGACGCCGTTGGTGTAGCGCGACGCGGGATACATCGCGGCGATGTTCGCCGGATAGAAGGGCCCGCGCGTCCGGTCGGCCGGATTGCGGAACAGCACGAAGGCGCGGTCCGGCCCGTAGCGCCAGTTGCTGAGGTCGCCCTGCACCTGGCCGTTCATGCTGCGCAGCTTGGCGTCCGACTTCAGCGCCCGCGCAGAGAACTTGAACGGACCGCCGGTGTCGTAGTCGAGCTGGAGATTGTAGTTGGTCGCCTTCTCGCGCGTGGTGCGGTTGACCGAGAAGCTGTTGAACCACCACACGTCGAGATCATACTGGTCGACGTCGAGCCAAGGCTGGCCATTGGCGCCGGTCTGCCCCGACGGCTGGGATTCGGTGGGGGTGGTCCAGGTGAGGCCGTTCCAGCGATTCGAGATGTTCACGCCGGCGGCGCGGTTGTGCTCGACCAGCTCGGTGTGGAACACCTCGCCGGTGAGCGTGAACCCCTCGGCGAACTTGAGCTGGACGGCACCGTTGATGCCGAAGCGGTTGCGCTCGACCTCCCGGCTGAACAGCTCATAGCCGTGCGGCGCGATCCAGTTGGCGCCCGCGCCACCCCAATCGTTGTTGCCGAAGGCGCTGCCGCCGATGCCCGAATAATTGTTGCCGAGATGCGCCTGGCTCTGCGTCGCGCCGATCATCACGCCGATCGTGTCGTTGCGCCAGCTCAACAGGCCGCTGATGAGATAGTCGTCCTGCTTGGTATAGTCGCCGCGCGAATATTCGACCTGATCGGCGAGCGTCAGCCCGTCCTTGAGGTCGAACGGACGGCGCGTGCGCAGGTCGATCGTGCCCGAGATGCCCGAGAGCGCGTTCCTGAGGTCCTGCGACTTGAACACGACCACCGCGTTCATCAGCTGCGCGGGGATGTCGTTGAGGTTGGGCTGGGCGGTGCCGAGATTGCCCGGGCTCAGATATTGCTCGCCGTTGAGCAGCGTGATCACCTGCGGGAGGCCGCGGATGTTGACGGTCGAGCCCTCGCCGGCGTTGCGCTGGATCTGCACGCCCGAGATGCGCTGCAGCGCATCGACCACGGTGACGTCCGGAAGCTTGCCGATGTCCTCGGCCGAGATCGCGTCGACGATCGCGCTCTCCTCGCGCTTGATGTCGATCGCCTTGGCCTGCGAGCCGCGGATGCCGGTGACGACGATCTCGTCCTCGCCCGCGACCTGCGACGGATCCCCCGGCGGCGCCGTGTCCTGGGCCCAGGCCGGCGCGACCAGTGCCGTCGTCGCCAGGAGCCCGGCCATCACACTCGAAAATCCCCGCATTCTTTTCCTCCCTTTGTGCATGCGGCGCGTCTAGGCGCGCCTTTGCCGGCTTCCTGGCACGGGGTTCGGTGGTGATGGCGGCATGGCTGCCGGCTGGCGCGAAGCGCGCGAGCTACGGCTAGGCATGGGCTGAGCCAGGCGCCCTAGGCTGACCAGCATTCACCTCTCCCTGTCGGCGCCAGGCGCCGTCGCGCGCCCGAGGGCACGCTTGTTGTGACGATCCAACCGGGGAGTTCGGCCTTCCCGACAACGCTGTCGGAACAACCTCGGAAACCAGGCCTGCGACGCCTTTCCGGCGTTCGCGGCCAACCTTCCAACACCCCTTAGTTCGCGGAGTCTTGCGCTCCAGTCCGACCTATACAGCATAAATTGAGAGCGTTCTCAAGAACGTTCTCAATTCCGGCGGAATCACGGTCATCCCGGCGAAAGGACCTGGCGGGCTGATCCGCGCGGCCGGACGACGCAAGCTCGTGCTGGAAGCAGTAGCATCCCCGGGAGCCTCGCGGCCCCCGGGGCGCCCCTCCCCTAGAAGCCGATCTTGATCCGCATCGAGGCGCGGCCCTCGCGAGTCCTGTCGCCATAGGCCGCGTCGAGCGCCACGCCGAGACGGACATTCTCGCTCGCCTCGACATCGATGCCCGCTCCCCAGGTCGCCAGCACCGGCGACATGCGCGCGCCCTCGACCTGGAAGGCACCCGTACCCGTGGGCGCGCCGGAGAAGCGCATGTTGCCGATCGTGTCGAGATCGCCGGCATTGTAGCGGACGCCCGCGGTCACATAGGGCATCGCATGGCCCGAGCCGGTCTTGATGCGCTGGCCGAGGCGAATCTCCCCGGTGGCGGTGAACAGGTCGCGCTTCGCCTCCGCGACGTCGAGCGACAGCCCACCCCCGGCGCGTTCGGTGAAGGCGTCGCGCTTGTCATGCGTCTGGGTGGCGCTGGCGATCAGCGCCGCGCGCATTCCGCCGCCCAGCTCGAAGCGATAGCCCGCGGTGCCGCCGAACGAATAGCCCTGGGCATGCATGTCGCCCGTCGCCAGGCTCGGGACCAGGCCGAGCAGGATCGTGCGCCGCGTGTCGAAATCGCCGGCATAATAGCTCGCCGCGAGGCTCGCGAAGGCGCCGCCGCCGTCGTAGCTCAGATAAGCGCCGAGCTGGTACTGCGTGCCGCTGATCGACGAGGCTCGCTGGTCGACGTCGGAATCGATCTGGGCGAGGCCGCCGGCGATCCCGCCGGTGAAACCGTCATGTCGGCCCTCGATGCCCATCGCGACGCCCGCGGTGGTGCTCTCCACGCCGGCCCGGCTCGTATCGCCGAGCAGCCGCTGATAGCCGCCATAGCCCTGCGCCCAGATCGCGCCACCTTCGCCGCCGTCCGCGGCGTTCGCACCGGCGAGGCGGCTGGCCGTCGAGTTGCCGGCAGTGGTGGTCGCGCGGACATCGGCGAGGCTCATCTGCGTGAAGCCCGCGCCGATCAGGCCCTCGTTGCCGTCGCCGACACGCTGGCGGAGCAGATCGGAGAACATGCCGTTCGCGGCCATCGTCGTCGTGCCGACATCGACGATCGCCTCGCCGCTCATGCTGGCATAGCTTTCGAGGCGCTGCGCCGGAGTGAGCGTCGCGATCGTGTTGAGCGTCGCCGACCATTCGTCCGAAGCGGCGCCCGCGCCCCCCATCAGGGCATTGGCGACCGCCACGCTGTTGGCGTCGCCCGCCGGGACGCCGGCCGTGAAGTCGATCGCCTTCTGGACCTGCAGCACCACGGCGTTCGGCATCAGGTCGTAGCGCAGGCGCCATTTGAGGTCGTGGTTGTTCGCGACATCGGCGAAGCTCGCCCCATTGGCAAAGGTGCCGCTGACGCTCGCCGCCTGCACCAGCACATAGAGCTGGTTGAAGCGATACTGGCTGGTCGAGGAGAGCGCGTTGACCTGCACCGTGCCGCCGGTGAGCGTCGCCGTGCCGGCGACCTGGACGCTGTCGGCCGCGAAGCCGAAGTTGCTGCCCCCGAAGTCGAACAGCAGCGAACCGCCGCTCACTGCGAGGCTGCCCGTCCCGAACGATCCGATCGGATCGATCGCGCCGAACGTGCCGGTCGCCATGCCGCCGGGGGCGAAGCTGCCCGAGGTGATGGTGAGCGCGCCGGTGATGCTGCCCGCACCCATCAGCGTGCCGCCCTGGACACGCATCGCGCCCTTGGTCGCGCCGAGGAAAGCCAGCGTGCCCGCCGACACGTCGACCCCGCCGGTGAGGGCGAAATTGCCCGCCAGCGTGAGGCGGCCGCTGCCCTGCTTGTCGATCCCGCCGGTGCCGGTGATCGCGCCGCTGAAGCCCGAGTCCGCGTTGCCGGCCAGGGTCAGGCGGCCGGCGCCGAGCGCGAGCGTGCCCGCGCCGCTGGCGCCGTTGGCGAGCGCGCCGATCGTCTCGTTGAAGCTGGCGAGATCGAAGGTGGCGCCGCTGTCGATGCTGAGCGTGGCGCCGTTGGCGAGCCGCTCGGCGGCGGCGAGGCGCAGTGTCCCCGCCTGCACCGCGACCAGAGTCGCCCCAGATGCGCCGGTCAGCGTCGAGGTCCCGCCCAAGTTGAAGAGCGAGCCGCCGCCGAGATTGGCGTTCACCGCCGCGCCGGTCAGCTGATATTGCGCCGCGGTCAGCGTGCCCGTGCCCTTGAGCGTGCCGGCGAGGGCCAACCCGCCGACGGTGTCGCTGTTCGTGCCGAGATCCAGCGTCGCGCCGCTCGACACGATCACCGTCGCATTGTCGGCGAGGCGATTGGTGGCGCCCAGCGCCAGCGTGCCGGCCTGGACCTGCACCGCGCCCGCCGCCGCGACGCCGTTGAGCGTCGAGGTGCCGCCGAGCTGGAACAGCGTGCCCGCGCCGAGGCCGCCGTTCACGGTGGCGCCGGTGAGCTGATATTGGCTCGCGGTCAGTGCGGCGGGTGCCGTCCCCACGCCGCTGTCGGCGAGCGTGCCGTTGATCGCGGCGATCCCGACCGTCTCGCTCGATCCCGCCAGATCGAAGGTCGCGCCGGCGAGCACCGCGAGCGTCGCGTCGTTCGCGAGGCGCTCGGCCGCGCCGAGGCGGAGCGTGCCGGCCTGGACCTGCAGGCTCCCCGCCCCCACGGAGCCGTTCAGCACCGAAATGCCCGCAAGCTGGAACAGGTTGCCCGTACCGAGATGGGCGTTCACCGTCGCGCCGCTCAGCTGATATTCGCCTGCGGTGAGCGTGCCGGTCCCGTCGAGCTTGCCCGCGAGCGCGAGCAGGCCGACCGTGTCGGCGTTCGCGCCGAGATCGAGCGTCGCGCCG
>CBIFVW010000017.1:0-25790 GCA_966186155.1 uncultured Sphingomonas sp.
CCGCCTGCGCATCGCTCTCGCCGCCATGCTGGCGATCGCGCCAACCGGGGGATGCATGGCCGCCGAACCTTCGTGCTTCACCAAGCGATCGTCGGTCGTCCTGCCCGATCGCAACCGCGTGCTGGCGAACCTCAGCAACGGCGCCTCGGGCCGCGCGCTCGCCGAGGCGCTGCTCGACGGCCGCGTCGAGGAAGCACGCGCGATGCTGGCCCGCGATCCGCGGCTGATCACGACGGCGGTCACGCACGATCCGCGCGGCGCCGCGCCCTCCGGCCAATATGGCGACCTCCTGACCTTCGCCGTCGCGCGCTGCGATGCCGGCGCGGTCGCGATGCTGCTCGCGGCCGGCATGCCCGCGGACGGCGTCCGGCGCGGCAACGCCCTGTCGCTCGCGGTGCTCGCCGACGGCCCCGAGCTGGCCGAACGGCTGCTCCAGGCCGGCGCCTCGCCCGATCCGCAGAAGCAGGCGGGCGGCGAGGATCCGATGCGGAGCGCCATCACCTTTTCCAACATCGGCGCGGTGACGACGCTGCTGCGCCACGGCGCCGATCCGCGCTGGGCCGACGCCTTCGGGATCGACCGGGTCCGCCTGGCGCTCGATGCCGAGCAGGCCGACATCGCCGAGCTGTTCGTCGAGAAGGGCGGGACGCTGTGGAGCGTCGCCGACGACGGCAGCATGGCCGCGCACGAACTCCTCGCCGAGCCGGTGGTGTTTGCCAGCGCCGAGATGAAGGCCGCCCGCGCGCGCCTCGTCGAACGCGCCAGGCGGAGCCCGATCGGCTGGCCCCCGCCCGATCGCGCGACGGTGAGGCGCATGGTCGCGAGCGGCGCCTGGCCGACGCCCGAGATGGCACGCGCGGGGATGACCGTCGCCCCCGCCGTGCTCGAGCGGATGCGTTCGGGCGCGCACTAAACGAATCGTTGAGAGACAAGGAGATGCCTCCCGTGCGAGCCCGATAGGGACAGTCGAAGGAGGCGAAGATGGTCGAGTCGGTTACGGCCGTGCGCACCCAGCCGGTCAGCACGGGCGGCAGCAGCGGCAGCTACACGGTCCAGCGCGGCGACACGCTTTCGGGGATCGCCGCGGCGCATGGCGTCTCGCTCGCCGCATTGCGCGCCGCGAACCCGCAGATCTCCAACCCCAACCTGATCTTCGCGGGTCAGCGCGTCACGATACCGGGCGGCGCCACCGCCGGCGCCGCTGTGGGCGGCAGCTACACGGTCCAGCCCGGCGACACGCTGTCCGGCATCGCCGCGCGCTTCGGGCTCGACTGGCGCAGCCTCGCGCTCGACAACGGCCTCGCCAACCCCAATCTCATCTTCCCCGGCCAGACGATCCGCCTCAGCGGTTCCGCGGCGGGGCAGACCGGGGACGTCGGCGGCGTCGAGGGCGGCACCACCACCGGCAACGGCCGCAACCCCGCCGATGTCGCGAAGCAGTATCTCGGGCGCAACGCCGCCGATCTGCGCAGCGACCGCAGCGACAACCTCCCGATGAACGCCAATGTCCCCGCGAATGTCTGCTGCGCCAATTTCGTCTCGGCGGTGCTGACCGAGTCGGGCCAGCTCCCCGGCAATCTCCACACCGACTCGGTCGCCCAGCTCAACAGCACGCTGCGCTCGCGCGGCTGGACCGAAGTGAGCGCGGCCGAGGCGAAGCCGGGCGACGTCGTCATCATCCAGGGCGGCGGCGTCTCGCATACCGTGCTCTATGCCGGCAACGGCCAGACGATCGGCTCGAACAACCGCAATGCCGACGGCAGCCAAAAGGTCACCTATGGCAGCCTGTCCTGGGCGCTCTCGCACGGCGCCAAGATCCTGCGCGCGCCCGACAGCGTCCGCAACCAGGGCACCACGCCCGCGGCCGCCAACGACACCGGCGCGGTCGGACCCGCCGCCGCCACCCGCCAGGGCCGCATCGACCAGGCCATGGCCTATTTCCAGGGCCAGGGCTGGACCCGCGCCCAGGCAGCCGGCATCGTCGCCAATCTCGACGCCGAGAGCGGCATGGAGGCCAATATCCGCCAGCATGGCGGCGGCCCCGGCTATGGACTCGCGCAATGGGAAGGGCCGCGCCAGGCGGACTTCGCGCGCTGGGCCGGCCACGACATCCGCAGCTCGACCTTCGAGGAGCAGCTCCGCTTCATCCAGCACGAGCTGACCACCACCGAGCGCGGCGCCGGCCAGCGGCTCGGCCAGGCGACCAATGCCGGCGACGCGGCGGCGATCGTGTGCCGCTATTATGAGCGGCCCGCGGACATCGTCGGCGACTCCGCGCACCGCGCCCGGCTGGCGAACACGATCTTCCAGCGTTGACCCCGTCATCCCGGCGAAAGCCGGGATGAAGGACTTAGGGAAACAACGCCCTGGGCGCCCCGTGCTTCTCCGGCCAGTCCGCCCAGGCGACGTCGGTCGGCCCCAGCGCGTCGTCGACCACGCGCCATTGCCCGCCCGAGCGGCGGAGCAGCGCGGCATAGTCCTTGGACACCATCCCCTCCGCCTCGGCCGAGGCGAGCGGCGTGCCGACATAGCTGATCGGCCTTCCCGATTCGTCCTGCATCGCCGCGATCAGGAAGGCCCAGTCGCCCTGGCGCTCGAGCCGGCGCACCACGAACTTCACCGGCTTGCCGAGCCGCTTCACCACCGGCGCGCGCGCGGCGTCGAGGATCGCGGTGCGCTCGCCTTCGGGAAGCTGGGCGGCGGTGGCGGCGAGGGCGGTTACCAGCGTGACGATCATCGCTCCCTACGTAACATCCGCTAAGCGATTCGTTGAGCGCGGAGCGATGCGGGACTCGCTATATACGACGGCATGTTCCACGCGTCCGACGAGTAGCGAAGATGATCCAGCCCATCGGTTCGGGCCGCGTCCAGGGCGTTACGCTCGGCGCCGCCGACAGCACCAGCCGGCCCGGCGACCTCGCCGCGGCGGCGATGTCCACGCTCTCCACGCGCATCGCCACGACGATCGCGGAAGAGCTCGCGCTGGTCGCGCGCCAGGGTCGCGGCGGCCATCCGGGGGGCAAGGCAGGCGACCATTACGGCGTCGACGCGATCGCCGAGGAGCTCGCCGCGGCGCTGGCGGCGAGCCCGGCCGATGCCGGCCGCTTGTCGCGGGCGCTCAACAGCTTCGTGGGCGAAGTCGCGGCGCTGCTCGCCGCCAAGCCGCACAGCAGCGTGCTCGGCATGGTGCGCGGACTGCATTTCGACCTCACCGACCATGACGGCCGCCAGGGCTCCACCGACGCCGATTATGCCGTCGCCGCGATCGACTGCGCGATCTTCCGGCTCCGCGAGAATGCTCCATGGGCTGCGACCCCGTAGCCGCGGGAGCCGTCTTCGCAACACCGGGCAGCCTTCCCGGCGGCGACGCGCCGCTGGTGGCGGCTGCCGTGCTGCTGGACCCGCTCGCCGCCCCCGCCGATGCGCAGGCCGCGCTTCCCGCCTCGGTCGACGTCGCGCTCTTCGTGGCGCCGGCGGAGGGGCTCCCCGCGATCTCCGGCCCGCCGGTCTTCGAAGTGCAGGCGGTCGCGATCGGCAGCGTGGTGTTCGACTTGTCCGACGGCTATTCGCTCTCGATCGACGAGATCCGGTCGGCGGTGTTCGTGATGAACGCGCTCACCGGCGAGTCGATGCTGGTCTGGGGCGCCGGCGAGATCGCGCTCGACGGCGCCGAAGCGGGACGCTTCTGGGGCACCACCACGGTCGAGCTCGGCAACGGCACCAAGATCACCATGGAGACCGCGGTCGACGCCGCGATCGCCGATCTGTTCCGTCTCGACAAGTTGACGGTGACGCAGGACGAGCGCGCGATGGTCATCACGGGTATCGCCGAGACGACGCTGGGCGACCTGGCGGTGGTGCGGAGCCTCGACGGCGAAGCGATCGACGCGGCGACACGCGATGGGCTCACGCTGGTCACCGACCTGACCGGGACCTGGAGCGACGAGTTCGGCAATGCGGTGGACCAGGCGATACTCGACCAGACCGCCCCCGGCGCGCTCTACGGTCCCGGCGCCGAGACACTGAGCCTGGGCGAAGTCGCGAAGGCGATGTGGAGCTTCGTCACCACCAACCAGATCGACTCGCTGATGCTCACGATCGACCGCAACCGGCCCAGCGAGGACGATCGCCGCCCGGAAGCGACCGAAGTCTACCGCGCGCTCGCGCTTTATGCGGGCGACACGAGCCGCCTCTCCGCCCCCTGAACACGCACCTTGCCGACCCTGAGCTCGCGGCGGACGAGGCGTTCGTTCAGCTGCTCGGCCCATTGCGCGCCGACCGCGGGGGGCACCGCGCCCGCCGGGATCAGCAGCACGTTGAGCTGGCCGGCCAGGTCGCGTCCCAGCACCGCGCCTTCGACGCGATAGGCGCCGAGCGGCAGCGAGAGATGCACCTCCGCCTCGGCGCCGTTCCGCGCCAGCTCGGCGATCGCGGCGGCGATGCGGTCGAGCTGGGCGTGGAGCGCGGGGTCGACATCGCCAGCGGCGGTGGGTGCACCGGCCAGCGCCCCCGCCGCCAGCTCGCGCGGCATCGCGATGGCGGCGAAGGCCCCGCCCATGTCCTCCAGCGGCTCCTTGCCCGCCCGCTTGCCGGCATGGCGCGACAATGCCTCGGCGAAGGCGCGGCGCTGGCCGGGCTGCGGCTCGGCGGGTCCGTTGCTCGATGGGGCCGGGCGCGGCGAAGCCGACAGCGGCGGAGCGGGCGGCCGGGCGCCGGTCACGACAGCACTACCCGCATCGTCATCGCCGCATCCGCCTCGGCTCGGTCCTCGGAGAGCCGCCGGTCGACTCGCACCACGGCGCGGTGATGGTCGGCGACCGCATCGCTGCGCGCTTCGTGCCGAGTCAGCGCCTGCACCGCGGCGCCGTGCGCATCGCGCGCGAGATCCAGCCGCGCCGCCTGGTCCGCGAGCTCCGCCACCGCGCCCGCCTCGCCGGCGATCGTCCGATCGAGCCATAGCCGTGCCTGGGCGCAGGCCGGGCTGGCGGTGAACGCCGCCCGCGCCTCCGCGCGGAGGGCCGCGGCCGCAGCGCGCTCGCGATGGGCGCGTTCGCTGGCGGCAAGCGCCTCGGCGGCCGCGGCATGCGCCTCGGCGGCGGCACGCTTCAGCCTTTGCCCTCGCACCTCGGCGACCCGCACCAGCAGCGGGCCTCGGCGATCAGCGGCCATGGTTCATCTCCTCGAAGGCGCGCAGCCGCGCGACGCATTCGCCGAACGTCGGACGGTCGCCGCGCGGCTGGCGCAGAAAGGCATTGATGGCGTCGCGCTCGGCGAGCGCGCGGTCGGCGAGCTGGTCGCGTCCGGCCTGATATTCGCCGATCTGGACGAGCAGCTCGATCTCGTCGAGCTTGGCGAGCATCGCCCTGAGGCCCGCCGCGGCGCGCTGCTGCTCGGGCGTGGCGAGCCGCGGGAACAGCCGCGACAGGCTGCCGAGCACGTCGATGGCGGGATAATGGCCGCGCGCCGCGAGCTTGCGCGACAGCACGATGTGCCCGTCGAGCAGCGACCGCACTTCCTCGCCGATCGGGTCGCCTTCCTCGTCCTCGAGCAGCACGGTGTAGAGGGCGGTGATCGCGCCTTCGGCCGCGGTGCCGCTCCGCTCGAACAGCCGCGGCAGCTCGGCGAAGACCGAAGGCGGGAAGCCCCGGCGCACCGCCGGCTCGCCCGCTGCGAGCCCGATCTCGCGCAGCGCGCGGGCGAAGCGCGTCACGCTGTCCATCAGCAGCAGCACGTGCCGTCCCTCGTCGCGCAGCCCTTCGGCGATCGCAGTGGCGACATGCGCGGCGCGCACCCGCTCCATCGCCGGGCGATCCGACGTCGCGGCGATCACGATCGAGCGGGCGAGCCCCTCCTCGCCCAGAGCCTCCTCGATGAACTCGCGCACCTCGCGGCCGCGCTCGCCGATCATCGCGATCACGATCGCATCGCACCGCGCCTGGCGGGCAAGATTGGCGAGCAAGGTCGACTTGCCGACGCCCGCCGCCGCGAAGATGCCGACGCGCTGGCCGATGCCGATCGTCAGCAGCCCGTCGATCGCGCGGATGCCGGTCTCCATCGCGCGGTCCACCGGCCGTCGCGCCATCGGATTGGGCGAAGCGCCGTGGATCGGACGATCGTCGCCGCGCCGTACGGCCCCCAGCCCGTCGAGCGGCTGGAGGCGCGCGTCGAGCACGCGGCCGAACATGTCGGCGCCGTGCGGCACGCGGTCGTCGCCGCTGCGGAGGATCACGTCGCTGTCGAGCGAGAGCCCGCGCAGGTCGCCCAGCGGCGTCAGGATCGCGCCGTCATCGGCCAGCCCGATCACCTCGGCCCAGAGCGAGAAGCCGGTCTCGGCATCGACGATCTCGCAGCTCTCGCCGATCCGCGCGCGCACGCCGGTAACGCGGAGCGTGGTGCCGAGCGCGCCCTTGATCCGGCCATGCTGCTCGAACATCGGCGCGGCGTCGAGCGCGCGCACCAGCGCGAGCGTGTCGGCGCGTCCGGTCATGCGTCCAGCCCCCAGCGCTTCGCCAGCGCGTCGAGCTGGACCGAGAGGCTGGCGATCACCTGACCGGTATGGGTCCGGACGACGCAATCCAGTGCGGCCAGCCCGGGATCGGCCGCCACCGTGACGTGCGCAAGCCCGTCCAGGCGCGCCGCGACGGGGTCCGCGAGCGTGGAGGCGACCAGTACCGTCACCGGCCCTTCCCCGGCGAGCCGCGCCAGCGTCCGCTCGACGATCCGGGGGACGAGATCCGCGTCGTCGAGCTCGCCGACGATCGCACGCACCGCCGCATGGGCGGCCGCGGCGATGTCGCCGCGCCGCGCATCCTCGTACCGGTCGATCGCCGCGGCGAACTCCGCGATCCGATCGGCGAGATGATCCTCCGCCTGCCCGCGTGCAGCTTCGAAGCCCTGGCGGTGCCCCTCGCGCCTGGCCGCTTCCGCTTCGGCCAGCGCCTGCTCGCGAATGGCGGCCGCGGCCCGGAGCAAGTCCACCGCATCGGCGAAATCGACGCGCTCGGCGCGCTTGATCACGGCGCGATCGCTGCCGAGCAACGTCGCCGCGTCCGCATGTACCAGATGGAAGCTCATGCCAGCTCCCTCTCGATCGCATGCGCCCGGAGGGCCAATGCGCGCGCCGCGGCGTCATCGCGCGCGCCCGGCCAGGCCGGGGCGAGCGACAAGGGCAGAGCCGCCTCGAGCAGCGCCCTGCCCTCCTCCGCGATCCGCTCCGGCGGCGGCAGGGCCTCGGGCGCGGCGTCCACGTCGATCTCGACGCCGCACGCCGCGTCGAGCAGTTCCTCGCCCACGGCCGCAGCCAGGCGCGCCAGCCTGGGCCCGGAAAGCTCCGCGTCGATCGCACGACGGTAGCGCAGCAGGCCCGCCAGCGCGGCGATGCGCTCGCGCGCTTCCGCCGGCGCGTCGAGCCAGTCGGGCAGCTTCGCCAGGTCCGAGAAGCGCGGCACGGGATCGCCGCGCAGCCGGCCGGCGAACCGCGCACCCCGGCCGGCCGGCACGGCGGCTGCCAGCAAGGCGAGGCGGCGCCGCCGGAGCTCGCCGTTCACGGCCGCACCGTGTCCGGCAGCCCCGCCTTGGGCCGGCGCATCCGCCACAGCGCCCGGCCGGCAAAGCCGAGCACCGCCAGCGCAACCGCGGCGACCAGCGCGCGGAGCAGCACCGCGACGGAGACCATGCCCTCCTTCTCGGGCAGCATCGGCAGCGTCTGTGCCGGGACCATCACCACCGACACGCGGTCATAGGTCAGCCCGTCGATCGCGTTGGTGACCAGCGCCTTGATCGCCCCGGTCTGGCTGCGCAGGTCGAAGCCGGTGCGGTATTTGACGAACACCGACGCCGCCGAGGGCTTGGCCTCGCGCGAGAGCGGATCGGCTTCGGGCATCGTCAGGTGCACGCGCGCCTGGACCACGCCGTCGATGTCGCTGATCGTCCGGCTCAGCTCCTGCGACAGGCCGTAGACCAGCCGCGCGCGCTCCTCGAGCGGAGTCGAGGTGAAGCCTTCCTTCTTGAACACCGATCCGAGCGAGTCGTACTGCTCGTGCGGCAGGCCGTGCGCGCGCAGCGTCTCGACTGCGCGGGCGAAGTCCCCCTGGCTGACCGTGATGCTCCAATTCTCCTTCTCGCCCTCGACCTTGCTGGCCTCGATGCCGGCCTGGCTCAGCACGGCGACCATCTCGTTCGCGGCGCTCTCGGTGAGCTTGCCATAGACTTCCTGCCGGCCGCAGCCGGCGAGGAGCAGCATCAACGGCAGCGCCGCGGCGAGGAGAGGCCGCGCCTTCATTGCTGCTTGAACAGCTGCTGCACGCCGTCCGAGCTCCGGTTGGCGATGTTCGAGGTGAGCTGCGCCTGGAACATGAATTCCGAGCATTTCATCGTCAGCTGCACCATCTCGCCCGGCGTGAGCTGCCCGCCGCTCGCCTCGGCCGCCTCGGCGTAGCGTGAGACGGAGCGGGCCTGGACGTTCACTTGGTCGAGCGCGTTGAACATGCCCTTCAGCGCCGGCGGGATCGGCCCGGCCGGCACCGCGGCCTCGATGCCGCCGAGCTTCTCGAGCGCTGCATGGAACCGCGCCTCCAGCTGCGGGGCGATACCGCCGCCGTCGCCGGGCGGCAGCAGGTCGAAGGCGCGCTGGCCGACACCCGCCGTTCCCGCCGCGCCGGCCGAGGCGAGCAGCGATCCGATCGCTTCGATGCCCATGATCAGCTCTTCCGCGCCATGGTCTCGAGCGCCTTGGAGACGCTGTCGATCGAAGTGTGCGAGCTGTTGGCCATGAAGCTCATCCGCATCGACTCGGTGGTCAGCTGCGTGATGTCCGACGGCTTGTCGCCGCCCTGCGACACCACGTCCGCCTGCGCGGTGATCGCGTCCGCCTGGGTGTCGAGCGCCTTGCCCCAAGCTTCGCCGAAAGCCTCGAACCAATTGCCCTTGCCGCTGCGGGCATCGGTCGTGCCCATCGCGCCGAGCGACACCAATGTGCCCAGCGTCGCGCTGTTGATCGGGTTCGTCATGAATGCGTCCCTCCGGTGGTCTGGCCGCCTGCGGTGCTAGGCTTGTCCTGGGTCGGCGGCGCGCTGGGCCCAAGGACGAGTTCCTCGATCTGGCCGTCGCGCTCGAAGCTGGCGCGGCCGTTGCCGATGGAGACGATGCGGTGCCCGGTCGGCACCTGCGCGCCCGCGAACCAGCGGGTTCCGTCGGCGGTGGTGATGTAGCCCGGGTCGCCCTCGACATAGGTGGCGAGGCCATAGTCCGAGCCCGAGAAGAAATATTGGAGGTCGCGGTCGCCGCGCTTGCCGTCGGCGGCGAAATAGACGCGCGTGACGCCTGGCACGTCCTGCCGGATCAGCCGCTCGAGCTCGGCCTGGCGATCCGACGGCAGGAACTCGGCAGTGACGAGCAGCGCGTTGCCCCGGCGCGGCGCCGCCTCGCCGTCGACGCCCTGCGCGCGGAGAAGGTCGGTGGCGGAGGCCGCGAGCCCGTCCATCGTGTCGACGTCGAGCGTCGCCGGGCCGAAGCGCTCGGCGACCAGCTGGCGGAGTCGCGCCAATGCCGCATCGTCGCGGACGATGCCACGGATGACCGGCCCCGACGGCCCCTCGGTCACGGTGAGGTCGCGAAAGCCCGCCGCGGCGAGCGCGGACCGGTCGGCCGCCGGATCGTGGAATTGCCGCGACACCCATTGCGCCGCCGGCCCCGCCAGCGCGAACAGCAGGAGCAGCACGGCGATCGCCGCGGCATAAGCGGGCCAGCGCCGCTCGAGCGAGAGCGCGCCGCGCATCGGATAGAGCCGCGTCGCCATGCGCTCGCCGATCGCCGCGCGCTCGTGCGCGACTTCCTGCGCCGCACCGGCGGGAGCGACCATCGACGAGAGCCGCTGCGCCTCTTCCCAGCGGTCCGAGCCGGGGTCCCCGACCGCGACCGCGAAGCCGCCGATCATCATCGGGACATAGGGCGGCAGGCTGACCTGCTCGCCCGCCGCGACCGGGCGGCCGAACAGGCTGACCTGCCCCGCCACGACACGCACGCTCGCGACGTCGTCGCCGAGATCGAGCTCGATCGAGACGCCACGCGTCGTGGGATCCCGAAGGACGATGTCATGATCGAAGCCATGGCCGACCCGCACGAACTTGCCCGCGTGCAGCCGATGCTCCGCCCCGCTCAGCCGCCCGCTGAGCACGCGCAGCACCATCGTGCCTACCATCAGGGGGGCGAACGGCACGTTCACCGCTTCTTCCTCCGCGGCTTCTTGCCCTTGGCCGCCGCCTCGAGCTGTTCGAGCGGGATCGGGTTGGTCGCCACCGGCTGCGGCGTGCCGGGACGCTGCGACAGGATGCGCGGCGTGATCAGGAAGATCCGCTCGAGATGCTGGCCGCCCTTCTTCCGCTTGCGGAAGGCCTGGCCGAGGATCGGGATGTCGCCGGCGACCGGCACCTTCGACTTGTAGTCGAACTGCGTGTCGACGGTCATGCCGCCGATCAACAGGCTCTCGCCCTGCTTCACCACGGCGCTGGTGTTGATGCTCGACTGCTTCACCGCGGGGATGCCGTCGACGATCAGCCCGGTGGGCGAGCCGTCGAGTATCTCGATCGACAGGCGCGTGCGAAGCTCGCCGCCGTCGTACAGGATCGACGGATTGACTCGCATCACCATGCCGGCGGTCACCGGGAACAAGTCGACCTGCCGGTCGCCGGCGACGCGGACGAAATACTGGACCTGGTTGTTGAACACCGCAGGGATGTTGTTGAGCGTGCTCAGCCGCGGCCGCGAGATGACGTGCAGCGCGCCGCTCTTCTCGAGCGCGGTGATCCGCACCGCGAACAGATCGAGCGAGCCGGTGAGATAGGCCGCGGCGATGTTGCCGCCCGAGAAATCGCTGGTCGGGTTGGTCGCGTTGCCCCCGAACAACGCGCCGAAGCCGCCGGTCTTGAAGCCGAAGTCGAGCCCGAGCTCCTTGAGCTTGCTCGTGTCGAGCTCGAGGATCGTCGCCTCGATCTCCACGCCACGCGGCTCGACGTCGAGCGCGCGGACGATGTCCTCGTACACGGTCATCGATTCGGGGCGATCGCGAATCAGCACCGCGTTGTTGGTCGGATCGACCTCGACGCGCGGGCCGTTGACGTCGCGCACCGCCGCTTCCTTCACGACCACCGTGTCGAGCCCGGGCGTGCCCTGCTGATCGAAGCTGCGCTGCGATTCGTCGGGCGGCACGGCGTTGAGCCCGCGCCCGCCGAGCCGGGGCAGCGACTGGCGCTGGAGGTCGAAATTGCCGCCGCTGGTGGAGACGGTGTTCGAGGGGCGCCCGTCGCCCATCATTCCGCGCAGGATCGACGCGACGCCCGGGATGGTGATGGTGCGATCGAAGCTCTTCTGGATCGTATCGTCCGCCCGCGCATAGCGGAGATAGAAGATCCGCACCTCATAGGGCGAGCGCGTGGTCGCGGCGCTGATCAGGCGGGAGCGCAGCGGCGCGGTGCTCACCGTCTCCATCGGCGCGGGGCCGAGCAGCGGCGAGATCACCCCGGCGTTGGGTGACGTCGCCGAGGCGGGAATGATCCCGCCGCCCGTCGTGGTGCCCGCCAGCTGGGCGACGCGGTCGAGGAACGCCGGCACGCCGCTGGCGCTCACCATGTTCTGCGTGGCGACGACGGTGTTCGCGCCGTCGACGAGCCGCATCCTGCGCGCTTCGCGCACCACGCCCGCCGGGTCCGCCGAAGCGAAACTGCGCGACTGGATCTCGCCGCTCGCATAGACGCGGACGACGGCGCCGTCATAGAAGGCGACCAGGTTGAACGCCTTCGAGAGCTGCCCCCAGATCTTCTTCGGGCTGCCGACGAAGACGCCGTTGACCTTGCCGGTGACCGCCGAGCTGACCTTCACCTTCAGTCCGGCCTGGCCGAACAGGTCGACGATCAGCGCGTCGACCCGCTGGCTGCGGGCGGTGAGCGTGATGGTCTTGTCGGAAAAGGGCAGCACCTCCGCGGCTGCGGACATCGGCACCATCGCGGCGCACAAGAGGGTCATCAGGCAACGCGGCGACGGGATCATAGCGCAAACTCGTCTTGCACCTGGCTCGCCAGGCTTTCGGGGGCGGCGTCGAGCTCGCCGACGATGTCCAGAGGAACCGCCGGGTTGAGCTCGTTGAAGGAGATCACGGGCACCTCGAACAGGTCCCCGGCGATCAGCAGGCGGAGCGGACGGCGCAGGTCCTGCGCGGTGAGGATCGCGCGCGCGCCGCTCGCGCCGACCTGCTCGGCGAGCAGCGCGTTGAGCGCCCGCATCTGGTGCGGATTGATCGCGAGCCGCATATGGCCGTCCACCGGCGTGAGCGTCTGGCGGATCGTGTCCTCGAGCGTGTTGCCGACGATCAGCACGCGCAGCCGGCCCTTGTCGCAGAGCGGCGCGATGAGATGGCGACGCATCGCGACGCGGACGCGCTCGGCCATGGCCACGGCCTCGCGCTCATATTGCCCGACATCGCCGATCGCCTCGATGGCGTCGCGGAAGTTGCGGAGCGGCACCTGCTCCTCGGCGAGCAGCCGGAGCACTTCGCCGATGCGGCCGGTGGGGACCGCGCGCACCGCTTCCTTGACCACTTCCGGATGGCTCTCGCCGAGCCGGTTGAGCTGGTCCGTGACTTCCTGCAGCCCGAGGAACAACACCAGGTTGCGTTCGAGCAGCCGCTCGACCTCGCCGCCGATCGCGGCGGGCAGCCCGCCGTCCCCCGCCACACCAGCGCCCAATGGCGCGTCATGCGCCGACAGGGCCCAGCCGCCCTCCCCGATGCTCGTATCGGCGACGATCCGGAAATCGGGAATCGCGACGCCGCTGCGTTCCTGCAGCGCCGCGATTCCCGTGCTCACCCGCTCGGTAAGCGCTCGGAAGTCGGGGTGCTCGGCGGGGATGCCCACCGTCAACCGCAGCGCGTCGAGCGCCGGAAGCGCCTTCGCCTCGATCAGCGCCTCGCCGGGCGGCCCGGCGCTGGCGGCGGGCGCGAGGCCGATCCGGCCGCGGATCCATGCGGCCGAGACGGGATGGCTGAACACGCCGCCGAGGAGCAGCATCGCGGCGAGCGCGAAGAAGACGAGCGTCGGGAAGCCGGGCACCAGTCCGAGAAGGACGGCGAGGCCTCCGGCCACCATCAGCACATGCGGCTTGCCCGAGATCTGGCGGGCGATCGCCGGGCCCAGGTCGCGGTCGCGCTCCTCGTCGGTCGTGCGCGTGACGAGCAGGCCCGCCGCCATCGCCGAGAACAGCGCCGGCACCTGCGCCACCAGCCCATCACCGATCGTCAGGATCGAGAAGGTGGTCGCCGCCTCGCCCGCCGACATGTCGTGATAGAGCATGCCCACGGCGAGACCGCCGATCAGGTTGACCAGCACGATCACGATCGAGGCGATCGCATCGCCCTTCACGAACTTCATCGCACCGTCGAGGCTGCCATGGAGCTTGCTCTCGAGCTCAAGCGTGCGGCGCTTCTCGCGCGCCTCGTCCTTGCTGAGGATCCCAGACCGCAAGTCGCTGTCGATCGACAGCTGCTTGCCGGGCATCGCGTCGAGGCTGAACCGCGCCGCGACTTCCGCGACGCGCTCGGCACCCTTCGAGATCACGATGAACTGGACGACGGTGATGATCAGGAACACCACCAGGCCGACCACCAGATTGCCGCCCGCTACCATCTCGCCGAACTGCTGGACGATATGACCGCCGTTCATCTCGGTCAGGATCATCCGCGTGGTCGAGATGCTGATCGCCAGCCGGAACAATGTCGACAGCAGCAGCACGGTCGGGAAGGTCGAGAAGTCGAGCGGCTTGGTGACGTACATGCTGCTCAAGAGCAGCAGGATGCCGATCGTCATGTTCGTGGCGATCAGCACGTCGAGCGCGAGCGGCGGCATCGGCACGATCATCAGCATGACGACCGTCACCAGCACCCCGACGAGCAGGATGTCGGCCGCGCGCAGGGGCAGCGCCCGGATGCGCCGGAGCGAAAGCGTGCGTGCCACGATCAGCGCGCCCCGGCCGTCTGCTCCGCCACCAGCTTGTCGTACCTGGCCAGCACCTTCCGGACATAGTCCTGGGTCTCGGGATAGGGCGGCACCTTGTTCCCGTATTTGAGGACCGCGCCCTCGCCCGCATTGTAGGCGGCGAGCGTCAGCGTGAAATCGTTGAACCGCCCATGGAGCCGGCGCAGCAGCCGCGCGCCGCCGTCGACATTGGCCTCGGGATCGGTGATGGCGCCTCCCGGCACGTTGAGCATGCGGGCGGTGCCGGGCATCAGCTGCATCAGTCCGCGGGCGCCCGCCCGGCTGGTGGCGTTGGCGCGGTAGCGCGATTCCTGGTCGATCACTGCATGCAGCAGCAGCGGGTCGATGCGGTGCCGCGCCGCCGCGCGGCTGATGACCGCGTCATATTGCGTGGTGTACGACATCGGCCGCATCGCGAGGATGCCCTCGGCGTCGACCGGCCCGAGCGACGCGGGCTCGCTGGCGCGCGGCGCGATCGCGGCCACGCGCATCGGGCCCGCCGCGTCCCTGGCGGATGCCGAGGCGAAGCGGAAGGAAGCGCCGGAAGGGCCGGCCGGCCCTTGATCGGGCGAGATCCGGATGTTCGGAGGCGGCGGCGATGCTTCGCCGGGCATGGCGGGGGCCACGATCGCCGTGCACTGGCTGAGCGACTGAATCCCCCGCAGCGAAGCCTCGTCGGCTATCCGCAGCGTCGCAGTGAGCGGACAAGGGGGCGGCGGCGGCGGATCGTCCCGCGCTTCCGCGGGTGTCCCCAGCGTGGCAGCCCCGACCGCGATCGCCCAGCCGACCGCGTTACCAAACGCACGTACCATATCGCATCGCTCCCCAATCTACTGGCCAGTCCCTGCCAGCAGTTGTCCTGCACGATGCCCCACACTCCCGTCCTGCCCGGCCGGAAGTTCCTAAATCGTGTCGATGTTTTCTTGCATTTTCAAGTCAACTTACGCGCTTTTCTTAATAGCATTGTGGCACGACAATGCGTTCATATCGCACGATGAACGGTTCGTCGCACCGGGAACCTTTTCTACTGTGACGATACTGAAACGAATGCAGCCCCGATTTCATCGCATCCACCGCACATCTCGTCGCCGGGCGACTCGCACGCTTATAATAAAATCAATGGCTTAGCTTGATACCCTTGCATCCTCATCCCGATTTTGCCGGTTGACCGCCACGGCTCGTCTGCCGGATTTTAAGGCATCGATCGCCGCGCCCCACGGGCTTTCGACAACTACCTGCCCGGGCTGACGAGCTCCCGCATCCGCGCCGCCAAAGGCAAGGGTGCGGCGAGCTCGTACAGGGGAGATGCGGTTGCGTGGCCCAAGGCAATGACGGCGCGGACAAGAGCGAGCTTCCGACACCGAAGAAGCTGCGCGATGCGCGCAAGAAAGGCGATGTCGCCAAGTCGAAGGACCTTGGCACCGGGCTGCTCACGCTCGCCTGGCTGGTGCTTTTCCTTGCGGCATCGGGCTATGTCGGCAACGAGCTGGCGCGGCTCGCCAGCGACACGATCGCGAGCGCCGTCAGCCTGCCCTTCGAGCGGAGCGCCGCCGCGATCGGCGCAGATGCGGCCTGGACGCTGGTCCGGATCTCGCTCGTGACGCTGGTTCCCGTGGCGGTCCTCGCCACCTTCGCCGAATTCCTCCAGGTCGGACCGATCCTCACCACCGAGAAGATCAAGTTCGGGCTCGAGAAGATGAACCCGATCGAAGGCCTCAAGCGCATGTTCGGCAAGGACGGGCTGTTCGAGCTCGCCAAGACCCTGGTCAAGGTCGCGCTGATCTGCGCCATCGCCTATCTGGTCGTGCGCAGCGCGCTGATGAGCTCGGGGAACCTGATCCGGCTCGCCGGCACCTCGCCCATCGACGATAGCGGGCCCGGCGCCGCGATGGCGGCGCTCGGCCAGACCTATTCGCTCACGCTCCAGATGCTGGGCATGACCGTCGGCGTGTTCCTCCTCGTGGCGGTCGCCGACCGGCTCTACGCGAAGCACAGCTTCATCAAGAAGATGAAGATGAGCCGCCGCGACATCAAGCGCGAGCATCGCGAGGACGAGGGCGACCCGCAGGTCAAGTCGATGCGGCGCGAGATGCATCAGGAATGGGCGAACCAGAACACGCTCGGCGCCACGCGCGCATCGGCCGCCCTGCTCGTCAACCCCACCCACATCGCGATCGCGCTCGACTATGATCAGGAGACCTGCCCGGTGCCGATTATCGCGGCCAAGGGCATGGGCGAGCTCGCCGCCGCGATGCGCCGCGAGGCCGAGGCGGCGGGCGTGCCGATCATCCGCAACGTCCAGACCGCGCGCACCCTGTGGGCCCGCGGAGAGATTCGCGAAATCGTGCCCGAGGACCTGTTCGACGCGATCGCCGCGGTGATCCTCTGGGCCGCCAAGGCGCGCAGCGGGGAGGCGCCGATGTGGCACGACATGGACGCGACCGCCGGGCAGCTCGAGCCCGCAACCAACTGACCCTCTCAGGAGACCGGCAAAGCACATGGGAATCGGAGCGGTAGTTTCGTCGATCGTCGCGATCGTGGTGGCGCTCGCGCTCGTGCTGGGAATGGCCTGGGGCGTGATCTGGCTGCTCAAGAAGCTGCAGGATCGTCAGCTCGGCGTCGGCTCGAATGGCGAGGGCGAGCAGCCGATCCGGTTCCTGCGATCGATGCCTCTCGGCCAGCGCGAGCGCGTGGTGCTGATCGAAGCGCGTGGCGAGACGATGCTGGTGGGCGTGACCACGGGATCGATCACGCTGCTCGCGCGCTGGCCCGGCCGCTCGGCGCTGCCCGGCGAAGCGACGGGGCCGAGGCTCTGATGGCTACGGCGCTGCGCCTCGACGGACTGACTCGGCTCCGTCGCCTCGATTCCGAAGCGACCGAGCTGGCGAGGCGCGTCGGCGGCCTGCTCGAGGCAGGCGGGCTGACCGTCTCCGTTCTTCACACGGTTTCAGCGGGTTTCTGGTTCTCCTGCAGCGACGGCGTTCTGTTCCGGCTTCGCTCCAGTCCCCCGCTCCACGAAGAGCGCGTGGCCGAGGCGGTGGCGGCGCTCGACTCGGCCGAGCCGCTGCTCGCCGCTGCGGAGCAAGCCCTGGGGCTCGCGCTCGAGCCCGCCGGCATGATCGAAGGCGAGCCGGAGGAAAGCATCGTCCTCGCCTTCGAAGCCGATGGCAGGGCGGGCGAGATCGCGTTGCCGGTCCACCATCCCCGTCGGTCCGACTGGGAAGCGGAGGCGCGCGCGCTGCCACCCTCGCCCGCCATGACCCCCGTGACGCTGCGCATCACGGTCCAGGGACCCCGCCTGGCGATCTGCGAGGCGGGAGACCTGGCGCCCGGCGACCTTGTCCTGATCGGCGCGCGTCCCGCCGCCACGATCGAAACGGAAGCGGCGGGCGGCCTGGCCGGCCAGCTCGACCTCGCTTCCGGAAGCTTCACCCCGCATCCCCAAGGAGCGCCGATGGCCGACGATTCCCCCGGACCCGCTCGCGACTTCGCCGTACCGCTGACACTGCGCCTGCCCGATCGCATGACCAGCGCCGCCAGCCTGGCCGAGCTGCGGCCGGGCATGACCTTGCCCCTCGGGCCGCTGACCGACGGCATGCCGGTCGAGCTGCTCGTCGCCGGCCGGCCGCTCGCGCGCGGCGAGCTGGTCCAGCTGGGCGACCGGTTCGCGGTCCTGATCGAGGAGCGAGCGGTGATCGCGGACGAGCCCGTTCCCGGTCCGGCCGAAAGCGACGCGGAAACCGAAGCATCCGCGGCGGAGGCGCGCGCATGAACCTTGCCGAGTTCACTCCCGGCTCGGCGCTGATCACGGTCATATTGATCGCGCTCGCACCCTTCTTCGCCGTCATGGTCACGAGCTTCACCAAGATCGTCGTCGTGCTGAGCCTGGTCCGCAACGCACTCGGCCTCCAGCAGGTGCCGCCCAACCTCGTGCTCAACGGGCTGGCGCTGATCCTTTCGGTGTTCGTCATGTATCCGACGCTCGAGAAGATGCAGGCCGCCGCGGCGGTCGAGGGGCCCGCCACGCCCACCATGCCCGGCGAGCCCCAGGCCAAGGAGAATCCGATCGAGAGCACCGGCGACATCTTCGCCACCGCCGATCGCGCCAAGGAGCCGCTACGCGAGTTCCTGATGAAGCACAGCGACCCGCGCGAGCGCGCCTTCTTCCTGCGCACTCAGCAGCGGATCGGCGACCCGGCCAAGGCGAGCCAGCTCAAGGACAGCGACTTCGTCGTCGTCATCCCGTCCTTCGTGGTGAAGGAGCTCAAGCTCGCCTTCCAGATCGGCTTCCTGATCTTCCTGCCCTTCCTGGTCATCGACATGGTGATCTCGAACATCCTGCTGGCGATGGGCATGATGATGCTGTCGCCGGTCACCATCTCGCTGCCGTTCAAGATCCTGCTGTTCGTGCTCGTCGACGGCTGGGTGAAGCTCACCCATGGCCTGGTGCTCTCCTATGCGTGACGGAGCCGCCCGATGAGCGACGACGTCGTCACGCTGACCACCCAGGCGCTGTGGCTGGTGCTGCTGCTCTCGGCGCCGCCGATCATCGCGGCGTCGGTGGTCGGGCTCGTCGTGGCGATCATCCAGGCCGCGACCCAGCTCCAGGAGCAGACGCTCCAATACACGCTCAAATTCTTCGCGATCGTGATCAGCATCTTCGTGACCGCGAGCCTGATGGCGGGAACGCTCTACGGCTATGCCGACGCGATCTTCAGCGGCCTTGCCGGAGTGGGTCGATGATCGAGGCCGCGCCTCCGGGTATCGGCATCCCGCTGTTCGCCGCGATGCCCTGGCTCGACCAGTTGCTGACGGTGGGAGTCGCCGCCACGCGCTTTGCCTTCGCCTTCGTCCTCGTGCCCATCTTCTCGCGCGAAGTGATGCCGGGGACGGTGCGCAACAGCATCATCGTCACCTTCGGCCTCGTCGCGCTGGCGATACAGCCCGACTTCGCGCCCGCGAATCTCACTGCGATGGATTGGGCGACGATGCTCTTCAAGGAAGCCGCGGCGGGCGGGATCATCGGGCTGTTCTTCGGCACCGTCATGTGGGCGCTCGCTTCGGCGGGCGAGATCATCGACACCAAGGTCGGCGCCACGATCGGGCAACTCGTCGACCCGCTGAGCGGCACCACCACTTCGCTCACCGGCATCCTGCTCGGGCGCTTCGCCGAGGTCGTCTTCGTCACCGCGGGCGGGCTGACCCTGCTCGTCGGCACGGTGATGGCGAGCTATATGGTCTGGCCGCTGGGTCCGGGCGGGTTGGCGGTGGACATGCGCGCCGTCCAGTTCTTCGAGGGCGAGTTCGGCCGGCTCTTCGCGCTCGCCTTCCTGTTCGCGGCGCCGGTGCTCACCGTGCTCTACGTGATCGACGCGGCGCTCGGCTTCCTCAACCGCTTCGCACAGTCGTTCAACGTCTTCTCGATGTCGATGCCGATCAAGGCGGCGGCGGCGGTCTTCGTCGTGATCCTCACGCTCCCGCTGCTCGCCCAGGCGGTGACGGCCGAACTGAGCTCGCGCGAGAGCATCGTCGGCGGCGTGCTCCAGCGGACGGGTCGGCCGTGACGAGCGCGGCGCAGATGTCCCCCGCGCTCGCGCCAGCCCAGCATGGCGCCGCCGACGCGGAGGAGCTCGCGCGCCTGGTCGAGTTGCTGCGCGAGTCCGAGGCGCGTCGCGAGGCGCACGCGCGCGAGGTCCAGATCGGCGAGTTCACCGTCGTCGGCTGGCGCGTGCCGCTGCTCCATCTCGCCGCGCTCCAGACGCTCACTCGCAACGAGGCGGCGGTGCTGCGCTTCCTCGGCTGGGGCCGCGCCAATGGCGACATCGGCACCCTGCTCAACATGACCGAGAACACGGTGCGCACCCACATGAACAACGCGATCCGCAAGCTCGACCTCGACGGCGTCCGCGAACTCAACAGCCTGGCGGGACTGCTCTTCCTGCCGCTCGAATGAGCGCGATCCTAAGCGATTCGTTTAGCCCGGCTAAACGAATCGTCGAGCGCGCGCGGGAGCGATCCGGGCCAATCTCTCCTCCGTGGCGGCGGGCAGTCGCAACCGGTGAGCTCCCCGGCAGGAGCCCGAATTTCTGATCTGAAAGGAACGGTCATGAGCTTCTTGAGCGGTATCACCAGTTCGCTGGTCAATCCTGTCAACCTCGCTTCCCTGGCGATGGGCCCTGCCGGCTGGGCCTCGATCGCGGTCCGCACCATCGGCGCGGCGATCGCGAAGGAAGTGATCCAGCAGCTCGGCCAGCAGCTCGGCCTCCCGCCGGGGATCATCAACGCGGCGCAGAACGCCTTCTCGGCCGCGACCGGCACCACCGGCGGCCCGGCCAACATCGCGGAGGCGGTCGCCGAGCTCGCCCAGACCTTCGGCCTGTCCCCGTCGCAGCAGGGCGAGCTCCAGCGCGCCGCCCAGCAGGACTCGCGCGACATGTTCGACAAGCTCGCCGAGGCCTTCAAGAGCGGCGAGGAGCAGGCCAAGTCCCGGTCGCGCGGCGGCAAGGCCCGCAGCTGGCTCCAGGTCATCGCGGACTCGATGGCCGCGGCGCTCGACAAGAAGGTCGAGGACATGGACAAGATGGCCAAGGCGCTCGACAAGCAGGGCAGCAACCGGTCGACCAAGGCTTCGACCGACCTGCAGGTCGCGGGTCAGGAATTCTCCTTCCTGATGAACACCGCCAGCACCGTCATCAAGACGATCGGCGAAGGTCTCAGCGGTATGGCCCGCAAGCAGTAAAACACCTTCCCAGCAGCGGGGAGAGCGGAGTATCTCCGCTCTCCCCGATCGCGTTTGCGAAAGGAGCGTATGATGAAGCGTCTACTCCCACTAGGGCCGGCCCTAGCCCTCGCGATCAGCGCGGCATGGTCCGGAACGGCAGCCGCCCAGGATGTCTGGGGGTGGAGCGTCATCATACCCTCGGTCACCGGCACCGATCAGCTCGGCATGCATCTGCGCGACCAGGTGGCGCGGCAGCGGTCGCAGGACCGCGAGATCCGCCGCGCGGCGCCGTCGCAGCGCGCGTTGATGGGCGATCCGCGCGAAGCGGCGGGGCCGATCGATCCGGCGGTGATCCACTATACGCCGTCCAAGGCGCGCCGGACCGCCAACCTCGCCCGCTTCGTCGAGAAGACCCGCGCCGTCGATCCCGCGGGGGCGAAGGACCTGCAGAACCTGTTCGCGTCGGGCGACATCATCGACAAGATCGGCGCGGCCGCGGCGCCCTATGGCATCCGGATCGACAATGTCGCCGACGCCTATGCGCTGTGGTGGATCAATGCGTGGCAGGCCAGCCGCGGGCGCAACGACACGCCCAGCCGCGCGACCAACGACGCCGTGCGCGCCCAGGCCGCCCGCGCCCTCAGCCAGTCGCGCGAGTTCGCCGGCGCGACCGACGCGCAGAAGCAGGAGCTCGCCGAATCGCTGTTCGTGCAGGCGGCGCTGATCGACGGCGCCGTCGAGCGCGCCAAGGGAAATCCCAGCCAGCTGCGCGACATCCGCACGGCGGTGTCCAAGGGCGCCAGCGGCATGGGGCTCGATCTCTCGACGATGGAGCTGACCGAGGGCGGCTTCGTCCCGGTCTCCACCGGCAGCGTGACGGCCCCCGAAGCCGGGGCAGCGCGCGCAGCCGCGGCGGTGGAGCGGCCCCATGGGCTTTCGCCGCTCTCGACCGGCATCATCGTCGCGGCCGCGGGCGGCGTGGGCGTCGGAGGGGTCCTGCTGCTGCGCCGGGCGCGCGGCTGACCGAGGCGTCACCGCACCAGATCGGCGAGCCATTCCTCCAGGTTGGTCCAACCGTCGCCGTTGCGGTCGCGGTTGCCGTCGGACGCATCGCGCGGGTTGAGGCCATGCGCCGCCTCCCAGGCATCGGGCATGCCGTCACCGTCGCCGTCCTTCGGCGCCGGCAGGCTCCTGAGCTCGGGCCAGCCGCCGACGTCCTTCTGACTGTCGATCTGCCGGCCGGTCCGGTCGCGGACGCCCGCCACGACACGCTGGTCCACGGCGTCGCGCGCCTTCGACGCGCCGGCGCCGGCCAGCACCTCGTCATAGGCATCCGCCGCGCTGTCCCGCGTCACCGGCGGCATGTCGATCGGCGCGGCGAGGCGATAGCCCTCGGGCTGGACGCCAGTGACGAGGCTCCACGGGTCCGCCGGGATCACGCCGTTCATGCTGTTGCCGGCGAACCACGCCCTGGCCAGCGTGTCGGCCTCGTCGAAGGCGATCGGCTTTTTCGAATCGGGCCCGGCGACATAGGCGTTGTCGACGAAATTGTACCGGGACAGCGTCGCCTTGTCGGCATTGTAGCCCGCGCGGCCTCCGCCCCAATTGTAGAAGACGTTCGACCGGAAATCGAAATAGGCTCCCTCTGGATCGACCTCGGGACCGCTGTAATTGCCCGGCCGCGGCATCCGCGCCGCGTGACTGGCCCAGAGATTGTGATGGAAGCTCGCCTTCGATCCGCGACCGCCGCGGATCAGGCTGCCATAGCCATGTTCGCCCTTGGCGTGGAGCGAGTGAGTGAGCGATTCCGAGATGATCGACCATTGCACCGTGAGGTCGTAAAAGCCCTCGTCCGGGCTCGCGTAGTTGGCCGAGGCGGAGAGGGTCTCGTCGACCGACCAGCTCGCCGAGACATGGTCGAGGATGATCCGGCGCCCCTTGCTGATCCAGATCGCGTCGGACTCGGTCCTGGATTCGTCGCCGAGGCGCGCGCGGATGTAGCGGACCACCACGTCGTCGGCCGCGATCTGCAGCCGCTGGTCGCGCAGCGTGATGCCGTCGCCCGGCGCCGATTGTCCCGCGATGGTGACTCGGCCTTCGCGGATCACGAGCGGCTTGACCAGGCGGATGGTTCCCGAGACGCGGAACAGGATGGTGCGCGGCCCCTTGGTTTCCACGGCCGCCCGCAGGCTGCCGGGGCCGCCATCCTCGAGGCTGGTGACGAACAGCACCTGCCCGCCCCGTCCGCCGAGCGACAGGGCTCCGGCACCTTCGGCACCCGGGAAGGCCGGGACCGGACCGGCCGGCCGGTCGCCGGCATGCGCGGTGCAGGCGCCCGCCATGAGCGCCGCGGCGGGGAGGAGAAAGCGCGTCATCGTCCGGTCTCCAGGCAAGAAACGGCCGGCGCCCGGAATCCCGCGCGCCGGCCGAGCTAGGCAAAGCGGGGGGATGGAGCGGCGCGGGCGACGCGCCGCTCCCGCCTCCCCCCAGGCGTCAGAAGACCAGGCGCAGGCCGCCGGTGATGATCCGGCCGGTGCTGGCATAGCTCTGGGTGACCGGGTTCGCCGCGTACATGGTGCGGTATTGCGGCTCGTTGGTCAGGTTGCGGCCCTCGAGCGTCAGCCTGGCGAAATCGGTCACCGAATAGGACATAGCGAAGTCGATGTTCAGCTGGTCCTCGTTATAGCCGAAATCCGCGAACACCGGCGAGTTGCAGGGCCCGCCGCCCACGGTGGTGGTGCCGACCGAGCAGGTGCCGGTCGAAAGCGGGAAACGGTTCACGTAGCGGGTGCGGTACGCCCCCGAGATGCGGGCCGAGAACTTGCTGTCCTCGTAATAGAGCGTCGCGTTGAACGAGTCCGGCGAGGTGTTGAGGAACGGCCCCTCGGCATAGGTGTTCGCGGCCGTGCCCGAGACGGTCTGGGACGTGTTGAGCACCGTGCCCGTCAGATAGCTCAGGCTCGAGTCGATGTGCGTGTAGTTCGCCGTCACGCCGAAATTCTTCAGGAAGCCGGGCAGGAAGAAGAAGTCGGTCTGCAGATTGACTTCGATGCCCTTGATGTCGCCGCCCGGCGCATCCTTGAACTGCCGTACCGCCCAGGTGCCGCCGTTCGTGGTGTAATTGAGCAGCGCGGCGTTGGTGATGAAGCCGAGCACCTGCTGGTACACCTCCGGCTCGAACACCGCCGAGAGCGGCGCCTCGAGCGCGATCTGCTGCGGGAAGGTGTCGATGTTCTTCTTGAACAGATTGACCGCGATCAGGCCGTTGTGCGCGAAATACTTCTCGAAGCTGAGGTCGAGATTGGTCGCGCGGAACGGATTGAGATAGGGGTTGCCCACCGTCAGCGACGGCGCCGTGCCGTTCGCGTTCAGGCTGGTCGTGAACGCGGTCGTGCCCGGCGTCAGGCTGGCGAGCTGCGGGCGCGACATCACCTTCGACGCGGCGAAGCGGACGATGAAGTTGTCCGCCACTTCCCAATTGGCGTTCATCGAGGGCAGCCAGTCCCAATATTCGTTCTTGGCGGTCACCGCGAGGCCCGCGACGCCGTCGGCGCCGCCGACATTGCCCGAACCCGACACCCGGGTGTTGGCGACCCGCAGGCCGACATTGCCGCGAAGCGGGCGGCCGAGCAGGTTCACGTCATAATCGACCTGGAAATAGCCCGACACGTCGTTCTCGGTGACGCCCGAACGCTGGCGGCCGTCGACCACGGCGCGGAAATCGCCCCATTTGTTCACGCAATTGCAGTTGATGCCGAACTGATTGATGAACTTGTCGATATCGGGCGCGTAGTAGCTGGTCGGCGTGCCCGGCGACACCGTCAGGCCCTGGCCGAAGCCGATGGTCTGGCCGAGATCGGTGATGTTGAGATGCGCCTCCGCCAGCGTCGGGTTGATCGCTTCGATCGACTGGTTGCGGCGGCCCTGGTCGCCCTCATAGGCGAACTCCTTGGACGTCACGCCGAACTTGATCGCCATCTCGGGCAGCGCTTCGTAGGTGAAGTTGACGCGCGCCACCTTGAACTCGTTGTCCACGGTGTTGGTGAAGTAGCGGATCGTCGACAGCCCCTTCACCAGCGACCAGTTGTTCGGGTTCGCCACGTCGAAGCCCGGATTGAACACCGGCATCTTGCCGCCGTCGCGATCGTCGAAGGTATAGCCGTCGCGGTCGATCGCGTTGAACTCGGCGAGCAGGCCATAGGCGCGGAATTCCGACTTGGACCAGCCGCCGGTGGCATCGGCATAGAAGCCCGGCGCAAGCTCCTGATGGACGTTCAGCGTCAGCTGCTTGAAATCGGTCCGGCCATATTGGGTGTCGGCGAAGCTGCGCCAATCGACATCGTCCAGGACG
Source organism: uncultured Sphingomonas sp. (assembly GCA_966186155.1). Classification (GTDB taxonomy): domain Bacteria; phylum Pseudomonadota; class Alphaproteobacteria; order Sphingomonadales; family Sphingomonadaceae; genus Sphingomonas. The sequence continues at coordinate 25,094 of CBIFVW010000017.1, forward strand.
AGATAGTCGGCTTGGCCGGCGCCGTTGACGTGTGCCGCGCGGATCTTGGTGTTCGGGCGGCCGAGCAGCTCGTTGTAGTAGCCGATCTGGTTCGCCGTCGCGACATAGCCGGGCGAGGCCGGATTGTTGTAATAGTCGAACGGATTGAGGTTGTTGGGGTTGAGGCTGTTCAGATAGCCCGGCAGCGCCGTCTGGCCGACGCCGTTGCCCGCCTGCTCGCCGTTGCAGTCGATGATCGCGCTCGGCACGCAGTTCGCATAGAGCGCGACGCGGTCGGCATTGCCGTTGGCGGTGCCGATCGGCCGCAGGCCGGCGCTGCCCGTGCCGAGGACGCGGGCATTGGTGCCGTTGCGGTTCAGGCCGATGGTGGTGATGCCGGTGCTGTTGCTGTTCTGGTCGTAGCGCGACCAGACGCCGTCGAGCGTGAGCTCGGTGCCCGCGCTCGGCTTCCACTGCATCGTCGCGGTGGCGCCGAGCCGCTCATAGCCCAGATACTGGCGGCCGATCGAAGGAAGGCCAGGAATGATCGTGGTCGGCGTGACGGCGGCATAGGCGGCCGGATCGGAACCGAAGGTCGCGCCGGTGCCCGCAGTGCTCGGACGCGCGAAACCGAAGGTCGCCGGCGTCACGCCCGCGATCTGTGAGTTGCGATAGGTATATTCGAACACGCCGATGCCGCGGCGATAGGCGTCGATCT